>JADLAZ010000234.1 GCA_020849725.1 Chloroflexota bacterium
TCGAGCTTCCAGGCCAGCACCTTGTCGCCACCCGGGCAGATCAGCAGCACCCGGCCGGCGCCGACCTCGGCCACGACGACCTCGGCCTTCGGCCCGAGCGTCAGGCGGGCGCTGCGCAGCGTGTCGCTGCCGGCAATGGCCCACGCCGGCGCGACCGGCGTGCCGTCGCTGGTCAGCCGGTGCAGCCGGGCGCGGGTCGGCTCAGCGATGTAGACGACGCCAGCGGCGCTGATGGCTGCCGTCGGCTGGTCGATGGCCGCCGGCCGCGCCTCCCAGTTCGGCGGCAGGATGCCTTCCTGCTCGCCGGTCTCGGACAGGCGCAGCACCCGGTTGCGACCGGTATCGGCCATGTACAGGCTGCTGTCGTCGCCCATCGCCAGCCCGCGTGGCCGGTAGCTCGTCTGGCCGCCGCCGTACGTGCTGAGGAAGCGCCCCTCGGTTGAGAAGACCTGCACGCTGTTGCGCTGCGCATCCAACACATGCACGTTGCCGGTGGGATCGACTGCCACCGCCACCGGCTCCTCAAACTGCCCGTCGCCCTGCCCAGGGCCGCCCCAGCGGCGAACCTCTTTGCCCTGGTTGTCGAGGACAATCACCTGCTTGGTTCCAGTCTCAACAATGTAGAGCCGGCCGTCGGCGCTGGCCACCAGGCTGCGGGCGTCGTCCAGCGGCTTGGCGCCGGCCACGGCCTCACCCAGCAGCGGCCGGACTTCTTGCGCCGTAATGTCGGTGATCGGCATGGCCGCGCCGGGCGCGCTGACGGCTGGCGCATCCTTGGCCGCCGGCTGCTCCGGCCCGGCCGGGCCATCGGTCGGCAGCAGCGCCGTCAGGCCCCCCAGGTACCCCTGCCGCGCCAGATAGTTGCCGCCCGCCAGCAGCAGCAGCGCCACCAGCACGGCCATCGTCCACTTCGAGTCGAGCCAGGCCCATGGGCTGCGCCGCACTACCGGCGTGCGCGCCGGGATGACGGCGGTCGGCACCGGGGCGACCGCGACCGGCACGGCATGGGCGACATCCTCGGCGGCCGCGACCGACGTCGTGACCTCGGGAACGCCGGCGCCCACGGCCACCGGCTCGGCCACGATCACGCTCGCGTCAACGGGTGCTGTGAGATTCTCGACAGGCGTCAGGGTGGCCAGGTCGCGCGCGGCCAGGCCCAGCAATGCCACCCCAGCAATGCCGCCCACGACGAGTCCCAGCAGCAGCACCAATCCGGGCACGGCCCGCTGCAGCGCCGCCAGCAGCGGGCCGCCGACGACCATCAGCACCAGGCTGCCGCCGGCCAGCACCGCCAGCGCGATCAGGTTAGCCCGGTCGACCGGCCGCTCCGGATCCGCCCGCAACCAGCGCGTCAGCCGCGTCCCACCCGCCAGCAACAGGCTGGTCAGCAGCAGCGCCGCCAGCAGCCGCTGTGGCAACGCCAGCGCCGGCGGTGGATACCAGAGGAGCGCCAGGGCCACGCTGCTGGCGGCGGTCGTCGCCAGCAGCGCTAGCGCCGGCCACCGTGTCGCCGGCTCGCCTCGCCAGCGCTCGATCATCTCCCGGCCGGCCTTCATCCGCGCCGCCCTCGCTCCTGACCGCGATCGCCAGTGGCCGCCAGCCTCATGGTACCACGCCGGCTGGCGGCGGCTCGGCGGCGATGCTTCCCCCATTTGTCCCGACTCCGGCGTCAGACGGCGCCAGCGTCGTCGTGCCAGCCAGGTTGGCGTCGATCAGCGCGTCATCGAGCCAGAGCGGCTTGTACTCGTCGGCCAGCCACAGCGGGGTCTGGTCCCGATAGTGGGTGCTGGCTGGGTGGCCGGACTGCCCGGTGGGACTGACCGACAACGCCTGGCGCGGGTCGCCCAGATCGACCAGCAGCCGATAGGTCGAGCCGCCGGTGACGCGGAACGGCGGCCGGTTGCCATGGGTGGCGGCGCGGATGATGCTGATGCCACCGCTGGTGGCGAATGGTCCGACACTCAGCCGGCGCAGCCCCGGCCGCTCGCCGAGCGCGTGCGGCCAGCGCACCCGGTGCAGCCTCCCCCAGCGCCAGCCGGCTATATCCGCGCCGGCCTCCGTCTCCAACCGCCGCAGCGCCTCGCGCCCAGCGGCGCGCACCTGCTCGCGCACCGTGCGCGACGAGAACCAGTCGCCCTGCTGGCCGAGCAGGATCGCCCGCGCCAGCGCGCCGCACTGGCTCTGCACCAGCTCGACCAGCCGGGTCGCGAAGCGGCCGTCGGCGACGCGCTCCAGCCAGACATGCCAGAAGGCCTCGAAGATGCTCGCACCAACGGCATCGCGGGTGTAGGCGCAGTCCCAGCGGTCGAGCCAGCGTGCCGCCTCGTCGAGCCGCGGCTCGCCGGTCTGGCGGAACCACCAGGCCACCCGTGCCGCTAGGTCCTCGGCGCGGCCATGGACGACATCGGCCTGGATCGCGCCGACCTCGGCCAGCGTATGCTGCGGGCGCTCCTCCAGTCGGCGGCGGATGCGCCGCATGCGGTAGCCGTCAGCCCAGGCGCCCAGGCGGACCCATGGTTGATCGGCCGGCCCAGGTGGATTGTTGGCGCTGGCAACCCAGCCCCTCGCCGGATCGACCAGATGCGGCAACTCGTCGTAGGGGAACGGATCGCCCCAGGCATCGGCCGGCTCGGTCGGCTTGCGATACCCACGCCGCGCATCAGCCCGTCGCGGCACGCGCCCGGCCACTTGCACCGCAATCTGGCCGTCAATGTCGGCCAGCACGAACGTGTTGACCGGCAGCACCCAGCCACGCAGCGCGGTCCGCGCCGCCGCGACCGAGTCGGCGCACATCAGGTCCAGCGCCGCCTGAATGCCGGTCGCCGGCTCCAGGCCGACCCAGCGCAGCGCCAGGGGCGGTCCCGACCAGTACTCTAGCTCCGGCACCAGCCCGCTGACGATCGGACCACGCACCGACCGCTTGACTGACAGGTACTCGGTCGGCTCACCGGCGATGGCGATGGCTTCCTCTTCGACGACGAACGACCGCCAGACCTCACCCTCGCGGTAGCGGTTCGGCTCGCCCGGCTCCGGCTCCTCGATGTAGAGATCGCGCACCGACACGGCGTGGTTGGTGCGGCCCCAGGCCAGGCGCGGGTTGCGCCCGAAGGCGCATGTCGTCGAGCCGACTGAGAAGGCGCCGGCCACATCCAATCCGGCGCCGCGCAGGTGAGCCTCGAAGTATTGGCCCGGCTGCTGGAAGGGCAAGTGCGGGTCGCTGGCCAGCGACGCCGCGCCGGTCGTCATGCGCCCCGGCGCCAGTGCCCAGTTGTTGCTGCCCAGCCCACTCGGATCACCGGCGCCGGCCGGGCTGCCCGCCGCCGCGTCGCCGGGGATGATCGTCTCTTCACCGGCCTCGATCGCCAGGAATGGTGGCACGAGCGTGTCGGTGATGTTGCGGCGGGCAGCCTCGGCGATGGTGATATTCTCCAGCCGGCCGGTCAGCAGCCACCACTGGTGCTTGAGCAGCGCGATGCTGTCGGCCACCGACCACGGCGCGGGCCGATAGTCGAGGATGTCGAACTCGATCGGCAGCCGGTCGCCGACGGCCGTCAGCCAGGCGTTGATGCCGTCGCTCAGCCCGGCCAGGGCATCGATCTCGTCGGGCGCGAGCGCGTCGACCGCCTCGGCGGCGGCACGGCCAAGGCCGAGGACGCGCATCGCCTTGTCGCTCTCCAGCGCGCTCCGGCCCAGCACAGCGGCCAGCTCACCGCGCGCGGTGCGCCGCAGCCAGTCGAGCTGCCAGAGCCGCTCCTGGGCCATCGCGTAGCCCAGCCCGACGTAGAGGTCACGCAGCGTCGCCCCGGCAATGTGCGGCACGCCCCAGGTGTCCCAGCGGATCGTCACCGGCGCGCTGACCGGCAGCGCCGCCACCCCAGCCCGCACCGGCGCCCGCTCGGCCAGGTAGGTCCGTCGCCAGGCGACCAGCTCACGCCGGCCGACCCCGGCCTCCCGCGCCGCGTCGGCGACCGTCACGTCGCCCCGCAGCAACCGCCGCACCAGCGCCCGCTCGCGCTCCGCCAACTCCACATGCCCCCCAAGCCGCGTGACCAGTGACGAGTGGCGAGTCCTGAGCAATAGCTCCCCGCAAGCTATCGATCGGTACTCAGCACTCGGTATCTAGCGCATCGTTAGGCCCAAATCCGGCCACCGTCAACGACGAGAACGTGGCCGGTCATGTACGAGCCGGAGCCACCCAGAAAGACCGCCGCCTCGGCGATGTCGCTCGGGTAGCCGACGCGTTTGAGCAGCGCGGCGTTGGCCGCCCCCTGCTGCATCGCGTCCAGGTTCGGCCGGCCGACATTCCAGCGGGTCTCGGCGACGAAGCCGGGGGCGATAGCATTGACCTGCACCGTTGGGCCAAGCGCCTTGGCCAGGCAGAGCGTCAGGTGCGTCTCAGCGGCCTTGGCGACGCAGTAGGGGATCGAACTGCCCATCGGGCGCAAACCGGCCTGCGAGACAAGGTTGATCAGCTTGCCGCCCGCCGGCTGCTGCGCCTGCATCACTTTGGCCGCCGCCCGACAGCACCAAAAAGCGCCCTTGACATTCAGATCGTAGAGGCTGTCCCAGACCTCGGTGGTGCAACTGTCCAGATCGGCGAAGTCGATGAAGCGGGTCGCGCCGGCGTTGTTGACCAGCACGTCCAGCCGGCCAAACCGCGCCACGGCGGCGTCGACCAGCGCCTGCGCCTGCTCCTCGCGCGTGACATCGGCCTGGACGACGATGACGTCGGCGCCCGTCTGGCGCACCAGCGCGGCAGTCTCGTCCGCCTCAGCGCCCGACTTGCTGTAGTTGACGACGACCTTCGCGCCCTCGCGCCCGTAGGCGACGGCGATCTCGCGGCCGATGCCGACCGCCGAGCCGGTGATGATCGCGACCTTGTCCTGCAGGTCAACCATGGCTCTCTCCTCCGTCACGGGCCGGGCGCGGGCGCTGCCGGCCGGCCGGTCGTCTCCCACGCCGGGGCCAGCCTATGCTATCACTGATCGGCCACTGCATCACGACACACCACGCCCTGGCAACCCCGGCCTGCGCCTTGTGTCGTAGGGGCAGGGGTGGACTGTCGCGACCAGCAGTCACGGGCCGCGGACAGGAAAGGGAGGTTGACGATGCGACGCATGGGGCACTGGCTCGCGACCGTGCTTGTCAGCCTGGGGCTGCTGGCGATGGACCCACCTGTGCCGGCCACCGCGCAGTCGCTCGACACGACGATGGGCGACCAGATCATCGCCGCCGCCATCATCGAGGGGACGCCCTGGCTGGCGGTGCTGGCGCTGCATGGCCCGCTGCGCCAAGGCCCAAAGGCGACCTGGCTCCTGCTGGTTGACCTCGACCGCGGCCGGATCGACCACCAGATTGAGTTGCCGGGCGCGGCCAATGCGCTCGCGGTCGACCCGGTGCGCCAGCGCGTCTACCTGGTCGCCAATGCCAGCAGCAACGCCCGCAACCCGCTGCTCCGCTACGACCGCCCGACGCCGACGCCGGCCGCTCCGCCCAGCAACGATGCCACGCCGCGCCGGACCTTCCCCGAGACTGGGGCGACGCTCGGCTGGCCCTTCCTCGCCACCTGGGAGGCGCACGGTGGCGTTGCCAGCCTCGGCTATCCCATCACCGACGCGATCGTCGAGCAGCAACCCGGCGACTACCGCCGGTTCGTGACACAGTACTTCGAGCGGGCCATGGTCTGGCTCGACGAGGACCCGCTGATGCCCGCCGACGGCGTCCAGATCGAGGCACTGGGCGTGCAGTTCGCCGCCACGCGCGCGCTGCTGCCCGCGCCGACCATCGCTTCGCCAGAGCGCCTCTGGTTTCCCGAGGCCGGCCACAGCGTGGCCTACGGCTTCAAGCGCTTCTGGGAGGCGCGCGGCGGCCTGGCCGTCTTCGGCTACCCGATCACCGAGGAGTTCACCGCGGTCAGTCCCGGTGACGGCGTGACGCGCACCGTCCAGTACTTCGAGCGCGCTCGCTTCGAGTATCATCCCGAGTACCAGCACACGCCGCATGAAGTCCAGCTCGGACTCCTCGGCCGGCAGGTGCTGACGGCGCGCGGCTGGTTCCAATGACACCAGCCGCGCTGACGTGACGCTCCCCGAGGCGGCGGAGCGTCAGCCCAGACGTGAATGCGCTAGCTCGCCGGTCGGTACCCAGGGGTGTGCAGCCGGTGGACCGGGAAGATCTCGACGCTTGGCTCACCGCCCAGCCCGATCGATTTGACGCCCGGCATCAGGCGCTGCTCGACGAACTGCTGGAACTGCTCGGCGGTCTCCCAGACATCGACCACCCGCAGCCCCGTGCCGTCGAAGGAAGCAATGTGGTAGATCCCGCCCCGTGGCGAATCGCGTTCCCAGCCTACCACCTCCAGCGCCTGGTCGTACTGCTCGGGCGTGATCCCCTCCCATCGCATCATCATGACGATTGGCATCGCTTCGGCCCTCCTGCTGGGTTGTATCGATCGACGACGACAGTGATGTTACGGAGCGCGGCCCCGATCGGAACATTGCCGAACTGGACCAGGGTCACCGATGATCCGGCCGGGCGTGGCGCCCGAGCGTGCTGTCAGATGCGTTCGCCCCGCCGCGCGATCATGCGCCCCAGGAGGCACAGGTGATCGACATCGTCGGCCGGCGCACACTCGGCAGTGTTCTGGCGCACCACGCCAGCAGCGCGCCCGACCGCCCCTTCCTCATCTTCGAGGATGCGGCCGGGACGGTGACGATGTGGACCTACGCCGCATTCGACCGACTGGTGAACCAGACGGCGCAGGCGCTGGCCAGCCTCGGCATCGGCCACGGCGACACGTTCAACCTGCACCTGCCGAACTGCCCGGAGTTCATCGCGCTCTGGTTCGCCGCCGCCCGTCTGGGCGCGATCATGACGCCGACGAACGTGGCCTTGACCGCCGATGAGCTGACCTACATCGTCGACCACTCCGAGAGCCAGGTTATCATCACCGACGCCGAGCGGTTGCCAATCGCCGCCGTCGTCCGCGGCCGGCTGCCGGCCATTCGCCACCTGCTCGTCACCGGCGATGCACCGGCCGCGACCGCCGCGTCACTCGGCCCGCTCGTCGCCGCCGCGCCGGCCACGCCGCCGGCCGCGACCGCCAGCAGCGACGACGTGGCGGCGCTGCTCTACACCTCCGGCACGACCGCCAACCCCAAGGGGTGCCTGGTGACGCAGGCAGCCTATCTGTACGCCGGCGAGTGCATGGCCAAGGGCACGCGCGGCGGGCCGACCGATCGCCACCTGGTGGTGTTGCCGCTCTTTCACGCTGGCGCGCAGACCCACTCGGTCATGCCGGCGCTGGTCAGCGGCGCGGGCGTGGCGTTGATGCACCGCTTCAGCGCCAGCCGCTTCTTCGCCCAGGCCGCGCGCCATGGCTGCACGCTCTCCGACCTGTTCGCCGCGCCGATCCGGATGATCCTGCGCCAGCCGGCCGCCGATGCCGACCGACAGACGCCGCTGCGGCTGCTGACCTTCGCCCAGAACATCGCACCGGCCGAGGTCGAGGCGTGGCGGGCGCGCTGCGGCGTGCCGCTGATGCAACTGTGGGGCATGACCGAGACGGTCGGCCTGCCGCTGATGAACCCCCTCGACGATGCGCGCGACCCGATGACGCTCGGCCTGCCGGTGCTGGGCTACCAGGTGCGGGTCGTCGACGAGGAGAGCGGCGCCGAGGTCGGGCCGGGCGAGCAGGGGCAACTGCTCGTCGCTGGCGTGCCGGGACGGACGCTGATGCGCGGCTACTTCAAAGACCCGGCGGCGACGGCGCGCACGCTGCGTGACGGCTGGCTGCACACCGGCGATGTCGTCGCGGTCGGCGATGACGGCCAGTTGTCCTTCGTCGACCGGGCTAAGGACTTGATCAAGCGGTCGGGCGTCAACATCGCCGCCAGCGAGGTCGAGGCGGCGCTCAAGGCGCACCCGGCCGTCTTCGATGCCGCCGTCGTCGGCATCCCCGACCCGATCCGCGACGAGGCGATCGTCGCCTTCGTCATCGCGCGCGAGGGCGCGTCGGTCACGCCAGCCGACCTGACGGCCTGGTGCGCCGAGCGGCTGGCGGCGTTCAAGCGGCCGGAGCGCATCGCGATCGTGGCCGAGTTCCCACGCACGCCGGTCGGCAAGATCCAGAAGCATCTACTGCGCACGCGCGCGACCGCAGGGGAAGGCTGAGCCGGCGCTGGGCCGCCTCAGCCATCACGACAGAAAGGGATGGACAATCACGTGACCGCGCTTGTGTCCTGGACGTGGACGGCCGGCGGCGTGGCCGTGCTAACCATCGACAACGCGCCGATGAATCTGGTCAGCCAAGCGGTGCTGGCGGCGTTGAACGCGGCGTTGACGGAGCTAGCGGCGGAGCCGGCGCTGCGCTGCCTGGTCGTCACCGGCGCCGGCGCGCGCGCCTTCTGCGCCGGCGCGGACATCAAGGAGTTCCCGGCCTTCATCGCCGCCGACCCGCCGGCCAGCGCCGTCCTGCCCGGCCAGCAGGCGTTCGATCGGCTGGCGGCGCTGCCCTGCCCAACCATCGCCGCCATCGAGGGCGTGGCGCTCGGCGGCGGCTGCGAGCTGGCGCTGGCCTGCGACCTGCGCGTCGCCGGTGAGCAGGCCCGCCTCGGCCTGCCGGAGACCGGGCTGGGCATCTTTCCTTGCTACGGCGGCACCCAACGCCTGCCGCGGCTAGTCGGCGCGGCGGTGGCGAAAGACCTGATCTTCACCGGCCGCCAGGTCGCCGCCGACGAGGCGCACCGGCTGGGGCTGGTCAACCGCGTCGTGCCAGCCGGCCAGGCGCTGGCCGCCGCCGTGACGCTGGCCGAGATGCTGGCCGCCCGTGCCGGCCGGGCGCTAGCGGCCGCCAAGCAGGCGATCGACGCGGGCCAGGCACTGCCGCTGACCGATGGGCTGGCACTGGAGGCGATGCTGGCCGGCGAGGTCTTCCAGTCCGACGACCTGCGTGAGGGCGTGGCCGCCTTCGCCGAGAAGCGCCCGCCGGTGTTCCAGCATCGCTGACAACGCCGGCGGCAGCTACCCCTTAACCGAGCCGGCCGTCATGCCGCTGATGAGCGCTTCGGAGAAAAAGATGTAGATCAGCAGCACCGGCAGGATGGCAACCATCATCCCCGTCGCCAGCATGCCGATATCCTGGAAATTCTCGCCCAGGAAGTTGTTGATCGCCAGCGGCAGCGTGCGCATATCCTCGCGGCTGATAAACACGACCGCGTAGAGGAACTCGTTCCAGTGGCCGATGAAATTCAGGATGGCGACCGCCACCACTGCCGGCCGCGAGATCGGGAACATGACCGCCCAGAACATGCGCCAGTCGGAGCAGCCATCCAGCCGGGCGGCATCTTCGATATCGGTCGGAATCTGCAGGTAGAAGGCTCGCAGCAGGAAGATCGTCAGCGGCAGCTCGGCGGCGGCGTAGACGAGCGTCAGGCCATGCAGCGTGTTGTACAGGCCGGTCTGGACCAGGTTCTGGAACAGCGCGATCAGTGTGATTTGTGGCGGGAACATGATCGAGATGAAGATCAGCAGGAAGATCCCCTCGCGCCCGGGAAAGCGAAAGCGCGGCCGGCTCAGAATGAAGGCCGCCATCGCGCCCGCCAGTGTGCCCAGCACGACCGCGCCGACCGACGTGATCAGGCTGTTGCGGAAGTAGACGGCGAAGTTGAACTTGGTGAAGACCTCGATGTACTTCTCAAATTGTGGCGGGAAGGGCAGGCCATACGGGTTGGTGTAGATGTCGCCGGTCGCGCGCAGCGACAGGCTGGCCAGCCACAGGAACGGGAAGACCGCGAAGGCGGTGTAGAGCAGGACTGGCAGATAGACCCAGCGGCGGGTGACGGCGGCCAGCGTGGTCATGTCAATACTCCAGCGCCTCGCGACTGCGCAGCAGCCGGCCGAAGAGCAGCGTCAGGCCGAGGATGATGGCGAACCAGAGCACTGCCATCGCCGACGGATAGCCGAGGTCGATCGTCTGCCAGTTGAAGGCGCGCTTGATCAGATAGGTGGCGACCGTCTCGGTCGCTCCCATCGGCCCGCCGCGCGTCATGACGTAGACCAGCGCGAACTGCTTCATCTTGCCGATGAAGCAGAGGATGAGCAGGCTGACCAGCGTCTGGCGCAGCAGCGGGATCAGGATGCGGACGATCTCCTGGCGGCGGTTGGCGCCGTCGATGCGGGCGGCCTCGACGATCTCGTGCGGGATGGCGTGCAGCGCTGCCAGCAGGATCACCATGTCGAAGCCGACGAACATCCAGGTCGTGATCAAGACCAGCGCCGGCAGCGCCGTCGTCGGGTTGCCGAGCCAGGCGGTCGCCAGTCCGCCCAGTCCGCCCGCGCGCAGCAGGACGTTCACCACGCCCCAGTCGAAATTGTAGATCCACAGCCAGACGATGCCGACGACCGGGTAGGTGATCAGCACCGGCGTGAACCAGGCGGTGCGGTAGAAGCGCATGCCCCGGATGTTGCCGTGCAGGATCAGCGCCAGCCCGAGGGCGATCGGCACCTCCAGCACCAGCGAGGCGGCCGCCCAGGTCAGGCTGTGCAAGGCCGCCTGCCGGAAGATGTCATCATCGATCAGCAGCGCCAGATAGTGCTGCAGACCGACAAACTGATAGGTGAGGACACGGCCGGGCCGCAGGATGTGGACGCTGTTGAAGAAGGTCATCAGCGTCGGATAGATCGTGAAGCCCAGATACAGGATGGTCGCCGGCAACATGAACAGGACGATCGTCGCCCAGGGCGGTCCGTGCCGCCGGACCGGGACCGTCAGCGCCGGTGTCACCGTCAATTGCGTTTCCTGGGTTTCGGTCGCCATGCGCCTTCCCTCGCGGCCGTCCGCGCCGCGCTGTAGTCGCCGTCAGCCGGTTGCCGGGCGCATCTCTACTTCGCGCCTTTCTTCCACCCCTCGTCGAGTTGAGTGATGGCATCCTTGGCGGTGATCAGACCGGCGGGCATGCCCTGGCTGGCGACCTTCGTCCAGACTTCGTTCTGCGCCGGCTTGGCATTGACGGCCGGGCCTAGATTCGCCTGGTGGGTGATGCCTTCCTGCGCCTTGAAGTAGGCCTCCCAGTAGCCGGGGAAGTCTGACTTGATCTTGGTGGCGTCGATCTTGACGGCCGTCGGATTGCCGGTCGTGCCGACCCACTCGGTCGCCCAGGCGATGTCGGTGTAGCCGTTCAGCACCTTGATCGCCAGATCGCGGTTCTTGCTCTTGGCCGCCGCCGTCTGCGAGCCACCCGGATCGAGGTACTTGTTCTTGATGCCTTTGCCGTCGGTCATGGCCGGGTAGGCCAGGAAGCCGAGCGGGAAGTCCTTCGGCTGGCCACCCTTGTCGGCTGGCACGAAGGCGCGGGCGGTGTACCAGCTCGGCACCGGGAACATCGCCGCCTTCTTCTGGGTGTGGAAGTAGTTGTGCGACTCGCTCAGCGTCATGCTGGAGAAGGTCGCCGGGTACGCCTTCAGCTTCACCAGCTCCTCGAAGTAGGTGAAGACGTCAACCACGCGCGGGTCGGTGAAGGGGATCTCGCCCTTCCAGAGCTTGACCAGGTCCTCCGTGCCGAGTTTGGAGAGCAGCAGGTAGCTCGGCATCGTCTGGCCGGGGTAGTCGCGATCGCCGTTGGCGTTGGCGAAGGGGGTGACACCTTTATCGGCGACCGTCTTGACGACACTCTTGAACTGGTCCTGCGGGAACTGGCCGTTGGCCGGCACAGTGATGCCGAAGTCGGCAAACATCTGCTTGTTGTAGTACAGCTCGCCGGTCGAGGCGAACTCGGTGAAGAACCAGACACCCGGCTTGCCGTCGGGACCGTTGAGTGTCGCCGCCTGCTTGGCCCACGGCGCGACATTCTCCCAGGTGATGCCCTGGGTCAGGTCGGCGATCCAGCCGGCGTCGATCCACTGGCGCTGGGTCAGGCCGAACCAGAGGATGTCGGGGTAGCCACTGTCGGCGGTGAAGGCGGCTTGCAGCGCCTGCCAGATACCCGGCATCTGCGTCCAGGTGATCTGGACGGAGACATTCGGGTTGTTGCCCTCGAAGGTCTTGACCAGGAGGGCGAGCATCTTCTTCTTGTTCTCTTCCTCGGCGCCGTGGGTCCACCAGGTCAAGGCGACCTTCTCGCCGCTCGCTGGCTTGGCGGCCGCCGCGGCGGCGGTCGGGGCAGCCGTCGCAGCACCGGCAGCGGGGGCGGCGGGCTTGGGCGCCTCCGTCGGCTTGGCGGCGGGCGCGGTCGTCGGCGCGGCGGCCGGCGCCCCACAAGCTGCCAGCAGCAGCGCCCCTCCAGCGGCTAGACCGAAGGCGAATGACCGGCGCGAACAGCGGCGTGCCATAGTTGTACCCTCCGTGACGGTAGTCATCGACTGGCGCCGCCCCACGACGGTCGCCATCATCTGCAGTCGGCGCGGCGCCGGCAGGTCGTGAGCCGCATAGCGGCCGAGCGCGGAGTAAACAGGAAGGCGAACGTGCGGTGGCGTGCAGCCAAACGGGGTAACGCTGTGATTGTCAGCCGGCCGCGATGGCGGCGTCAAGGGCCAGCTAAGCCGGGCTGGCGCGGGGCCGTCGGTGACCTGTTGGGCGTCTGATGCACCGCAAGTATGGCTGCCGCCAACCGTATACGCACCCACACTACTTGACGGCTCGGCCGGCACGCGGTACGCTGGCCGCGATATCGACATCGTTGAGGACGGGCGCGCTCCTCGTGCGGCAGTGCGCGGCCAACGCTGTCCCGTCCGAGTCGATGAGTTGGCCCGCTGGGGCGCGGTCGCGCCCACCGGCCGGGGCGATCCTGAGCTGTCCTGTGGTGTTGTACGTCTGTCAGGAGGAAGGTCGCATGTCCGACGAGAGTCGTCACCTGAGCCGCCGACGTCTGCTGCGGCTGAGCGCGCTGCTTGCCGCCAGTGGCGGCGCCGGCGCCGCGATCGCCGCCTGCGGCGGCGCACCGGCCAGCCCAACGGCGGCGCCCAAGGCGGCCGCGACGACCGCCCCGGCCGCCGCCGCCAAGCCGACCGAGGCTGCCAAGCCCGCCGCCGGCGCGACCACTGCCCCGGCCGCCGCCAAGCCGACCGAGGCTGCCAAGCCCGCCGCCGGCGCCACGACCGCCCCGGCGGCCGCCACCAAGCCGGGTGGGGTCAAGTTCGTCGAGATCATCACCGACCCGGCGATGGCGCCGAAGGCGTTCAAAGAGTCGCCGATGCTGGCCGAGCTGGTCAAGGCCGGCAAGTTGCCGGCGGTCGAGCAGCGCCTGCCCAGCGAGCCACTCGTCTACAAGCCGAACGAGATCGGCAAGTACGGCGGCACCTGGCGCATGGGCTTCACCGGCCCGGCCGACGGCCAGAACATGGACCGGCACATGCACGAGTTGATCCTCTACTGGGACCCGCTCATGCAGAAGGTCGTGCCGCATCTGGCCAAGAGCTTTGAGGTGTCGCCCGATGGCATGACGACCACCCTCCACCTGCGCAAGGGCCTCAAGTGGTCGGACGGCAAGCCCTTCACCTCGGCCGACATCATGTTCTGGTACGAGGACCTCTACGGGAATGCCGAGTTGAACCCGAGCAAAGCGTCCTTCATGGCGATCAAGGGCGAGCAGGGCACTGTCGAGGCGCCGGACGAGCTGACCGTTCGCTTTAAGTTCAAGGCGCCCTACTTCAGCTTTCCCGAATTGATCGCTAGTCTGGGTGGCTCCAGCCACTTCCAGGCCGGCCGCGACGCCATGGGCCTCTACTCACCGAAGCACTACATGCAGCAGTTCCACCCGAAGTACGCGCCCAAGGAGCAGATCGAGGCCAAGGCCAAGGAGGCCAAGTTCGACAACTGGGTCCTCTACTTCAAGAACCGCAACGACCCCAAGCTCAACGTCGACTGCCCGACCGTCGCTCCCTGGCGCACGACCTCGCCGATCAACACGCCGACGATGCAGATGGAGCGCAACCCGTACTACTTCGCGGTCGACACCGACGGCAATCAGTTGCCGTACATCGACAAGATCACGTTCGGCCTGGCCGAGAACCTCGAGGTGCTCAATCTGCGCGCCATCGCCGGCGAGTACGATCTGCAGGTGCGCCACATCGACATCGCTAAGGTGCCGGTCTTCAAGCAGAATGAGCAGAAGGCCGGCTACGCCGTCAAGTTCTGGCAGTGGCAGCACGGCACCGACGCCGGCTTCTTCATCAACCAGAGCTATGACGCCGACCCGGAGATCGCCAAGCTGCTGACCAACAAGGAGTTCCGGATCGCGCTGTCGCTGGGCATCGACCGCGCCCAGCTCAACGAGGTCTTCTGGCTTGGCCTGGGCGACCCCGGCTCGGTCGCGCCCGGCGACAAGTCGCCCTATTACCTCGGCCCGGAGGGGCGCAAGAAGAACTCGGTGCTGGATGTCAAGAAGGCCAACGAGATGCTCGACGCGCTCGGCCTGAAGAAGGACGGCGAGGGCTTCCGCCTGCGCGGCGACGGCAAGCGCCTCGCCCTCGAAGTCACCACCGTCGGCGCTGCCTTCGTCAACTGGACCGGCATCGGCCAGATGGTCGCCGAGCAGTGGGGCAAGAACCTCGGCGTCAAGGCGAACGTCACCCAGGTCGAGCGCAGCCTGATGGAGACGCGCATGCGCGCCAACGAGCTGCAAATCCGCGTCTGGTCAAACGACGGCTCCGACAATCCCTACACCTACCCGCCGCACGCGATGGCCTTCTCCCAGGACAGCGCGATGGGCGTCGAGTATGGCAAGTGGTATCAGTCGGGTGGCAAACTCGGCCGCAAGCCCGAGGGCGACATCCTCAAGCAGCTGGAATTGCTGGACCAGGGGAAGGCAGTGCCGCCGGACAAGCGGATCGATCTCGGCAAGCAACTCTTGCAGTTGTCGGTCGACAACGTCTGGATCATCGGCACCGTCGGCGTCTCGCCAGCGCTGCTCGGCGTCGTCGTCCAGAGCAACAAGATGGGCAACGTGCCCGATGGCGTCGTCGGCAGCACGCCGGGGCAGACACCCGGCAACGCCCGGACGACGACTTTCTTCTTCAAGAGCTAGCGGCTGGGGCTGGGGGTCAGGGGTCGGGGGTCGGTGGACGAGGTGGACAGCGTGGACGCCGTACCGCCGACCCCAGTCCCCGTCTCCGACTCCTGATCCCTAGCCCCTGCCCCCCGTTCCCCGCCCCCTGACCCCTGACCCCCAAGGAATCGCCGATGGTCGCCTATATCGTCCGGCGCGTCTTGCTGGCCATCCTGACCGTTCTGTTCATCTCGATGCTGTCGTACATGATCATCCAGTTGCCGCCGGGCGACTACATCACGTCGTACATCGCGCAGATGTCAGCCTCCGGCAGCGTCGTCTCGCAGGAGGAGGCCGAGAATCTGCGCCAGCTCTACGGGCTGGACCAGCCGGAGTACATCCAGTACCTGCGCTGGCTCGGTCAGGTGAGTCAAGGTAATTTCGGGCAGTCAATGGAGTGGCGGCGGCCGGTGGCTGAAGTCATCGGCGACCGCCTGCTGCTGACGATTATCCTGTCGATCTTCGCCGTCATCGTCACCTGGGTCATCGCGCTGCCGCTCGGCATCTACTCGGCGGTGCGGCAGTACTCGATCGGCGACTACATCGCCACGTTCATCAGCTTCATCGGGCTGGCGGTGCCGAACTTCCTGCTGGCGCTGATCCTGATGTACTTCGGCTTCGCCTGGTTCAACACCAATATCGGCGGCCTCTTCTCCGAGCAGTACATCGATGCGCCCTGGAGCGTCGGCCGCGTGCTCGATCTGCTGCAGCACCTGTGGCTGCCGTCGCTGATCCTGGCGCTCGGCGGCACCGCCCAGCTCGTGCGCATCATGCGCGCCAACCTGCTGGACGAGCTGCGCAAGCCCTATGTCGTCACGGCGCGCGCCAAGGGCCTGCCAGAGCGCAAGCTGCTGCTGAAGTACCCGGTGCGGGTGGCGCTCAACCCGTTCATCAGCACCGTCGGCTACCTGTTTCCCTACATCGTCTCCGGCAGCATCATCGTCTCGCTGGTACTGAGTCTGCCAACGGTCGGGCCGCTGCTGCTGAAGGCGCTGATCGCCCAGGACATGTTCCTGGCCGGCACCATCATCCTGCTGATCGGCATCATGACCGTCATCGGCACGCTCATCTCCGACTTGCTGCTGCTCTGGGTCGACCCGCGCATCCGGATGGAGGACTGACGCATGGCTGAAGCTGTCGCCGCCAGCCCTGGCGTCGCTGTCGCCGCCGAGGAGCGCGTCTCGGTCGCGCCGCAGTGGAAGCTGGTCTGGTGGCGCTTCCGCAAGCACCGGCTAGCAATGATCGGCGCGGTGACGATCATCCTCTTCTACCTGGCTGTCGTCTTCGCGCCGTTTCTGGCCTATACCGACCCGGAGACGTCGCAGGCGCAGCGCTCGCTCATCGCGCCGCAGCCGATTCACTGGTTCGACGAGGGCCGCTTCAGCCCGCACGTCTTCGGCATGACCGGCAAGCGCGACTTGCAGACCTTCCAGCGCGTCTACGTGATCGACCCGGACAAGAAGGTGCCGGTCATCTTCTTCGCCGAGGGCATGGAGTACAAGCTGCTGGGGTTCATCCCCGCCAACCGCCACCTGATCGGCGTCGCGCCGCCTTTCACCGCCGAGGAGTCGCTGTTCCTGCTCGGCACAGACGTGCAAGGGCGCGACCAGTGGTCGCGGCTGATGTTCGCCACCCAGACATCGCTGACGATCGGCCTGATCGGCGTCAGCATCAGCCTGTTCCTGGGCATCCTCTTCGGCGGCCTGTCGGGGCTGTACGGCGGCTGGGTCGACATCGTCATCCAGCGGGTGATCGAGATCCTGCGCGCCATCCCGACGATCCCCCTGTGGATGGGGCTGGCGGCGGCGATGCCGAAGGACTGGGGCATCCTGCAAGTCTACTTCGCCATCACCATCATCATCTCGCTGATCGCCTGGACCGAGCTGGCGCGCGTCGTGCGCGGCCGCTTCTTGAGCCTGCGTGAAGAGGACTTTATCACCGCCGCGCGCCTGTCCGGCTGCGGCCAGTTGCGGATCATCTTCCGCCACATGGTACCGTCGTTCCTGAGCCACATCATCGCCGCGACCTCGCTGGCGCTGCCGGCGATGATCATCAGCGAGACATCGCTCAGCTTCCTCGGCCTGGGGCTGCGCCCACCGGCAATTAGTTGGGGCGTCATGCTGCAGGATGCCCAGAACGTGCAGGCGATCGCGCTGACGCCGTGGCTGCTGATCCCGGCCATCCCGGTCATCGTCGCCGTGCTGGCCTTCAATTTCCTCGGCGATGGCCTGCGCGACGCGGCAGACCCGTACTCACGGTAGTGGTTGACCGCGAGGCGCCGACGCCGGCTGGTGCGCGTCGGCGCCGGCAGCGCCAATGGCTCGGTTCCGCCGCCGTGTCGAGCTCGATCGACCCCGCCAGACTGGATAGCGACACTGTCGCGACACTCATGCCGTCACCCTCCGTGCGTGCGTCTGCGATCGCGCGCCTCGTCGGATGCACCGACTGTACCCTTGCTGCCGGCTGCTATGCTAAGATGCCGGCGACAGTCATGGCGAACGGCCCTGTACCGGCGCGCGGCGCGCTGCCCTCGCCGCATCAAGGATGTCGATGCCCGACGATCTGCTTCTCTCCGTTCGCGATCTGAAAACCCACTTCTTCCTCGACGAGGGCGTCGTCAAGTCGGTCGACGGCGTCAGCTTCGACCTGCCGCGCGGCCGGACGATCGGCATCGTCGGCGAGAGCGGCTGCGGCAAGAGCGTTACCGCGCGCTCGATCTTGCGCATCGTCGATCAGCCCGGCCGCATCGTCGAGGGCAAGATCCTGTTCAACCGGCCGGTGCAGCGCAACGGTGGCGCACCGGCGACCGAGACGATCGATCTGGCCACGCTCGACAACGACAGCGCCGCGATCCGTGCCATTCGCGGCGCCGACATCGCCATGATCTTCCAGGAGCCGATGACCTCGTTCAGCCCGGTCCACACCATCGGCAACCAGATCGGCGAGGCAATCATGCTCCACCAGCAGGTGGACAAGGCGGAGGCGCGCCGGCAGACGATCGACGTGTTGCACCGGGTCGGCATGTCGCTGCCCGAGCAGCGCGTCGACGAGTATCCCTACCAGCTCTCCGGCGGCATGCGCCAGCGGGCGATGATTGCCATGGCGCTGGCCTGTCACCCGGTGCTGCTGATCGCCGACGAGCCGACGACGGCGCTGGATGTGACGACGCAGGCGCAGATCCTGGACCTGATGCGGAAACTGCAAGCGGACTCCGGCACGGCCATCATGCTCATCACCCACGACCTGGGCGTGGTGGCCGAGATGTGCGATGAGGTCGCCGTCATGTACCTGGGCCGGGTCGTCGAGCAGGCGCCGGTTGACGACATCTTCCACCAGCCCAAGCACCCGTATACTCACGCATTGCTGCAGTCGATCCCCCGCATCGACTCCGTCACCAGCGAACGCCTGGAGTCGATCCGCGGCTCGGTGCCGCATCCGTTCCGCCGGCCGACCGGCTGCGCCTTCGGCCCGCGCTGCCCCTCGTTCATGGCCGGCACCTGCGACGCGGCCGAGCCGGCGCTGCTGCCGGTCGGACCGCGCCACACCGCCGCCTGCTTCCTCTACAGCGCCGCGTCGGCCCCCCCGGCCGCCACCCCTGGAGACGACCGTGGTCGCCCAGCCTAAGCCCACCAGCCAGCCGCTGCTGGAAGTGACCGGCCTGACCAAGTTCTTCCCGATCAGGCGCGGCCTCATGCGGCGCACCGTCGGCCAGGTGCGCGCCGTCGATCAGATCGACTTCTCGGTCAACCAGGGCGAGACGCTGGGCCTGGTGGGCGAGAGCGGCTGCGGCAAGACGACGACCGGCCGCTGCATCGTGCGCGCGCTCGACCCGACCAGCGGCTCGATCCTCTTCCGCGACGGCGCCCGGTCGCTCGACATCGCCACCGCCGGCCCGCGCGAGATGCGGCAGTTGCGCCGCACTGTGCAGATGATCTTCCAGGACCCGTTCTCGTCGCTCAATCCGCGCATGACGCTGTTGGAGATCGTCGGCGAGCCGCTGCTGGTCAACGGCGTCGCCCGTGGCCGCGAGCTGGAGGACCGCGTGGCGAACCTGCTGCGCAAGTGCGGCCTGCGCGCCGAGTACATGCGCCGCTACCCGCACGCCTTCAGCGGCGGCGAGCGCCAGCGCATCGGCATCGCCCGCGCGCTGGCGCTGGAGCCGAAGCTGGTCATCGCCGACGAGCCAGTGTCGGCGCTGGACGTGTCGGTCCAGGCTCAGATCCTGAACCTGCTGCAGGAGCTGCGCGCCGAGTTCCACCTGACGACGCTCTTCGTCGCCCATGACCTGAGCGTCGTGCGCCACATTAGCGACCGGGTGGCGGTGATGTACGTCGGCAAGATCGTCGAGGTGGCGCCGGCCCGGACGCTGTTCGCGCAGCCGAAGCATCCCTACACCGAGGCGCTGCTGTCGGCCGTGCCGAAGCCGGACCCGCGCCGCCGCGGCGAGCGGATCATCCTCCAGGGCGAAGTCGCCAGCCCGGCCAATCCGCCCTCCGGCTGCTACTTCCATCCCCGCTGCCGCTACGCGGTCCCGATCTGCACGATTGAGGCGCCGGCGCTGGAGGACCTGGGCAACGGCCAGTTCGCCAGTTGCCACCGGGCGCGCGAGTTGAGCTTGAGCGGCGTGCGCTGACGACCGATTCAGGGTAGGATGGCGGCCCCACGGTCACGCCGGGGAGCGGCGCCGACCCAGACATGCGGACGCGGCTGCTCGCCAGCGGCCCATCGGCCGTGGGCCACGCCGGGCGCGGTGACAACGCCGATCGACAGGGAGAGGAGAGAGCGACATGCGGGTGAACGCGGCCAAACAGAAGATGCTCGCCGGCAAGCCGGCCTTCGGCTACGCGCTCGGCACCGGCGCGCCGGCTGTGGCCGAGTTGCTGGCCGGCACCGGCATCGACTTCGTCATGCTGGATGGCCAGCACGGCTCGTTCGGCCCCTCGGGCGACAGCATGATCGAGTGCTTCCGGGCGATGGCCGCCGGCGCGGCCGTGCCAATGGCGCGCGTCGCTCGCAACGACTACACCCTGATCGGCCGGCTGCTGGACGAGGGCGCGCTCGGCATCATCATTCCAATGGTCCACACGCCGGAGGAGGCCAAGGCCGCCGCCGACGCCTGCCACTTCCCACCGCGCGGCACGCGCTCCTGGGGCTGGGGCCGCGCCGCCACCTTCGGTGACGACTACGCCGACTGGATCAACGACCAGGTGTTCGTCGCCGTTCAGATCGAGAGCATCCAGGCCGTCGAGAACGCCGAGGCGATCATGGCCACGCCCGGCGTCGACGGCATGTGGCTCGGCCCGTCGGACCTGGCGCTGTCGATGGGCATTCATCCGCGCGACATGTATCAGGACGACCGCCACGCTCGCGCCGTCGAGCGCGCGCTGCAGGCCTGCAAGAACACCGGCACGGCGCCCGGCTACGCCGGCAACAGCCCGGAGGAGGCACTGGCGCTGGCGGCGCGCGGGTTCCAGTTCCTGACCAGCGGCAGCGACCTTGGCTTCCTCATCGGCGGCGCCCGCGCCGGCGTCAAGACGCTGGGCCTGTAACGATGAGTGATGAGTGATGAGCGGAGGCACGTTCTACTCATCACCACTCATCACTTCGTCGCGTAGTCGCCAATCCAGCGCACGTTCGTCAGGCGACCGGCGAGCTGGTTTAGCAGCCGCCGGTCGCCCGTCCAGAGGTCGCAGCCGAGGTGCTGGGTCAGCGCCAGGTAATGGGCGTCGTAGGTCGCCGGCAGATCGTAGGTGGCGGCCAGAGTCAGGGCGTCGGCTGAGAGCGCCGATGGCGCGCTCATGACGATCGGAAAGGCCGTGAAGTCAGTCAACAACCCCTGAGCCTCGGCCAGGCCAAGACCATCGCGGCGCATTCGCTGGCGAACGATATTCGTGATCTCGAACGACAGCAGCGCCGGCGCGACGATCTGTTGATGGTGCCGCGCACAGGTCGCGAGCAGGCTGACAGCCCGGTCTGAGTGCGGTTCGATGAAGAGCCACTTGGCCACGACCGACGCATCAACGACGATCATGACAGCTCGCGGGTGCGCTGGTCACGTGCTTCCTCCAGGAGTTCCCAGGAGGGCGCGTATGGCGCCCCGCCGCGGCGGGCAAGCTGGTCTGCCTGGACGCGGCGCATTTTCTCAACGGCGGCCAGCGCCTGCTGCACCTGCGCGTCAGTCATCGGCGGGATGGTTGCTCTGTTCTTGGCGATCTGGTCAGCGCCGCTCTCCTGATGGGCAGCCAGCGCATCCAGCGGCGCTGGCACGACCGGCGTAAGAAACCCCTCTACCGCCTCCTGCCGGATGCGAACGCTCCGACCGACGCGCACTGCCGGCAGTCGGCCTGCGTTGATGTGACGCCGGATTGTGGTCGGCGTCACTTTCAGGAGGCGCGCGGCCTCGTCAACAGTCAGCAGCTCCATCATGGCGACAGCCCCTCCATGCATGAACATGAGTGGTCTTCATTGTACATGGAGAGACGTTGGCGTGCCATCGCGTGCCCAATTTGGGCCGGGATCCTCGTCAGCCGTAGTTAGGATTGACGACTGAGGTGGTCGTGGATGAGCTGGACAAAGGCGGCGGCGTGCTCGTCGTGGGGCAGGACGCCGCTGCGCTCGAAGATCTCGACGCGGGCGGCCGGGTTCGCCCGAGCAAAAGCGTCGGCGCCGCGCACCGGCGTGAAGGTCGCCTGCCGGCCCCACACCACCAGCGCCGGCTGGCTGACGCGCGGCCAGGCGTCGGCCACGTCGCAGTCGAGGTCACCGGCCAGGAAGGCGCGCGGCGCCCAGCGCGCCCCCGGCTGGTGCGCCGTAGCGTGGTAGGCGTCGAGCAGGTCGGAGGTGACGTAGCTGTCGTTGTAGTAGACCTGCCGCGCCAGAAACGCCCGCAGGCTCGGGCGCGACACCAGCCCATTGAACAGCGCCTCGCCCACCACCGGCGCCGCGAATGCCAGCCGCGCCAGCCAGCGGCCCGGCGACAGCCCACCCCGCAGCCGGTCCAGCCCGGTCGGGCAGATCAGCACGAGTCGCCGCACCAGTTCCGGCCGCCGGACGGCGACCTGAATGGCATAGGCCGCCGTCAGCGAGCTGGCGACGAGGTCGGTCGATCGGCCGATCTCATCGGCCAGGTAGCGAGCGATCAAGTCGATGTAGAGCGCCGCGTCGTAGCGGCCGGCCGGCCGATCGGACAACCCGAAGCCGAGCAGGTCCAGGGCGTGGACCTCGTGGTCGACCGCCAGCGCCGGCATGACCTTGCGCATCTCGAAGGCCGACGCGGCGGCATGAATCCCGTGCAGCAGCAGCACCGGCGACCCCGCGCCATGGCGCTTGGCAAACAGGTCGCCCGCGTCGGTCACCCAGAAGCGGCCCGTGCCCGGCAGGTCGTGGCGCACCGGACCGGCGCGCAGCGCCAGCACGGCGTTGGCCGCGGCCAGCCCGCCCACAACCGCCACCCCAGCCACCACGCTCCGACCACCACGCACGCTGGCCTCCTCCGCCGGTCCGCGCCGGTCCGTGTGTCCATGGTACTGGCGCCCTGGTTACCAGCAGTCGACCAGCCGCATCTCGGCGCGGCCGGCCGGGCACAGCGCCGCCCACAAGTCGGCCAGCGCCGGCACCGGAGCAGCCGTGTCCTGGCCCATCAGCCCGCGCACCAGAGCGGCTGGGTCGATCTCGATCGCGGGGTCATCGGGCGGTGCGCTGAGGATAAGCAGCACGCGCCCATCCCATTCAACGGCTACCCGCTCGTCGCTGCCCGCCAGCGCCAGCGCGACGCGCACCGGCGCCGCGCCGCTGGCGCGCAGCCGGCTGGCCAGCTCCACCGACAGCGTCGCCAGCAGCCGCCGGAACCCGGTACAGGTCAGCATCAGCGTGAAGCCATCACGGTCCTCAGACCATGCCGGCCCCGCGGTCGCCGCCAACGCGGCCAATTCCGCATACACGCGATTCTCCACGTTGGTCCCGACGCGCACCTCCGACGCCGTCTCGCCGGCCAGCCCGGCCGCCAGCACCGCCGGCACGGGCACCCCCGGCGCGGCCAGCAGTCCGCCACGCACCTGCCGCCCTTCCGGGCGATCGACCACCTCCAGGCGACCGACGATCTCGCCATCCGGCCGCACTACCACCCGGCTGTCACCAATGGGGGCGTCACCAGCCTCGACACTGACGCCAGCGTGCTCGACGGCCCAGCTAGCGAGCAGGCGGCGCAGTGCCGGCCGGTCGGCCTCGGTCGCCGGCCGTGCCGTCAGCCCGGTGGTCGCTCGCGGCAGCGCCGGCGTTGGCACCCGCAGCACCGCGCGCCACATCGCCGATGTGAAGCCGTACTTCTCGTACATCGCGTAGGCCGGCATCAGCGACGGCAGCGTGAACAGTCCGGCGAGGACGTTGCCGGCGGCACGATGGTGGGCCAGGCCGGCCCGCAGCAGCGCCGCGCCAATGCCCTGCCCGCGCGCCGCCTCATCGACGACGACCATGCCGACACCGCCAAAGCGCAGCGTGCCCGTGCCCACACACAGCCGCCGGTGCGGCAGCATCAGGTGGCCGATGATGCGGCCGTCCTGCTCAGCAATGAGGACGTCACGCGGGCGCAGCCCCGGGTCATCGAACTTGGCGGCGTAGCGCTCCGGCGGGCACCACCCATGCGGGCCGAGGATGCGCATCACACCGTCGTCGTCGCCGGCCTGCCAGTGTCGATAGCGAACCGCGCTCATTGGGCCTCCAGGGGTATGTGGACGAGTGGGCGAGGACGTGACGGGTGGACGGCGTGGGCTGAGTGGACATGGTGGACCGGCGCCGCTGCTGCCCCGTGCGCCTCGTCTTTCTGACTCCTCGCCCCCTGGTCCATTGGCTACTGACGATTGGCGACTGGCGACCGGCCGCTGATCTCCCACGCGCCCGACACTTCCTGTGCCCGGTACAGGCTCGCGTACAGGCCCGGCTGGGCGATCAACTCGGCGTGTGTGCCGGCCTGGACAACGCCGCCGGCATCGAGGACGACGATCTGGTCGGCGTGGCGGATAGTCGACAGGCGGTGAGCGATGACGAGTGTCGTGCGGTGGCGAACGAGGCGGTCGAGCGCCGCCTGGATCAGCGCCTCGGTTTCGACGTCGACGCTGGAGGTGGCTTCGTCCAGCACCAGCACCGGCGCGTTCTTGAGCAGCGCTCGGGCAATCGACAGGCGCTGCTTCTGGCCGCCGGACAGGCGCACGCCGCGCTCGCCAATGACCGTGTCCAGGCCGTCCGGCAGGTCGGTGATGAAGTCTGTGGCGTTGGCCGCCGCGATGGCCGCGTCCAGCTCGGCCGCGGTGGCGGCGGGGCGGGCGACCAGCAGGTTGTCGCGCACGGTGCCGTGGAAGAGGAAGACATCCTGCAGCACGGCGCTCACCTGTGCCCGCAGCCAGGCCAGCGGCACATCGCGCACGTCGTGTCCGGCCAGCCGAACCGCCCCGGCGTCGACGTCGTACCAGCGCTGGACGAGCGCGGCCAGCGTACTCTTGCCCGCGCCCGACGGCCCGACCAGCGCCACCACCTGCCCCGGCTCGACACAGAAGCGAACGCCGTGCAGCACCGGCCGCCCCGGTTCGTAGGCGAAGTCGACCGCCTCGAACGCCAGCGACCAGTAGTGCGGCGGCAGCGGGGCGGCGATAGCCGGCCGGTCAGCGACCTCGGGTGTCTCGTCCAGCGCCGCGAAGACGCGCTCCGAGGCAGCCATCGCCGCCTGCAAGCCCTCGTTAGCGTGCGACAGGTCGATCAGCGGCCGGTAGAGCAGCGCCAGATAGACGAGGAAGACGAACAGGTCGGCCATCAGCAACTGGCCCTGGACGACCATGCCAGCGCCGGTGGCGATGACCAGCGCCGTCGCCAGCCCGGCCGCGCCCTCGATCAGCGCCGTCGACCAGGTGCCGGTCGCCAGCGCCCGCGTGATCGCCCGCTCGAAGGCCGCCGAGCGCGCCGCCACCTCGGCCCGCCGCGCCGACTCGGCGCCGAAGGCCTTGACGACGCTGATGCCGGCCAGACTGTCCTGAATGTAGGCGTTCAGCTCCGACAGTTGCGCCCGCACACTGCGCCAGTGCGCCCGCAGCCGCGGCGTCAGCCCCAGCAGCAGCAGCGCCACCACCGGCGCCATCACGATCGCCAGCAGGCCCAGCCGCCAGTTGAGCGCCAGCAGCACCAGCGTCACGCCCAGCGGCACGAATAGGCCGATAGCGAACTGCGACAGCGCGTGCGCGACGAACAGCTCGATGGTGTCGACGTCGTTGATGACCGTGTTCGTCAGCGCGCCGGTCTGCCGCCGATTGAAGTAGCGATGCGACAGCCGTTGCAGGTGATCGAAGAGCTGCACGCGCAGATCGGCCAGCATGCCGTAGGCGGCGACGTGATGGAAGAACGAGTCCAGGTAGAGGCAGCCGGCGCGCACCAGCGCCACCAGCGCGATGCCGGCGGCGCACACGGCGATGCTAGCCGCCGCCAGCGTGCCGGTAACCGTCAACTCGACCAACACCTGCCGAATCAGCAGCGCCGGCGCCAGCCCCAGCACGACGTGCGCCAGCGCCGCGCCGATGGCGATCGCCAGCAGGCGCTCGCGGCCGCGCAGCAGCGTCAGCAGACGAATGGTAAAGCGCATCCACGATCCTCACTGCCGCCGGCCCAGCTCAGGCCGCATCGTAGCGACCACGACGCGGCCAGCGCATGATAGCAGCCGGCGGCCTCAGCCGAACCGCGCGGCCTCGCTCAGGCCATCGCGGACGGCGGCGGCCAGCCAGGCGACCGTCGCCTCCACGTCGTCCAGGTCGGCGGTTTCGAACGGGCTGTGAGTGTAGCGCGTCGGCACGGCCACCAGCGCTGCCGGCACGCCGGCGCGCATGAACGCCGCACCGTCGCTGCCGAAGGAGCCAAGCACGGCGTGCTGGATAGGAATGCTCGCCGCGCCAGCCACGCGCTCCAGCGCCGCCGTCAGCCGGTGATCGTAGTGGACGAGCGAGTCGGCGTGGACCAGCACCGGGCCGTGCCCCAGTCGGATCGGCATCGCCGTGGGCGGCAGACCCGGCAGATCGCCCGCTGGCCCGACCTCGACGACAATGGCGGCATCGAAGCGCCCCCGCGCCACCATCGCCAGCGCACCGACGACCCCGATCTCCTCCTGGGTAGTAGCCGCCAGCGTCAGTTGGCAGACGACGTCGGTCGCCAGCAGGCGGCGCAGCACCTCGGTGACGATCGCTAGCGGCATGCGGTCATCGAGTGCCTTGCCGATAACATGCCGGCCCCATTGCTCGGTCGACGTGTGCCAGATGACGCGCGTGCCAGGGCGCACGCCGGCCGCCAGCAGCGCCTCCCGCCCCAGCCCGGTATCGACCCAGAAGTCGCTCCAGGTCAGCTCGCGTGGCTCCGGCAGCGCCAGTGTCGCCAGGTGGCCGGTGACGGCAGCGATGACGCCCGACAGCGGGCCGGACCGCGCCAGCACCCGCACCCGCTGGCCGATGGTGAAGCCGTCGCGCAGGCTGGTGGTGCGGCCCCAGCCCTGGCCGTTGGCCAGCCACAGGAAGCCGCGCGGGTCAATCGCCCGCACGAGGTAGCACAGCTCGTCGGCATGGGCGACTAGCAGCAGGCGCGGCCCCGTCTGCCCTATCCGGCCGAGGACACCGCCGGTGCGCAGTCGCTCGACCGTCGCTCCGGTCGCCGCCCACAGCGCCGCCGCCCGGTCGAGGACGATATCTTCTTGCCCGACCGGGCCGTCCAGTTCGGTCAGCTCTTTGATCAGGTCAAACATGTAAAGTCCTTCTGCCAGCGATGGAGAGTCACTAGGAGACCCAAGTGTAGGCTTCACCTACTTTCGTGCTACACTGATACACGTGCAAGCCTGGGAGGCACGCAGGTAGAGCGTGGATGGGAAGAACTATGGACACACAGAATGTCACCTTGTCGCTGCCAAAGGACGTCTTGCGAAAGGTGAAGATCATTGCTGCCCAGCGCCAGACATCGGTGTCTCGTCTCCTTACCGAGGCGCTCACCGAGTTGGTCGAGCATGAGACACGCTACTCGCGAGCGCGACGTCGGCACCTCCGTCTGCTTGAGGAGGGGATGAATTTAGGTACGGGCGGGCAGATCACAGCAACCCGGGACGAACTGCATGAGCGTCGGTGACGTGACCCAGTTCGTAGATGCAAACGTCCTCATCTATGCTCATGATCTCACCGCCGGGACAAAGCGCGAGCGGGCTCGATCATTAGTTGCTGACCTCTGGCGCAGCGAGTTGGGATGCGTCAGTGTTCAAGTGCTTCAAGAGTTCTATGTCAACGTAACGCGCAAGTTGGCCACGCCACTCACCCCGGATGCCGCGGCCAAGGTGATTGCAGACCTGGCTACATGGCAGGTTCACCAGCCGACCGCAGACGACTTACTTGACGCCATCCACCTGCAAACTCGCCACAAGATCTCGTTCTGGGATGCCATGATTCTCGCCAGCGCCCAGGCTCTTCGATGCGAGGTAATCTGGTCGGAAGATCTCCGCCACGAGCAGCGCTACGATACAGTCACCGTTCGAAATCCATTCATCTGAGCCGCATCGTATCAGTCTGCAGCGGCACTGATACCCTGGCCGCGCCATGACGACGCGGCCAGGGCACCGGGTCAAGAGGCGGCGGGCACGCCGCACCCATGCCGCTACAGCACGATCACCGACCGCAGCGTCTCGCCGCGCTCCATCGCCGCGAAGGCGTCTTCGGTCTCGTCGAGGCTAATGGTACGCGTGACGACGTTATCGAGGTCGAGTTTGCCCTGGCGGTACCACTCGGCCAGCATCGGGAAGTCGCGCGTCGGCAGGCAGTCGCCGTACCAGGAGACGCGGAAGCTGCCGCCGAGGTCGAAGAAGCGCTGCAGCGGCAGCGTCAACTCCGGCCCCGTGCCGGGCACGCCAATCAGAACACAGGTGCCCGCCAGGTCGCGACAGAAGAGCGCTTGCTCGATCGTGTCGGCGCGGCCGACCGCCTCGAACGAGTAGTTGACGCCGTTGCCGCCGGTCAGCGCCTTGATGGCGGCGATCGGGTCGCCCGCGCGCGGGTTGACGGTGTGCGTCGCGCCGAAGCCCTTGGCCCACTCCAGCTTCTTCGGATCGATGTCGACGGCGATGATCGTCGTCGCGCCGGCCAGCCGCGCGCCCTGGATGACGCTGTCGCCGACGCCGCCACAACCGAAGACGGCGACACTCGTGCCGGGCTTGACGCCAGCCGAGTAGAAGGCGGCGCCGACGCCGGTCATGACGCCGCAGCCGATCAGCGACATCTGCGCCGGCGGCAGATCGGGCGCGACCGGCACCGCCTGCAGCGCGTGGACGAGCGTGTGCGTGCAGAAGGTGCCGATGCCCAGGACAGGGTTGAGCGTCACACCGTCGCGCCCGCGCAGGCGCTTCTCCGCGTTGAGGCTGGCGGCGCACAGGTTCGGCTGGCCAGCGCGGCAGAAGCGGCAGGCGCCGCACGGCGCGCGCCAGGCCAGGATGACCGCCTCGCCGACGCGCGCCGGATCGACGCCCGGGCCGACTGCCTCGATGATGCCAGCGCCCTCGTGGCCGAGCAGGAAGGGAAAGCCGGACGTGCCGTAGATGCCGCTCTTGACGCCCAGGTCGGTGTGGCAGACCCCCGAGGCCAGGATGCGCACCAGCACCTCGTTCGGGCCGGGGTCGTCGATCGTGAACTCCTCGACTTCGGCCGGCGCCCCTGGAACGCGGGCGATAACGCCGCGGGCGGTGGTTGCCATGACGATCCTCCTCACTCGCAATCGCCGGCAGCCGCGACGCTGCCCGGCCGGCAATCGTGCCACGCGCCGCGCCGGCTGTCGACCTGGCCGATACGGGGTGATCCGCAGATTGCGCAGATTTTCGCAGATACGAAGGTGCGGAAGCAGGACACGAGCACGTAACCCGAACCGCGGCTGTGAAAATCTGCGTCATCTGCGGATTCGTTCCCTCGTGGCCCTCCCTACGTGCAGCAGTCAGGGCCACAGCAGGCGTCACCAGTCGCCACGACCGCCAGCGGGCGGGCGCGCTCGCGAGCGACGGGCGCGGCTGACTCGACGCTGACCATGCCGGCGTCCGGCTTGGTGGCGCGCACGAAGGCACTGGCCAGCCGGCCGTCGGCGGCCAGCCAGTCGGCCGGTGTTTGGGCTGGGTCGAGGCCGGTATCGGCCAGTCGGTAGCGGCGGGTGATCTCGAAGTCAACATCAGTGAAGCCGGCGTCGGTCAGCAGCGCCTGGTAGGTGTCAATCTCGAGCGCGCCGGCCACGCAACCGACCCAGGCCTCCATGTCGCGGCGCAGCTCTGCCGGCAGTGGGCCGTCAGCGACGACGTCGGCGACGGCGAAGCGCCCGCCGGGCTTGAGGACGCGGAACGTCTCGCGCAGCACTATACCCTTGTCGGCCGCCAGGTTGATGACGCAGTTGCTGATGACGACATCGACCGAGCCAGATGGCAGCGGGATGTTCTCCATCTGGCCCTTCAGGAAGGCGACGTTGGTCAGGCCGCTTCTGGTCTTGTTGGCCAGCGCCAGCGCCAGCATCTCGTCGGTCATGTCCAGCCCGAACACCAGGCCAGTCGGGCCGACGCGGCGGGCGCTGAGCAGCACGTCAATGCCGCCGCCCGAGCCGAGGTCGAGCACGACCTCGCCAGGGCGCAGGTCGATCAGCGCCGTCGGGTTACCGCAACCGAGCGAGGCCAGCGCCGCCTCCTGCGGCAACGCCGCCAGGTCGGTGGTGTCGTACATGCTGCTGCCGAAGGCGCCGGCGTCGTCGCAGCACGTGTCGCCGCAACAGCCGCCGGCGCCGGCCTGGACGCGCCGCGCCGCATCAGCGTAGCGCTCGCGCACGCGCGCGGTGATCGCCTCGGTGGCGATCGTCGTGGTGGTCGTGGTATCGCTCATGTGGTCCTCCTGAGATCTGATCGATGAATGTCGATGAATTTGAGCGACGAACGTCGCCGCCCACTGTCGGCTGGGTTAGCGGTCGAGTCGGTCCAGCGCCGCCAGCACGTCGCGGCCGGTGTCGGTGGCCCAGAAGAAGCTCCAGATGCCCTGCCGCTCGGTGTCGATTAGCCCGGCCTGACGCAGCAGGCGCAGGTGGTGGCTGATCGTCGGCTGGCTCAGATCGAACAGGGGAGTCAGGTCGCAGACGCACAGCGGCGCCGATTGCTGGGCCAGCAGGTCCAGGATCGCCAGTCGGGTCGGGTCGGCCAGCGCCTTGAGCCGATCAGCCAGGCGACGGGTCTGGGCCGCGCCCAGGCGCGGCGGCTCGACCGGCGCGCAGCACGGCTCGTTGCGGTGGCGGGTGGGCAGCGGGCGGGCGAGCGTCGTGTCCATGACCGCAGTCTAGCACGAGACATCGATGATTGTCAATGGGTCGGCGGCGGTCACTGCGTCACGCCAGGACGGCCACCAGCACGGCCGTGCGCCACGTCGCCAGACTTGGCCGAGTCGTCGCCGTGCGGGCCATGCTCGTCGCCTCCTTGTCGGCACGGATGCTGGAGCCGGCCGCCCGGGTTGCGTGCCTGGACGAGCGGCCGGCTCCGCCGGGGCGACGGCGCGTCGGGGGCCCGCCGTCACCCCATGTAATAGGCGTGCGACCGACATGACTCATCGGCCGAACAGCCATGGACTTCTTGGCCAGGTGGACGGGATGCCTTTGGTGGCCACGTCACCATGTCACGTGAAAGAGGTGCGTCGGGCTGAAGGTCACCACGAGTACCGGATCGGATTCGCTGCACCGCGTCTCCGGTATTCGTCGGGAACACGCTTTCCAACGTAGAGCTGCTTGATCTCTGGGGACGCCTCGTGGCCGACGAACCCATGACGCCCGGGATGACCTTCCTTACCGGGGAAATTCGCGGAAGTTGCATCGAGCCAGGCATCCGCGACGAACGCACCAACGATCATCCCCCGGACAGTCGCCAGGATGATCTCAGCCTGAGTTGCCCTCGTCCGGTTGATCTTCCACGCGTACCGCGTGGCCTCGTAGAGCGAGGTCTCGGCAGCGGCCCTGTGGACACTGATCAGGAGCGCCCTGTGCTGGAACACCGCTGGTTCGGCAGTGTAACGACTGATTATTTCTGTAGCGTGCATCACGCCAAACTCACTACTTCCCACCCCGCCAACGACGCCGACGTGTCCCGGATAGGCGTCAATCAACGCCGCCTCAACCTCAAACGCCGTCGCCTCATCCATACCGTGGCGGTGGACCACGTGCACGACCTCCAATCCGGCAAGGCGAATAGCGTGGATGCGCTTCATCTTGTTGTCTAGCTCATCGCCTTCAATTCCAGCCTCGGCGCGGATGTGGGCAAAGACACGATTTCCTTTTCCTTTACCAACATAAAATGTCTCGCCATTTCTAGGATCAATGAGTCTGTAGACGTACGTCTGTAGCTTGTCAACCACGTCCGATGGGAAGCTGTCGCTCGTTCGCTCGCTCATTGCTCCCCGGCCCTCCAAACGTCATCATAGCGTCGAGCGTCCAGGATGATCGAAAGCGTTAGCCTCCATGAGTGGCTGCCTCAGCCGCCGTAGCCATCGTGGATCGCCGGCAGGTCCACGCGGTAGGCGCCGCTGGTGACGGTGGCGACGTTGCACTCGACCTCGCCGACCGTCCGCATGCCGACCAGCGCCACATCCACCTGCGGGTGCGAGAGCACGAAGCCGAGCAACGCCGCGCTCCAATCCACGCCGGTGTCCGGCGCGACCCGCGCCAGCCAGCGCTGCAGGACGCCGCTGGTGAGCGTGCGCATCGTCACCACGCCCATGCCGTGAGCCTTCGCCCGCGACAGCAGCGTCTCCGACGGCAGCAGGCGGTTGCGGAACGCGCCCGCGCCCTGGTAGCACAGGTTGAAGCAGATCATCAGCGCGTCGAAGCCATCACTGGCGATCAGGCGCTCGACCGCGCCGGTGGCGCCCTCGGCGGTGAGGCCGAGAAAGCGCACCTTGCCCTCGTCGCGCAGCCGCTGGTAGGTTTCTAGCCCGCCGCGCTCCAGGATGGCGGCCGCGTCGTCGTCGCCGTACCAGCTGCCGTGGAACTGGAGCAGATCGACGTGATCGACGCCCAGCCGGCGCAAGCTGGCCTCGCAGGCGGCGCGGATGCCGGCCGGCGTCCACTGCGTCCGCGATGTCTTCGTCGCCAGGAAGACGCGCGCCCGGTCGCCACCGAGCGCCTGGCCGACGATTTCCTCGCTCAGGCCGTCGCCATAGCCGGGCGCGGTGTCGAAGTAGGTCACGCCCAGGTCGAGCGCCCGCCGGATGGCCCGCGTCACGCTGGCGCGCGACTCGGCGGCGGCCGCGTCCCACGGTCCCAGGTAGCCGGTCAGCCCGGCCGGCGCGCCGCCGAAGCCGAGCGCCGACATGCGCGCCGCTGTCCGTCCGAAGGTTCGTTGCTCCACCTATCGCCCCCTCGTTGCCTGCCGCCGCCCCGCCAGCATACCCCAATCGGGCGCGGTCAGGGATGAGCGACGCCGGGCTGGCCGCATCCGTCGCACGGCCGACTCGACTATACTGCCGGTCGGCGCTGGTCGACGCTGGCTAGCCCACCGATGGGCCGACACACATGCAGGAGGGGTCATGTTTGCGCTGATCGTCAGGGTCAAGGTCAAGCCGGAGCACATCGAGCGCTATAAGCAGGAGATCGTCGCCGACGCCATCGGCTCAGTGCGCGATGAGCCGGGCTGCCTGCGCTTCGACGTCTCGCTCGACAACAGCGATCCGACCGTCCTCTACTTCTACGAGGTCTACCAGGACGAGGCGGCCTTTGGCGAGCATACCCGCGCGCCACACTTCGTGAAGTATCGCGACGCTACCCAGGGCATGGCCGAGGAGTCGCTCGTCTACCGCAGTACCACGCTCTTCCCAACCGATGGCGATTGGGCCAAGCAGCCGCTCGGTTAGCCGGCGCGGCCACGCGCGGTCGTGGTCACGCCTTGTCAGCCGGCGCCGGAATGGGCATAATCCCCCCAACACAGACGCCGGCATGCAGGTGGACTGGCGCGCCGCGCGGCGGCTCACAAGGCTCAGCCGGGGTGCGGGCGTCGCCGGAGGCTGGCTATGGACTTCATGCGGATCGATCACCTGCCGACGCTGCGCTCGCCGACGATGATCGCCGCCTTCGCCGGCTGGAACGATGCCGCCGAGGTGGCGACCGGTGTCGTCAACCACCTGGTCAACGCCTGGTCGGCCGAGTCGTTCGCCACGATCGACCCCGAAGACTTCTACGACTTCACCGAGACCCGGCCGCACGTGCGCATGGTCGACCCGCACCAGCGCCAGGTTGATTGGCCGGCGAACACCTTCTATGCATACAGCGATCCGCTGGGTCGGCGCGACGCGCTGCTGCTGGTGGGCGTTGAGCCGCAACTGCGCTGGCGCACATTTACGACTGGCATCCTTGACCTGGCGCAGCAGTGCGGCGCCAGTAGCCTCGTCTGCATCGGCGGCCTACTGGCCGAAGTGACGCACACCCGGCCACCGCGCGTCAGTGGCTCTGGGACGACACCAGAACTGCTGGAGCAGGTGCGCGCCATCGGCATCGAAGGCTCGCGCTATGAAGGGCCGACCGGCATCGTCGGCGTGCTGCAGGATGCCGCCCGCCGCCTGCGCCTGCCGTCGGCCAGCCTGTGGGGTCAGGTGCCGCACTACCTGTCGGCCACGCCCAATCCTCAGGTGATGCTGGCGCTGCTGGAGCACCTGAACCAACTCCTCGACCTGGACCTCGCGCTGGGCGCCCAGGAACTGGAGGCTCGCCGCTTCGCCGTCCAGGTCGACGCCGCGCTGACGCGCGACCCCGATGCCGCCTCCTACGTCCGTCGCCTGGAGGAGCAAGAGGGTGAGGATGACGCACCCGACGACGACGCACCCAGCAGCCTGCCCAGCGGCGATGTCGTCGTGCGCGAGTTGGAGGACTTTCTGCGCCGCCGCCGCATCCAAGGCGAGGAGCCGGGCTGATCGCAATCGACCGGCCAGCAGCCGCGATTCTCACCACCTTCTAACGCCATTCTCATCGCACTGCGCCGACGCGGCGGATTATGCTGGCCTGGTGTGGTGTAGCGGAGGAGTCGCTGCGCCCTTTCGCCTCCAGTGATGACTGTCTCACTGTCACGGAGCGAGGGTCAGTATGGCGACACTGCCATCTCAGGCGCAGCCCTTGCGCCCGGTGCCGGCACTGACCGGCTTGCGGGTGCTGCTGATCGCCTACATCGTTGTCTTCCACATGCGCGCGCTCAATCTCTTGAAGGTGCCGGAGGTGGTGGACGCCTACTTTGAGCTGCGGAGCAGCATGAGCCTGTTCTTCCTCCTGAGCGGCTTCGTCCTGGCCTATCACTATGCCGGCCGCTTTGAAGCGAGTCTGAGCGGGTTCTGGCCCTACCTGTGGGACCGGCTCTGTCGCATCCTGCCCCTCTATCTCGTCAGTTTCATTGTCGTCACGCCGATCACGCTGCTGCTCGTCGAGCCAATCCCTCCGCTGGTCACCGCCGCATCGTGGGTGGCGAATCTATTCCTGCTGCAGGCCTTTGTTGCCCATCCATGGTTCCATCGGTGGAATGTGCCGGCGTGGTACCTGTCGGTGCTGCTCGTCTTCTACGTGGCCTTCCCATTCTTCGCCCGGGTAGTGCTGAGCCGCTTGCACCGGCCGCGCGCGCATCTGGCGCTCCTGGCGCTCCTGTGGCTCGTGATCGTGGTAGTCAGCGGTGGCGTGCTCGTCTGGTTCCTCTGGCGCTCTCCGAACTCGGACTTCGCCGCATTTGATCACCGGCTGTACTCACCGCTGATCCGGCTGTGGGAGTTCTTCGCCGGCTGCGTCATGGGCGCGCTCGTCGTGCAGGTACACCGCCAGCCAGCCGGCCGCCTCGCGCGGCTTCTGAGTCGGGAAAGCGTCCGCAACGCGCTCCTGGCCACCGCACTCGGTGGCAGCGCCATCCTGGCAGTAGCCGTCGTCCAGACCCGCTCGCCTGGCGTCGTCTCCTGGCTGACCGCGCCGTATGCCTGGTTCATCCCGCTCTTCCTGGTCGCGGTCCTGGCGCTGGCGACGGGCCGCACCTTCGCGCACCAATTTCTGGAGCATCGCGGGCTGCTGATCTTCGGTGATGCCAGTTACGCCGTGTTCCTGCTCCACTGGCTGCCATTCGTCGCCCTCTTCGAACTCGCCAAGGCCGGTCATCCCATCCCGCCGTGGGCGCCGCCGCTGGCGCTCGCTGGGGTCCTGCTCATCGCCTTCCCGGCCCATGCCTACATCGAGCAGCCGGCGCGTCGCTGGCTGCGGCGGGTTGGGCCGTGGACAGCCAGCGCCCGACATCGGGAACCCAGGCTCGCCACGGCGCCCGTCAGCCCGGGCGACGCGCCTGCCCGCTAGACTGGATCGCGTGTCGCAGTCTAGATCGTCGTCCGGTAGAACGCCGCTGGCTCAACGCCGTCGAAGGGCGGCCGGCCCGCCGTGACAGCCTCGATGAGGTCGGCCAGCGCCGCCGCGACGGCCGCCTGCACCGCCGGCGGATAGCCGAAGCGCGCCGCCCGCTCCGCATACTCATCTTCGTCCAGCACCTCATAGGCGCCGTCCGGCCGCACCAGCAGGTCCAGGTCGAGGTCGGTGTAGCGGATCTCGTCGGCCTGGCGCTCGGGCGGCATGCCCAGGTTGCAATAGAAGCCGCGCCGCGTGCCATCCGGGCCGAGCACGGCGTAGATGTTCGACCACTGGCCGGCCAGGTAGTACTCGATGGTGTGGTCGCCGGGGTAGAAGCCGAGCCGGCCGCTGTGTGGCCCAATCTCTGGCCCGAAGACGCCATGCACGACCCAGCGGCGCTCACCAAGCTCCAGCCCGTCGACCGGGTAGCGGAACTTGGCCGTGCCGTCGTAGCGGCGCGGTGCGACGTAGAGGCGGGGGAAGCGGGGCGAGTCAGTGGTCATGCAACGCCTCCCGCGCGCCGGCGGCGCGGCCGGTAGAGGAGCACCAGCATCGTCACGGCCAGCGCCAGCGCACCGATCACCAGCCAGGGGAAGGCGAGTGCGACGGCGGGCCGGAAGCCGAGTCGGGTCAGATCAAAGGCCGCCAGCGCCAGGTGCTCGCCGTAGCGCAGGAAGCGTGCGTGGCCGATCAGCGGCGACAGCCACGGCAGAAAGAGATAGCGCTCCTCCAGGGCTGGGTTGCCGCCGGTGATGCCGTCGATGTAGGCATTGAAGTCGACCAGCGCGCCGAGTACCTGCACGCCCACGCCGGCCAGCGCCAGCGGCACGGCCGCCCAGCGCGCCCAGCGCCGCGCCGCCAGCGCCGCGCCGGCCGCCAGCACCAGGAACGGCAGCAGCGGTACCAGGAAGCGCGGCCCCCAGCTCCAGCCGCCATACCAGGCCCACCAGACGCTGTAGTAGAGCAGCGTCACCAGGCTCAGGCTGCCCACCAGGACGGCCTCGGCCGGCCGCTGCCGCCACAGAAAGACCAGCCCCGGCACGGCCAGCACGACGATCGGCGAGTAGAGGAAGACCGACTTGCCGGAGCTGACGAGCAACCCGTACAGCCCGACGTAGAGCGGCGTGGTGAAGCCCTCGTCGCTGTAGCCCATGTCGAGTGGGCTGCCGAAGCGCGCCTGATTGTGCCACAGCAGCAGCAGCAACCAGGCCGCCAGCGGCAGGCCCAACGCTACGCTGGCGATGACCAGCCGGCGCGCCAGCGCCACCCGATCCCGGCGCGGCGGCGCGACCGGCGGGGCGGCCGGCGCGGGCGCCGAGACCGTCACCGGCGCGACTGCCGACCGGCGCAGCGGGATGGGAAAGCGGTTGATGGCGTCGGGATCGACGCGGCGGCTGGGGCGGCGCACCGCCTGCCGCGCCGCCAGTCGCGGGCCGATGCGCACGAAGTTGGGTAGCGCGGGCGCCGGGGCGCTCGGCATCAGCGCCGCCGGCACGGTCGGGCGCGCGGCAGCCGCCCGCGCCGGTTGGGCGCGCGCCGCCGGCCAGCCGACCAGCCGCTGCGCCAGATAGAGCACGAACAGGGGCACCAGCACGACGGTCGCGATCTTGGTCAGCACGGCGAAGCCGAGCGCTGCCCCAGCCACAGCGACCCAGCCAGCTCGCAGCCGCCCGACCGGTGTGGCGTGCGCCAGGGCGGCTGCCGCCACGACCAGCAGGAAGGCGATCAACGGCTCGCTGAAGAAGACCTTGCTGTACGGCCAGGCGCTCGTCGTCAGCCCATACAGCAGCGCCAGGATCAGCCCCAACCAGCGCGAGTCGTACCAGACCCGACCCATGGCATAGATGAGCGCGCCCGTCGCCGCCGTCAGCACCAGATTCAACGCTGAGACGCCGAAGTGGCCGAGCGCGATCGGATCGGCGCCCGGTGGCGCTAGCAGCGGCGCGGTCCAGCCGCCGAGGCGGTAGGCGACGGCCGCCAGCAGCGGCATGCCCAGGCCGTACTTCGAGAAGCACTGTCCGCCGACGCCGGGCACAATCTGCGGCAGGCCCGGATTGCACGCCAGCCGCAACTCGCCACGGTCGGCCAGCGCCACCGTCGTTTGAAAGACGACCTCGCCATCGCTGATCATGAAGTCGCCGCTGAGCGTCAGCGCGTAGATCGCCAGCAGCAGCACGCCAACCCACAGCGCTGGCGCGGTTGCCAGCGCCCCCAGCCGGCGCCGCCAGACAGCAGCCACCCCGGTGGCGGCGGTCGCCGCGCTCGCCCCAGGCCCCGGCCGCTCCTCGCTCACTCGCTCCATCCGTCCGGGCACCGGCCCGGCCTCAGTCGGCCGAGCCGACCAGCGCCTCGGCTTCAGCCTCGATCGGGCGCGGCCCGGTGTAGGCACAGGTCAGACATTTCAGCGCATCGCGGCCGGCCAGCACCAGTTGGCCCCCACACGCCGGGCAGCGCTGCGGCACCGGCCGCTGCCAGCTCGTGAAATCGCAGGCCGGGAAGCGGCTGCACCCGTAGAAGACGCGCGTGCGCCCCTTGCCACCGCGCTTCTCGACGATATCGCCCTCGTGGCACTGCGGGCAGGTGACGCCGATCTTGACCAGCAGCGGCTTGGCGTTGCGGCACTCGGGGAAACCGGGACAGGCGATGAACTTGCCGAAGCGCCCGATCTTGATCACCATCTCCCGGCCGCACTTCTCACACACTTCACCGGCCGGCTCGTCGGCGACCATCATCTTCGGCATTGCCTGCTCGGCCAGTTCGACCGAGGCGGCAAACGGGCCGTAGAAGTCGGCCACCACCGGCGCCAGCGTGCGCTCGCCCGACGCGATCTCGTCCAGGTTCTCCTCCATCGTCGAGGTGAAGCCGGTGTCGACGATCGTCGGAAAGTACTCGACCAGCAGATCGTTGACCAGTAGTCCTAATTCGGTTGGCGCCAGCCGCTTGCTATCGATGGCGACATAGTTGCGCTCGTAGAGCGTGGCGATCGTCGGCGCGTAGGTGCTGGGCCGACCGATGCCGGCCTCCTCCAGTGCTTTGATCAGGCTGGCCTCGGTGTAGCGCGGCGGTGGTTGAGTGAAGTGCTGGCTGGGCGTCAGCGTCAACAGCCGCAGGTCCTGGCCCTCGGCCAGCGCCGGCAGCGTGTGCTCGTCCAGTCCATCCTCGCCGTCATCGATACCTTCGCGGTAGATCGCCAGGAAGCCGGGGAACCGGATGACCGAACCGCTGGCACGGAAGACAGCTGCCGGCGGGTCAGTGGCCACGCCGAGCGCGCGGGCCGCGATGTCGACCGTCGTCACATCCAGCAGCGCCGGGGCCATCTGCGAGGCGATGAAGCGCTGCCAGATCAGCCGGTAGAGTCGGTACTGCGGCTGGCTCAGGCGTGCCCGCACGCTCTCCGGGTCGCGGTGCGGATCAGTCGGCCGGATCGCCTCGTGCGCCTCTTGCGCGCCCTTGGCCCGCGTCCGGTAGACCGGTGGCGTCTCGGGCACGAACGCCGGCCCGTGGCGCTCGGCGATGACATCGCGCGCCGCCGCCTGCGCGATGGTCGCGACGGTGACCGAGTCGGTCCGCATGTAGGTAATCAGACCTTCGGTCTCGCCGCCGAGGTCGATGCCCTCGTACAGCTCCTGGGCCAGCGACATCGTCCGGCGCACCGGCAGACCCAGCTTGCGCGACGCCTCCTGCTGGAGCGTGCTGGTGGTGAACGGTGCGGACGGCCGGCGCTGCGACTCGCGCTGGCGCACCTCAGCCACAGCGTAGCCAGCGCCGTCGAGCAGCGCCAGCACGCCGTCGACCGCCGCCCGATCGGGCAGGTCGGCGCGAGCGCCCGCGACGCGCAGCAGCTCGGCGTCGACCTCGGCCGCGGCGCGACCGTTGCCATCGCCCAGCGTCAGCCGCGCCGCCAGTCGCCAGAACTCGCGCGGCTCGAAGGCGGCGACCTCGCGCTCGCGCTCGGCCACCAGCCGCAGCGCGACCGACTGCACCCGCCCGGCCGACAGCCCGCGCCGCACCTTCCTGGCCAGCAGCGGGCTGAGCTTGTAGCCGATCAGCCGGTCGAGCACACGCCGCGCCTGTTGCGCGTCCACCAGCCGCATGTCGATCGGGCGCGGGTGCTGCATCGCCTCGCTGACGGCATCCCGGGTGATCTCGTGGAAGACGACGCGCTGCACCTGCTTCGGCTCAGCGCCGGTGGCCGCCACCAGATGCCAGGCAATGGCCTCGCCCTCGCGGTCGGGGTCGGTCGCCAGGTAGACGGTGCGCGCCTCGCCGACCTTCTCCTTCAACTCCTTGACGGTTGCGTTCTTCTCGCGTGGGATGATGTACTTCGGCGTGAAGTCGTGGTCCACGTCCACCCCGAGCGTGCTCTTGGGCAGATCGCGCACGTGGCCGAGCGACGCCTTGACCGTGTAGCCGCGCCCGAGGTACTTGCCGATCGTTTTCGCCTTGGCCGGCGACTCGACGATCACGAGCTTGGTTGCCATGCTGTGCCTTCGTTGCGACGGCGCAGGAGGGCGGCCACCCGGCCGCGGCCACGCCGCATCGGTGATTCTACCGTGTCGCGGCTAGAGGAGTTGGCCCTGGCCGCGCTCTTTCAGTGTATCGACGATCTTGCGCACGTCCTGGGTGCGGGAGCGCGGACAGACTAGCAGCGCGTCGGGTGTGTCGATGATAACGAAGTCGTCCAGCCCGATGGTCGCCACGAGCTTGCCGGCCGGCGCGCTGATGACGCAGTCGGCGCTATCGATGGGCAGATGATCGGCACCGGCGCCGACGAAGCCGGCTCCCGGCTGCCCGAGCAGCGTGCCGATGGCGTTCCAGTCGCCAGCGTCGGACCAACCGATGTCCGACGGGATCGTCGCCACCTTCGGCGCCTCCTGCATGATGGCGAAGTCGACGCTGATCTTCGGCATGGCCGCCCACTCGGTCGCCAGCACATCGGCCGCCGCCGGCGTGCCCAGCGCCGGGCCGATGGCGGCGAGTCGCTCAGCGATCGCCCGCCGCTGCGCAGCCATCGGCGGCGCCGCGGCGCTGACCGGTGCGGCGAACTGCCCCAGAATCACGTCCACCCGCCAGATGAAGATGCCGCCGTTCCACAGGTGGCGACCGCCGTCGACATAGGCCGTGGCAGTCGCCAGGTCGGGCTTCTCGACAAAGCGGGCCACCGCGCGCGCCCGGCCGTCGTCGGCCCGGCCCGGCACCGGCCCGGCCACTTCGATGTACCCGTAGCCGGTCTCGGGATAGGTCGGCGTCATGCCCAGCGTCACCAGATACCGTTGCTGGGCGACCTCGGCCGCCAGCGCCACGTTCGCCCGGAACCCGGCCTCGTCACGAATGATGTGGTCGGCCGGAAAGACCCCCATCACCGCCGTCGGGTCGAGCCGGGCGATGTGCAGCGCCGCCAACCCGACCGCCGGCGCGGTGTCCTTGCCCGATGGCTCGACGATCACGTGATCGGCCGGCAGGTCCGGCAGTTGCCGGCAGCACTCCGCGGCGTACTGCTCGCCAGTGGCGATAAACAGGCGATCGGGCGGGACCAGCGGTCGCAGCCGGGTATAGGTCGCCTGCAGCATCGTCGAGCCGTCGGCCAGCAGCGGCATCAGTGGCTTCGGCAGCCGCGCCCGGCTCAGCGGCCACAGCCGCGTCCCACCGCCGCCCGCCAGGATTACGCCGTACATCGGTCCTCCTTGGTGGGGTCAGGGGTCAGGGGTCAGGGGTCAGGGGTCAGGGGTCAGGGGTCAGGGGTCAGGGCTCGGTGTCGGGACGTTGATGCCTCTGTTAGCCGCGACCGACACAATGGGAGCGGCGTGGGACGGAGCTAACCCCCTACCCTCCTTGTCAGGGGGAATCAGGTAGCGGCGCGTCGAGCCGTTCCCCCCTGACAAGGGGAGTTAGGGCGTTGCCACCGCATCCACATCACTCGCCCGACCGAGACACCAACACATCCCCAGTTCCCCAGCCCCTGACCCCTGATCCCTGACCTCCAGCACCCTACCCCAACACGTAGCTCATGCGCGTGGCCTGGCGCACCAGACCCTTCAGTTCCATGATCGTGAGTGTGGCATTCAAAGTTGAGACAGGCAGGCCACTGGCGCGGCCGAGGTCGTCGACGTGGACCGGCTCGGCCGACAGCAGCGCCAGCAGTGCGGTTTCGGTGTCGTTGTCACCCAGTGGCAGCCGGCGCGCCTCGGCGAGCAACTCGTGGCGGGCCAGGTTGAGGTCGTCGAGCAGTTCGGCAGCCGTTGTCACCAGCGTTGCGCCGTCGCGCAGCAGCATGTGGCAGCCATCCGACGACCCGCTCAGGATGCTGCCCGGCACGGCGAACACGTCGCGGCCCAGATCGCCGGCCAGCTCGGCGGTGATGAGCGCGCCCGACCGGGCTGGCGCTTCGACGACGAGCACCCCCAGCGACAGGCCGGCGATCCAGCGGTTGCGGGCCGGGAAGTTGACCGCGTCGGGCTTGGCGCCGGGGAAGTACTCGCTGACCAGCGCGCCCTGCTCGATGATCTGCTCCGCCAGCCGGCGGTGGCTCGGCGGGTAGATGATGTCCGGTCCGCAGCCGAGGACGGCCAGCGTGCGCCCACCGGCCGCCAGCGCCGCCGCGTGCGCCGCCGCGTCGACGCCCAGCGCCAGGCCGCTGACGACGGTCACGCCGGCGGCGACGAGATCGGTGGCGAACCGGTGAGCGACCTCGCGGCCATAGTGGCTGGCGCGGCGCGTGCCGACGATGGCGACGGCGCGGGCGTCGGCGTCCGTCAGCGTGCCACGCACGTACAGCACCGGCGGTGAGTCGGGCAACTCGGCCAGCCGCGCCGGATACTCGTCGTCGTCCCAGGCCACCGCGCGCGTGCCGGCGCGGGCCAGGCGCTCCGGCAGCGACGCCGGCTCCAACGTTGCCCGCAGCGCGATGAGCGCGGCAGCGACTTTCTCATCCAGACCGGCCGCGCCCAGTGCGGCCGCGGACGCGCGCCAGGCCGACTCGGCCGAGCCAAAGGCGGCCAGCAGGCGGCGCGTGCGCACCGGCCCGATGCCGGGCACCGCCGTCAGAGCCATCAGGAAGGGGCGGTCGGACACGAGTCGCTCCGTCATGTCGGGCCGGCGCGCCCAGTCAGTGACGCGCACCGTCGCGGCTGTATAGGCGAGACGGTCGGACACGTCAACCGGGGGGCGGCGCTGTGCGGCGGACACGGTAGTGCAGGCGCAGCACCCGCTCGACGGTCAGGTCATCGGTGTCGAGGCTCGCGACGTGCGTCGTCACGCTCCAGCCGCGCCCGCCGTTGCGGCCAACGCCATCGACCTCGTCGGTGACCGTGATGGTGCGCCGGCCGCGAGCGGCGACGGTGAGATCTCGCACCAGTGGCGGCTGGTCTGGTCGCTCGTAGGTGACGCGCAGACGCGCTGGTTGGTGGGTCGGATTGCTCACGATCAGCGCCTCATCGAAGCCAGGTCCGGTCCAGCCGTCGGCGAAGGTCCAGCGGCGGAAGACTGGCGCCGGCGCCGGACCAGTGGCGAGCAGCGGCGGCGGCGGCGGGCCGGCGCCGCCGTCTGGCGCAGACACGGTGGCCGGCGGCACGATCACTGAGCGTGTCACCGGCGTCGCCAGCGCGGCCTCGGCCGCGGGCAGCCGGGCGATCACCGTGGTTTCCGGCGGCAGGCCCGGCGGTGGGCCACCATCCTCGGCCGGCGCGATGGCCGCCACCAATGGCGTCATCGGCGTGAGGATGCGCCGCGGCCCACCGTCGGCGTCAGCCGGCTGCGTTGCCGCGACCAGCAGCACCAGCAGCAGCAACCCGCTCGACCAGAGTGTCAGCGGCGCCGGGCGTACCATCGGTCATCCTCACCGTGCCGCGCCGTGCCCGGGTGGCACACCGTGCTGGCAGAACGCTCGGCCAGCCGGGCCAGTTGCACCCATCGCGCCACGCTCGTGGTTGGGGTATAACGCGGGCTGGCGCCCTGCCGGCCCTCGCGCCGCAAACGAACCGTGACCATCACCCATCAGGAGGACCACGTGCGTTTCGGCCTGTCGGGCAGCATGTTGCCCAATCGTCTCGACGACTTCACGCCGGCCATCGCCGCCGCCGCCCGGGCCAGCGGCTTCGCCGGCCTGTTCACTCGCTTCGACGCCGACGACCCGACGACGGTGACGCACGCGCAGTGCCAGCGCGTCCGCCAGATCATGGATGACCACGGGCTGGTGATGGCCCAAGCGATCGGCTACCGGCCACCGCTGATTCATCCCGACGAGGCCATCCGCCATCGGGCAGTCGAGCGGCTCAAAGCGGCCATCCAGATTGCCGGCTGGCTCGGCGCGCAGAGTTGTCACACCGGCCCCGGCAGCTTCGCCCAGACCGCCAGCGCCGAGTGGGGTGGCGCCTGGCAGCCGCACCAGGACAATTGGAGCCTGGCGGCGCGGGTGGCGCTGGTGCGCAGCCTGCGCGAGGCGGCGCCGGTCGCCGCCGACTGCGGCACCAGCATCGGCCTGGAGGGCCACGTCATCGTCGTGCTCGACTCGGCCGAGACGATGCGCGACGTCATCGACGAGGTCGGCTCGCCGGCTGTGCGCTGCGACTTCGACCCGGTCAACTGGCTGACGCTGCGGACGGTCTACCGCTCGGGTGAAGCGACGCGCCAGATGCTGGCGGTGCTGGGCGACCGCGTCCTCAATGCCCACTCCAAAGACGTCGTGGTCGAGCCGCGGCTGGTGACCCACATCGACGAGCGCGCCACTGGCCAGGGCCTCTTCGATCACGCCACGCTGCTGCGGAGCATGGAGGCGCTCGGGCCGGAGCGGTTCGTCATCCTCGAGCACGCCGCCCCGGCGGACATCCCGGCCGCCAAGGCGACGCTCGACCGCGTCGCCGCCGAGCAGGGTCTGTCCGTCTACTGACGCACCAGCCTGGCCGCTCTCCAGTCCATCATCCAGGACGATAGTCGCGATACACCCACGCGCCTGTCTGGCCGTGACACATCATGGGCTGTCTGCGCACGGTGAAACACCGCCGGTCGTCCATCGTACCAGTCCGATAGCTGGCGACGGTTCCGCAACCGTTCATCTCCTCATTCCCGCAGGAGGGCCGCGATGGCACTGGCAGCGCGCATGACCCGGCGTCACCTCCTGATCACGCTTGGCGCTGGCGCGGCGAGCACTTTGACGGCGGCCTGTGGTGCGGCGCCGGAAACGCCGGCAGACCCGGACGAGGCGACGCCGGTCCCCGACGTGCCGCCGGCCGTCATGACCCAGGCGATCGCCACCGCGATCGCCAGCCCGGGCGCGCCACGCAAGTCGATCACGATGTGGGGCCGGCAACAGGCCCTGCCCGCCGCGAACATCTGGCTGGCTGAATCAGCCAAGCTGGCCGCCAAGGAGGGCGACTTCGACATCCGGGTCGCACTCTACAACGACGAGAGCCATGACCAGACCGAGCTCCAGGCCATGGCCGCCCAGCAGTTGCCCGACATGAGCATCACGGCCATCGGCGCATCCTGGTGGCAGAAAGGCTGGAGCCACGAGCTTCAGGACGTCTACGCGGATATTGGCGCCGATGGCGGCGGCTGGTTCGATGCGCCGGAAGCCTTCTCCAAGATGGGCGGCAAGCGCATCGGCGTGCCGTTCAACGTCGAACCATGGCTCCTCCACCTGCGCAAGGACCTCTTCGACAAGGCCGGCGTCAAAGTGCCGTTTGCCACCTTCGAGGAGATGGTCGAAGGCTTCAAGACGGTCACGTCGGCGGCCCTGTATGGCTTCGGCGGCCCGATGACGGCGGCCGACTGGGCCGGCAATGTGCTGTGCGCGATGCATGCCCACGGCGGCAGGCTGTTCGACAAGGACGGGCGGGCGACGATCACCACGCCGCAGAATGTAGCGGGTTTTGCCGCCTACACTGACCTGCTCACCCGGCACAAGGTCGTGCCGCCGGGTGCTGTTCAGTGGGATGCCAACGCCAACGAGCGGGCCTGGCTCGGTGGACAGGTCGCGGCCATCTGCAACACGGTCAGCACCGTCCTCACCATGCGACAGACGGACACGACGCTCCTGGGCAACACGATTCTTGCCCCCTGGCCCGGCGCGAAAGGCTTTCCGCCGACGACGACGGCGGACGGCTTGTTGCTGGTCATCAACAAGCAGTCGCCCAACGTCGATCTATGCGCGCAGGTGATCAGGAAGATCATGTCCAGGCAGCGCTTCCCCGGCAATCTGGACGCGGCGGGAGCGCACTGGTTCTCGCCGCTCAAGGCGTACAAAGACCTTGACGTCTTCGCCAAGGACCGCTGGAACAGGATGATCCAGAGCGATGTCGTACCGTACGGTCTGCCGGCGTTCGCCGATGGCGGTCGCAGCCCGGCGCTGGATGATCGCGGCCCGACCGCGTTCGGCGACGCCTTGGGCATGGTCATCACCGGTGGCAAGTCGCCCCAGGAGGCCGTCACCTCCCTGGAAAAGATCACGTGACGTGTGATGACGTGAGGCGGAAAACGTGATACGTATGGCGATGCCGGCACATCCGGCATCCCGCAGTATGGCAGCACGCGGTCCCGCGCTCATGGTTTTTGCGTCACGTGGGGAGGGCAAGCGATGGGCTACTTGCAGGACAAGGTCGCGGTCGTCACCGGCGCGAGCAGCGGCATCGGCCGCGGCACGGCACTCGGGCTGAGCGCCGAGGGGGCGCGCGTCGTCATCGCCGCCCGCCGAGCGGATGAGCTGGGCCGGGTGGAGCAGGAGATCGCCGGCCGCGGCGGCGAGGTGCTGGCCGTCGTCACCGACGCCACCGACGAGGCCCAGGTCGAGCGGCTGTTCGAGCAGGCGGTAGCCCGCTTCGGCCGGGTCGATGTGCTGGTCAACAGCGCCGGCGCGTTCGACGGCGGCCCGATCGATGAGTTGAGCCTGGACGCCTGGCAGCGGGTGCTGGCGACGAACCTGACCGCGCCCTTTCTCTGCACGCGCGCGGCGCTGCGGATCATGAAGCGTCAGGCCAGCGGCCGGATCATCAACATCGGCAGCATCTCCGCCCAGCGCGTTCGGCCTGGCTCGGCCGCCTACTCGGCCAGCAAGCACGGCATCTGGGGTCTGACTCAGGTGACGGCGCTGGAGGGGCGTGCCCATGGCATCGTCGCCAGTTGCCTCCATCCCGGCAACACGCTCGTCGAGCGCGCCGAAGGCTCGGCCGGGCGCGGCGTGGAGCCGTTCATGGCGGTAGAGGAGTTGGCGGCGGCGGCCGTGTTCATGGCCAACCAGCCGCCGCACGTCAACGTGCTGGAGGCAATCGTCATGCCGGTGACGCAGCCCTACATCGGCCGCGGCTAAACCGAAGCCCAGACGGGATGCCCAGGCCACCGTAGGGGCGGTTCGCGAACCGCCCCTACGCTACGCAATACGAAGATGCTATTCCCATGCGCGCTTCGGTATAGGGACTCGCGGCAGGGACCAGGCTGAA
>JADLAZ010000235.1 GCA_020849725.1 Chloroflexota bacterium
CGGCTGTGTGGGCCGGGTCGCGTCCAGGCCTTCCCGCGCTGGGTCGAGACCCGCCGCCGTCGGCACGAGCTACGGAACGACGACGTGACGCTTCTGCGCGTCGCCATCCAGGCGGAGCAGCGACAGCCATGCCCTGGCCGCAACTGACCGACTACCAGGAAGCCATTCAGGCGCCGCGGCGCTGCTTCGCCGACCCGGAGTTGCGCCAGGGTACGCCGTTGCTCGACGGTCTGGGCCTGCCACGCCCCGTGACGGGCGGCTTCGCCAGCGTCTATCAGATCGCCAGTGGCGACCGGCGCTTCGCCGTGCGCTGCTTCAATCGGCCCGCGCCGGATGTAGCCCGGCGCTACCACTTGATCGATCAGCACCTGCGCGCCGCCAACCTGCCAGCGACGGTGCTGTTCGAGTATCTGGCGCGCGGCATTCAGGTGCGTGGCGAGTGGTATCCCGTGCTGAAGATGGAGTGGATCGACGGCGACCCGCTCCACATCTACCTGGCCCGCCACCTGGATCGGCCGTGGGCGATCCGGCTGCTGGCCCACCAGTTCGCACACCTGTGCGCCGACCTGGAGCGCCATGGCATTGCCCACGGCGATCTCCAGCACGGCAACATCCTGGTCGTGGACGGCGCGCTGCGCCTGATCGACTACGATGGCATGTACGTGCCGGCGCTGGCCGGACTGCCGAGCCAGGAGCTTGGCCACCGCAACTACCAGCACCCGCGCCGTGACGCGCGCGACTTCGGCCCGCACCTCGACCATTTCGCGTCCTGGGTCATCTACAGCTCGCTGGTCGCGCTCAGCCTGGAGCCGGCGCTGTGGCGGAACCTCCAGGCAGGGGATGAGTGCCTGCTGCTGCGGCGCGAGGACTTCGACCGACCGGCGACGTCGGCCGCGCTGGCCGCCATGAGTGGTCAGCCTGACCCGAGCGTGGCGCGGTTGGCCACCGCACTGCGGGCGTTGCTGGACGTCGACGACCTGACGCGCTTGCCACCACTGGCGCAGGCAATCGCCGCGCCGGCGACGGCCGCGCGTGGGCCGGCGCCGCGGCCGGAGTGGGCGCGGCCGGAGTACCTGAGCGCGCCCGCGCCGGCGCCGCTGACGCCGCCCACCGATGTGCTGATGGGCGCGCTCGCAGTCGCCGGGCCGGTGGAGGTGGCCGCCGCCGACCTGTCGGAGCGGGCGGTTATGGTGCTGGCGGTGCTGGTCGCGGTGGCGGCCGCGCTGAGCGTCGCGGGTGGTCGGCTGCCGCCAGTGCTGGCGGCGGCGCTGGCCGGGTCATTCGCGCTGGCGGCGCTGGCGGCGCTCACCTGGCGCTATCATCAGCGCGGCGAGGTCGCGCGCAAGCGCGGGTTGCGGGCCGAGGCGCGGGACCTGACCCGATCGGTCAGTCACCTGGAGCGGCGGCTGGCGCGGCTGGCCGCCGCCCTCGATGGCGTCAGCCGCGATGAGAACCGCGCGCTGGCTCGGCTGACGCCGAAGCTCCAGGCCGTGGACCAGCGTCAGGCAACCGAGCTGGCGCGCATCGGGAAGCGCCTGAAGACGGTCACCGACCACGTCGATGGCGAGCGCCAGCGCCTGACGGCGGCCGAGGCGACCGAGGAGGCCCAGGCGCTGCGGCGCTGGCATGACCAGCTCGTCGACCAGCGCCTCGGCCGCCTCTGGGTCATGACCGCGCCGATCGCCGGCCTGGGCGTCGGCCTGAAGGCGCGACTGCTGGCCGCCGGCATTCACTCGGCGGCCGACATCGTCCACGTGCGGGCACAGGTCGGCGGCGATAGCGTCGAGATCGTCGTGCGTGGCATCGGGCCGGTGCGGGTAGCGGGTGTTGGGCCGACGCGAGCGGCGGCGCTGGCCGCCTGGCGGCGCGGCCAGGAGGCCGAAGCACGGGCTTCCCTCCCGACCACCTTGCCGCCCGCGCAGCGCAACGCCTTGCGTGCTCGCTACGCCAGCCGTCGGTCGGCGCTGGATGCGCGACGCGCGGCGGCCGTCGCGCAGGCGCAAGCGGGCGGCGATCGGGTGCGGCTAACGGTTGGCCGCCAGCGGGCCGCTCTCGAGCAGCAGGTGACCGCAGTGCGCGAGCGCCACGGGCGCGAGCGGCAGCGGCTGGAGCGTGACCAGGCCGAGGCCCGGCAGCTCCTGGCCGAGCAGCAGGCGCGGACCATCGTCGTGCGGGGGGAGCTAGCGACCTACCAGGCGGTGACGGTGCGCGCCTACGTGCGCCAGTTGGTCTGGCTGTCGCATGGCGCCTGAAGGCTGACGGGCGTCACGGGCGCGGCTGACAGTCGTGGCCGAAGCGCAGGTTGACCGGCGTGCCGCTGATGATGAAAGTGTAGCCGTCGCGGTTGTACTCGATGCGGGCGACGGCGTCGGCCGGTGCACCGCGGGTGCGCGCCTGCTGCCACAGCGCGGCTGCTGTGCAGACCGGCGGTGGCGCCAGCGCGGTCGCGGTCGCGGTCGGCGCCTCGGTGCGCCGGTCCAGGCCGGTCGTGATGTAGTCGATGGCACTGCCGCCGGTGGCGCTGACCCGCCGGCGCTGACCCGGTTCGGAGAAGCGCACGACGACCGGCTCGTACCAGACGCCACTGGCCGACCCCCCGGCGCCGACCGGCGGCGCGTTCGGCGGCGGCTGGGCCAGCCGGCGCGCGAAGCGGTACTCGGCATCGGGTGTGGGCCGGTAGCTCGCCTGCAAGTCGAGCGTGCCGTCGCTGCGCACGCCGCCCAGGCGGATCGCGACCAGCTCGGCGCCATCGCCGGCGAACTCACGTGCTGTGGCCAGACCGGCGGCCGGGTCGAAACGGTGCGGGTCACCTGGAATCGGGCGCTGCTCGATGCCGAACTCCGACTTGAGCAGCCCGTCGGGCCGCAGGATGTCTTCAAGCGAGAGGGACGCCGGTAGAAAGCGCTCGACCCCCAGGCCGGGCATGAGGCCCAGCGCCAGCCGTGGCACGACGATGCCGGCGACACCGACCAGGACCATCAGGGCGATAAAGCTGCCCAGGCAGCACCCAAGCCTGCGCCTCGGCGCGCCTCTGACGACCCGGACCTCCATGCCTGCCCTCCGTGCTGCCGGCTACAGCTTGTTCGTCACCAGCTTGCAGATCGCCCGCAGCGTCTCGAAGACGCCGGTGCCGTCGCGCGCGACGGCCTCGAAGCGCGGCACCTTGATCGAGTTCAGGTAGCGGTCCAGGATCGGCACCGGCAGGGCGGTCGGCACGTCACGCTTGTTGTACTGGAGAACGAGCGGGTAGTCGGTGAAGCGCTTGCCCTGTGATTTGACGTTGTGCGACAGCTCGGTCAAGCTCTCCAGATTGTCCTTGAGGCGGTCGCGGTTCGAGTCTGCGACAAACACGACGCCGTCGGCGCCATTGAGTACGGCGACGCGGGTGCGCTCGTAGAGTACCTGGCCGGGCACAGTGTAGAGGTGGAACCGGATGGTGAAGCCGTGGATCTTACCAAGGTCGAGCGGCAGGAAGTCAAAGAACAGCGTGCGCTCTGTCTCGGTGGCGATCGACAGCAGGTTGCCCTTGGTCTCCTGCGGGATGCGCTTGTGGATGACCTGTAGATTGGTCGTCTTGCCGCACAGGCCCGGGCCATAGTAGACAATCTTGCCGTGGATCTCGCGGGCCGCGACGTTGATCAGCGCCATCGTTACATCTGCCATCCTGGGATGAGCCGGCCAGCGCGCCCCATCCCGCTGCTCTTGCGTCCCGCGGCTACTCCGCCTTAAAGATCAGATCGACGGTGTCACGCCCGACAGTCCGGAGCGTCGGCGCCAGGTCGGCACGCCGCTGGACGTTCTGCGCCCTGACCATCAGCAGGACGGCCTCAAGCTCTTTGGTCGCCTTGCGCGACAGGATCTTGACCAGGCCAAGGTGGGCTTGTTGCTTGAAGACAACGACGAGGATCCACTGATCGTCCACCAACTCGGTGAACAGGTTCTCGTTGCGGCCTTCCTGGAAGAGGACTCGGAAGTCCTTCTCCTTCAGCAGGCGGGCGACCTCCCGCGATGAGGCGAAGGTGCCGGCCAGGAGCGCGCCGAGTGGAATGCCTTCGGCGCGGTAGGCGTCGCCCTCGGCGGCGATGATCTGCCCGGCGCGGTCGAGCACCATGCCGTAGCTGGCCTCAGTGCCGGCGACCAGATGCCCGAGCGTCCGGGAGATCATGCCCCCTTCTTCGGGACCAACGATCAGGCTAGAGAGATGCGGATCCATTACCACCTCCGGCCTGGTCAGCCACTCGACCACGCACGGCCGCGCTGCTTGATTCCGAGGGACTGGGACGATCGATGTGTCGGACCACGATGATCGGATCCATCCCCTAGCGCACGGTCTGGTCGTGGGGGCCGACACGTGCCGGGTTGGCGGGCGCGCGTTGTTCCAGCCTGACGTGGCGGCCATCCCGGCGCACGCGGCCTTCGCCGAACCACTGGATGACGGACGGGAGTAGCTCGTGCTCGGCCGCCAGGATGCGCGCGGCCAGGGATTCCTCGGTGTCATCGTCACGCACTGTCACGGCCTGCTGAGCGATGATGGGACCGCCGTCGACGACGTTGTCGACCAGATGAACCGTGCAGCCGGTAACCTTGACGCCGAACGCCAGTGCCGCCGCCTGCGCGTGGAGCGTGCCGGCAAAGGCCGGCAGCAGCGAGGGGTGCACGTTGACAATGCGATCCGGAAAGCGAGCAATCACGCCGGGGTCGAGGATTCGGTTGAAGCCGGCAGTGACGACTAACTCTGCTCCGTGGGCGTCCAACGCGTCGGCAATGGCGGCGTGGTGGGCCGTGCGGTCTGGGTAGTCGCGCTGGGGAATGCAGATCGCCGGCACACTGGCCTCCGCCGCCCGCGCCAGCGCTGGCGCGTCGCTCCGATTGCTGATCACCACGACCACCTCCGCCGCGGTCACTCGCCCCGCGACGATCGCGTCCAGAATCGCTTGCAGGTTGCTGCCGCGCCCGGAGACCAGCACGCCAACCCGGAGTCGCGCCTGGCGCTCGCCACCTGTCATGACTCTATCGTCACCGGTGCGGCCAAATTGAGAGCCTCGACGGCTGTGCCGGCGAAGAGTGCTGTAGACAACGCGGCGCGCACGCCAGCGCGGCGGCAGCAATCGGCCATCGGTCTCACTCCCTTGCCTCCGCGGCGCCGCGCTTGGCCGCCGGCTGGCTCGCACGATTGCCCCGCGGTCGGTCCCGGTCCGCTGGTGTGCCGGTTCGGCCGGCCACCTCGCGGCCGGCGGCCATCACGTCGTGGTAACCCGGACCAACTCCTGGGCATAGCGGCGCATCACCAGGCGAAGCCGGCCGAGGTTAGCGTCGCGCGGCGCGACGATGACAAGCCCGAGGTCGTCGTCGAGCGGCTGCATGAGCAGCAGCCCGTCGTCGAACTCGATGCTGACGAGGTGCGGCGTGCCGCGCCCCAGTTCCCCGCCGATGGCGCGGGCCATGAGCAGGCCGTTGCAGGCGGCGACGGCGGCGACGCTTGCGTCGATATCAGGGTTGCCGGCGGCCGCATCGATGAGCAGCCCATCCATGGTAACCACGGCAATGAGGTCCGTCCCATCGGCCGCCTGCAGCTTTCGCAACAACCGTGTCAGTTCCGCCGTCATCGCTCTCCCCCGCCTGCCGTCGCTCCGATAGGATCTACGTCGAGTATACGCTGCCGCGTGGGCGGCACCTAGCATCGGGCGCGCTTGTCCCGACCAAAGTACTAGCGGTGAACCGCGCGCGCGCCAGAGTGGCTTCAGGCGACGGCAGCGCCGTCGATGGCGAACCGGTCGGTGGCGCTGTCAAGCGTTGCCGGTACACCGTTGGGCAGGCTCCACTTAGGCCAGGAGTGGCCGGTGTCGGCGTCGGCCAGCACCACCGGCGGTGGCACCAGCGCGGCCGTGGCCGCCAGCACTGCCGCATCGAGCGCAGCCGGCGTGTCACTGCTCGGCCACGGCCGAGCGACGACGATGCCGGCCAGGCCGCTCAGCCGATCGCGCGCCTGCAGCCGGCCGAGCGTGTCCGCCAGATGATCGGCGCGGTCGCGGTAGGAGTCGAGGCACCAGAGGGCGCCGTCCAGCGTGGGCGCCAGCCCGGCCTCAACCAGCGCCAGCAGCATGCGCGGGCTGGCGACGACCAGACGGCCGGTGGCGTGGCCGGGCCGGAGCCAGCGCCGTCCACCCATGCGGGGCCGGGCCGGCAGCCCGCGCAGCGACTGCGGCGGCACCTGGCTGGCATACCAGGGGTCGGCTGTGGACAGTGGTCCCGTCGCCGCGGCCACGCCCATCACGGCCAGCGCCTGGACCAGCATCGGCTCGGCCGGCCCGGCGGCCCACTGCAGCGCCGACGGGCCGTCGATCGTGACCAGATCGGCCTGGGTGTGGGCAGCGAGCGCGACGTGGGCGAAGTCGCTGAAGCCACACAGCAGCTTCGGGTCGCGCCGCAGTGCCGGCCAATCAAGGAGCCCGGCGCGAAGGAGCCGGTCGGCGCCGCCGCCGCCCCAGGCCGCTAGCACCAGCCGCACCGCCGGGTCGGCAAAGGCCGCGTTCAGGTCGGAGGCCCGCTCCTCGTCGCGGCCGGCCAGCATCACGCCGGCCGGCTCGCCGTCGGCCGCCGGCGGTGTCCAGCGCGCGCCGACATGCGGGCCGATGCGGACGCGCAGCCCGGCTTGCTCCAGGCCGGCGATCGCGCCGTGAAGGCCGGCCAGCGGCTCGTCGCCCGGCAGCGCCCGCGACGGATTGACGATCGTCACCAGATCGCCCGCCCGCAGGCGTGGTGGCCGGACAAACGGTGCTGACACGACGCCTCCCGCGCTGGTCCACCGAACGAAAGACCCCGCCGCGGCGGGGTCAAGCCCGGCCCGGCGGGGCCGCAGGTCGCGATGGGCGGTGGCGGATTCGAACCACCGAAGGCGTACGCCAGCTGATTTACAGTCAGCCCCCGTTGGCCACTTGGGTAACCGCCCGAAAAACGAATGGCGCCGGTGAGGTGGTGCGCGTGCGCGCCGCCGACCCTCGCCAAGCCCCTCGTATTCTGCCGCATCGCGGCGGCGCTGTCAACGGCCGCCGTGCGCCGCTAGACGAAGATGTCCAGCGGCAGGAGCACAAACCTGCGCACTCGCCGCCGAGTGTCAAGGCGTTGCGGGGTGATCAGGGCAGGCGCACGTACCGGCGCACCCGCGCACCAGCCGAGTTCACCCCACTCGCGCGTGAGCGCGACGCTCTACCTCGATGCGGCGGGCATCAACAGCCAGGGACTGGGCATCAAGCGTGAGAGGCATCATCCGCGGAAGCCGACGACAGGAATCGAACCCGCAACCTGCTGTTTACAAAACAGCTGCTCTGCCAATTGAGCTACGCCGGCCCAGAATCATGGCTTCCCGACGGCGAATCTTTGGCCTCGACCTCCGCGATGGGGTCTGAATTGTCCTGCTGATGCACCTGTGCGGCGCGACACCCTGTCTCCAAACTCCGCCGAAAGTATAGCAAAACCCCTCGGGAAGTCCAGACGCCGCCCCGCGGACGCGCCGAAACCCCTCGGAAACCCCCGGAAAACTCCCCAGTACCGCTGCGGCGCCGCTCGCATGACATCATCGACCGCCGATCGAACGTCTATCAGGCAGGGGGCCGGCGGCGGCCCGATGGGGGAGCGGGAAGGTAAGGCAGTGCGTGATCCAGCAGTGACGACCGCTGTCGGTGCGTGGGGGCCGCTGATCGACTGGGGCGGCGCGCTGATCGCGCGCGGGGCGCGGCTGGCCGTCGCCGACGGCCGGCTGGTCGTCACCGGCCCGGCCTGGCTGCTGACGCCGCCGATCCGGGACGCCCTCGACCGCCACGAGCGCGACCTCGCCGGTCTGCTCCTGCGCGCCGACGACCCGGCCGTCGCCTGGCGGTTGGCGGGGATGCTGGCCGATCTCGCCCGCCGGCCGGGGACGTGGAGCCCGACGGCGTGCCCGGCGACGCCGGTGGGGTCAGGCCGCTGCCGCTCCTGCGGCGACGCGTTGCCCGCGCCGCGCGGCCCGTCGGGCCGCATCCGCTGCCCCGCCTGCGCCGCCGCGCTCCGGCTCGCGCTCCGCCGGACCCGCGAGGGCGACCTCGGCTGAGGCCGGCGGGGCCGATCGACTACTCGACGCGCGTGAGGTGGACGCCCCGCCGGCCAGCCGTGCTCGCCCGGCGGGGCGGGGCGTCGCCAGGGGCATCGCGCGCCGACGCCTCGGGCTGCGCGGCGACCACCGGTTCGGGGGCGTCCCGCGCTTCCTTGTCCGCAAGCAGTTCCCGGTCACCCGCCTCGTCCGGTGCCGCGGGTGGCGCCGGGGCGCCAGCGGGCGCCGTCGGCAGGCACGGCATAAGCAGATAGCGCAGGTCGGCGCCCGTCACCGGCCGGATCAGGCACGGCAGCGCCGGCGATTGGAACCCCAGCTCGACCTCCAGCCCGCCGGCCGCCGCCAGCAGCTCGTCCAGCAGCACGGCGTCCAGCGCCAGCGTCATCGGCCCGCCGGCGATCGCCGCCTCGAGCTCGCTGACGCTCTCGCCCGTCTCCCGGCCACGCGCCGCGATCGTGATCAGCCCCGGCCCCCCCTCGCCCGGCGCGACGGCGAGGGTGATGACGTGGCCGTCCGGGTCGAAGCGCGCGGAGCGGCGCAGCGCCGAGCGGAGCGCGACCCGTTCGACCACGGCCCGGCAGGGCGTCGCGTCGGGCAGCAGTCCCCGATAGTCCGGGAAGCCGCCCTCGACCAGGCGGGCCGCCCACCGCAGGCCGTCGGGCGTCTCGGCCGTCAGCGCGCCGCGCTCGGCGTCGACGGTCAGCGTCACCCGGCCGAGGACGCTCCGCAGCAGCCGGGCCAGCTCGGCCAGCGCCCGCCGTGGCACCAGCACGCCCGGCAGGCCGGGCGCCGCCGGCCCGGCCCCGCGCCGCACCGCCAGCCGCACGCCATCGGTGGCGGCCAGCGCCGGTGGGTCGAACTCCCAGCGCACGGCGGCCAGGGCGGGCCGGACGTCGTCGCGGTCGCGCGCGGCGACGAGCACCTGGCCGAGCATCGGCCGCAGCTCGGCACCGAGCCAGGCGAGGGTCGGGCTACCTGGGCCGGGCGTCGGCGGCAGCGGGAAGTCGTCGGCCGGCCCGGCGGCGAGCGTGGCGCGCGTGCGGCCGGCGCGGACCGCGAGGGCGCCCCCGGCGTCCACCGCCAGCTCGACGGGGACGCCGGGCAGGCTGGCGGCCAGCTTCGCCAGCAGTTGGGCCGGGACGGTCAGCGCGCCGGGTGCCCAGATGGTCGCGGCCGCTGGGGCGCTGACGGCGACGGTCAGGTCGGTGGTGGTCAGCGTCAGCGTCCCGTCGCCGGCGCGCAGGTGAACGTGGTCCAGGTTCGGGACCGGGCTGACGCCGCCGGCGGCCGGGGCGACCAGCGCCAGCGCGTGGGTCAGGGCGGGTTGCAGGATGGTGACGTGCATGGTGATCCTCCTTCACAGATGCGGAGCGAACGGTGAGGCGCCTTCACGACACCGGCGCCCTGGCGACGATCGTCGCCGGGGTCTCGACCACTGACCGGATGCGCGGCGGCTGGCGGTTGGGGCGTCGTCAGGGTCGGTCGTCATCCGCCTCGATTCGGCCGCCGGCCACCGCCAGGTCGAGTTCGGCGGCCGCCGCGCGCACCCGAGCGAGGATGGCGTCGGCCCGGTCGCGCACGGCTCGGTTCTGGCGCTGCTCGAACTCCTCCGGCCAGAGCTCACCGCACGGGGCACGCAGGACGATGGGGACGACCACCGGCCCGTGCTCCGTCTGATCGACCCGGCGATAGCTCGCCTCGGCGATCAGCAGCGCGATGGGCGCCAGCTCGGTCGGCCGGACGACCTGGGTGCAGCGGACCAGGCCGTCGACGTTCGGCGGTCGCCGCCGTAGCTCCGCCACGAACTCGTCAACGCGCGTGTAGAGAACGATCATGGCAGGTCCTCCTTCATGGTGCGGCTCGATCGGGTCGCGCGTTGCCCCGCTCTGGACACCAGCCAGCCACGGGGTCGACGGCGCCGACCGCTGGCCGCGTCACCTGGCAGATCGGGCAGAGCGCTGGGCCCTGCTGCTCGCGCTTCACGCGCGACTCGAGTCCGTCGCCGCCGGGCCAGCGCCGGGCGACGCGGCTGGGGATGCCGGCAGCGACGGCGGCGGCGACCAGCGTCGAGCCGTTCGCGTGGCCGCCGATGCGCGCGACGAGGCGCACGCTCAGCCGGCGCGTGGTCGTGCTGAGGTCATGCTGGGTGTGCACAGCCTCGACTGAGCGGGCCCGGATGATCGGCGGTCCCGGCGTCAGCGGCGCCTCCTCCCTGGCGGCTAGGCAGCCGGCTGGGCGCACGACTGCCGCTCGAGTGCCGCCCAGCGGTGCCTGAACTCCAGCCGGGCACGGTAGAGCGTGCTCTTGACGGCCGCCGGGCTCATGCCCATCACCGCGCCGATCTCCTGGCAGGAGAGCCCGTCGACCTCGCGCAGGATGAGCGCCAGTCGGTGACGCGGCTTCAGTTGGTCGAGCACGTGCTGAACGCTGACGCGTGCCTCCTGGCTGAGCGCCCGGTGTTCGGGGTCGTCGGCCGGGCCGCTCAGCACCAGGGGGTCGTGTGTCGGCCCGTGCCAGGGCAGCCACCGCAGCCGCTGGCGGCGGCGCAGCACGTCGAGGCAGGCGTTGGCGGCGATGCGGTGCAGCCAGGCCGAGACGTTGAGTTCGCGGCGGATGCGCGGCAACGCCTGGTAGGCCTTGACGAAGCAGTCTTGCGTGAGGTCGCAGGCGTCATCGGCGTCGCCCAGCATGCGATAGACGAAGGCGTAGATCTGGCGCTCATAGCGCGCCACGATGGCCTCGAAGGCGGCCCGGTCGCCCGCCCTGGCCCGCTCAACCCAGCGCCGTTCGTCGATGGACATCGGACTCATCGTGGTTTCCTTTTCTGTGACGCGCCCGCCGCCGTGCCGACCGGACGCGGCACCCGGCGGAGCCGGGCGCCCTGACTCCGCCGCGGCCGGCAGCAGGCGCGATACGAACCCGGTGGCGCGGCGGCCGACCTATCGGCCCGCGCCAGTGAGGCGGGCGTGGCCGAGGTCAGGCGACGGCGCGCGGACCGCCGCGCGCGCCCGCGCCAGGCGGGTGCGGACGGCCCCCGGCGAGCAGCCGAGCGCGGCGGCGACCTCGGCGACGGTCAGGTCGACGCGGAGCAGGAGCGCCCGGCGCTGCCCGGCCGGCAGCCGGGCCAGCACCGGCGCGGTGGCGGCGAGCGCCTCGCGGGCGGCGGTGGCAGCCGCCGCTCGTTCGGCCGGGTCGACCGCCACGGGCGGCGACGCCAGCGCGAGCCGCTCGACGAGCCGGCGCTGGCGGAACCGCCGCCGCCGGGCGTCGAGCGCCAGCCGCATCACCAGCCGCGTCAGCCAGGCGACGACGCCGGCCTCGTCGGCCCGCCGCAGATGGTGCAGGCGCGACCGGGCGCGCAGGTACGCCTCCTGGAGCACATCGTCGACGGTCTCGGCGCCGTCGTCGCCGGCCAGCAGGCGGCCGGCGGCGCGGCGCAGCGCCGGGTCGCGCCGCGTCATGAGCTCGGCCAACCGGCCGTCGTCCCAGGCCCCGACCGCCGGCGCCTCGTGCCGATCATCGGTCCTCATGGCCGCCTCCCGCGTTCAGGTCCGACCGGAGGAACCGGCCGGGCCGGCGGATGAAGCGCTGGTTGCGCGAGCCGCGCCAGGCCGGCGCGCCGGCGGCCAGCGTGACGCGGTACGGCCCATCGATCAGCCAATCGACGGCGGCGAGCAGGTCCCGCAGCGCCGGGCGAGTCGCCGCCCGCCGCGCCAGCACTGCCAGCGGGTAGCCGGAGTAGAGGCCGATGTCGGCGCAGCCGCGCCGGCGCAGCGCCCGGACGAGCGCCAGCACGCCCTCGGCCTGGAGCGTGGGCTCGCCACCGAGGAGGGTGACGCCGTCGCGCGGGTGGGCCGGGTCGAGCAGCGCCGCCGCCAGCGCCGCGACGGCGACGCGCCGGCCGCCGCCGGTCGGGTGGGTCTCGGGGACGTGGCAGCCGGGGCAGCCGATCGGGCAGCCCTGGCAGCGCACGACGCTGCGCCGGCCCGGCCCGTCGACCAGGCTGCCGTGGTAGTAATCGGTGATGCGCAGGCGCGGCCCGCCCGTGCGGGCGACGGGCGGCGCGAGCGGGGCGAGCGGCCGGGCGCAGCCGAGCGCGCTCCCCGGACCGAGGCCGGCCGACGCGATGGCAGTCGCGCCGCCGTCGCTGGCGATCAGGAGGTCGCCCGTCACGGTGTCGATGGTCAGCTCGATGTGGTCGGACATGGCTAGCCCCCTTTCCTTCCCCCGGCCCGCGCCGTGGGGACGGGCCGGACCGCATGCTCCGGCTTGCGCTGCGCGATCTCGGGCGGGCGGCCCATGACCGCCGCGATCAGGCGGGCGGCCTCCTCGCAGGCGGGGCCGCGATAGCCGACGATGTCGACATGCAGCTCGCCGGTCGTCCGATCGATGGTGATGATCAGCTCGGGCATGGATACCCTCCTTGCGAACGGCGCTCGGATCGACGCCGGGCGATTCGGATCAGCGCCGGGCGCGGATGACCAGTCGGTCGCCCTCGCGTTGTTGGGTCACCTGGCCGCCGAAGCGCCGGGCGATCTCCATCGCCTTGCGCGTGTGGACGGCCGTCTTGAGCGCCACCAGGAACGAGGCGTCGCCGACGCGCAGGCGGCGCCGGTCGTACTCGCTGATGACCGGGACCAACCCGGCCGGCGTGCGGGCGAAGCCGAGGTCGTTGCTGGCCGGCAGCAGGTGGCGGCGGCGGATGACCAGGTCGGCCGTCTCCGGCCGCCGGTCGCCCTGGTAGCCGAAGAGCGGCAGGTCGCGGCCGCGGTCTAGCGCGTCGGCGCCGAAGCCGATCTCGGCCAGCGCTGCCAGCAGCGTCGGCTCATCGACGCACAGGTCGGTGTAGAGCGTGTACTTGGACATGTCATCCTCCATTCGCGGTGGGTTGGTTGGCCAGTTGGTTCGGTCGGGTGGGTCACCGGGCGTGGCGGCGGTTGGCTAGAGCTCGACCGTGCGCGCGGCCGGGGCCGGCCGGGCCTCGTCCTCCTCGCCGTCGGCGCTGGCGATGCCGTGGCCGCGCGCCCAGGCCCGCAGCGCCTCGATCTCCTCGGCCCGCACCGCCGACAGCGGCCGGATGCCGCGCGCCGCCCGCACCAGATCGACGGTGTCGACCTCGCGCCCGGCGGCGAAGGCCTGTGCCAGCCCCTCCTTGATCGCCGCCGCCAGCTCGGCGCCGCTGAAGCCCGCGGTCAGTTCGGCCAGCGCCGCCAGGTCGAAGGTTTCCGGCGTGCGGCCCACCCGGCGCAGGTGGACGGCCAGGATCGCCTGCCGCGCCGCCGGGCGCGGCAGGTCGACGAACAGGACGTGGTCGAAGCGCCCGTGGCGGATCTGCTCCGGGGCCAGCGCGCGCACGTCGTTGGCGGTGGCGAAGACGAGCACCTCCTCCTGGTCGGCCATCCAGGCCAGGAAGCTGCCGATGGTGCGCGCCGTCTCGCCGCCGTCGCTGGCGTTCGAGGAGGCCAGCCCGCCCAGCGCCTTCTCGAACTCGCTGACGCCGAGGATGCAGCGGACGGTGGTGGCGATCTGGAGCGCCTGCTTGACCTCCTGATGGGCTTGGCCGACGACGCCGCCGCGCGCGCCCATGACGGCGGCGAAGTCGAGGTCGAGGAGGGGGAGCCCCAGCACCGCCGCGGCGACGCGCTTGCACAGGTCCTTGCCGCACCCCGGCAGCCCGACCAGCAGGATGCCCTTCTCACGTGGCAGGCCATAGGCGCGCGCTTCGGGCGTGAAGCTAGCCGCGACGCGCTCCAGCAACCGGGTGAGCGCCGGGTAGCCGGCGAACCGGTCGGGCGGCTCGGGCTCGACGTAGGTGAGCGAGCCAGAGCGACGGATGGCATCGCGCTTCTCGCGCAGGAAGAGCGGCACGGCCGCAGCGTCGAGCCGGCGCTGGGCCACCACCGACCGCGCGATCAGGTTGTCGATCTCGCCCAGCGTCAGGCCGAGCAGCGCCCGGACGATTGGCGCGCGCTCGGCCGGCGACAGTGTCGACTGAGCGATGTCGGGGACGGCGGCGTAGCGCTCGACCTCGCCGGCCAGGAAGGCGTCGACCTCGGCCCGGTCGGGCAGCGGCAGCGGCAGCACCTTGACCTCGCGCGCCAGCGTCGGCAGGTGCGGCCAGGCGACGCCGACGAGCACCACCGTCGGGCCGCCCTTGCGCCCCTTAAGCGCGAAGGCCAGCTCGCGCAGCTGGCGGGCGAGCAACGGCTCCTCCTGGCCGTAGGGGGTCAGGTGAGGCGCGAAGTCGGCCAGGACGAACAGGCCGGCTGACGCGCCGTCGATGTGGGTCAGGATCTCGACCGGGGCGTCGGCGCCGGCAACGGGCTGCTCGTCGCCGCCGAGTGCCAGGCGGCGCAGGCCGCGCGCGATGCTCCACAGGAAGATCGGCTTGTCGCGCTGGCGCGGCAGGGCGGCGACGGCCTGGACGAGCGCCAGGGCGCGCTCTTCTTCCGGCGTCTCCAGCGCGATGAGCGGGTAGCGGGCGCGGATGAGCTGGTCGAGCTCGGTCACGAGCGACGCGAGCTGCGGCAGGTCGTGGGTGACAGTCCCGTCCGTCATGCGTGTCTACTCCTCTCGATGTAGCTGTAGCCTCGCCGCCCGACGGCCGGGCGACGGGCGCGATTGGCTCATCTATGAAATGACCGGACACATCATCCGGACAGCCGGTGGCCGCATCACAGCTCGACGGCGCCGGCGCGGCCGCCGTGGAGATCGGCCAGGCCGCGCGTGTAGGCGACGAGGTCGCTGACGCACCGCTCGATCGCCTCGCCGGCGGCCGCGGTGGCTGTCCTGGGCCGCCGGCGCCGCCCCGTGGTCGTCGCGGCCCGCTCCTCCAGCGCGGCGATCAGGCGGGCCAGGCCGTCGTCGCCCTCGAAGTTCATTAGTCTCAGGTAGTCAGCCAGCCGGCGCAGCTGGCGATACGAGGAGGCGGGCAGGCGGCCATGCTTCCGCAGCGCCGCCCCGACCGCCTCGGCGACCGCCGCCGTCTCGCGGTGGAGCTGCTCGGCCGCCTCGGCCAGCGGCGACAGGCGCTGCTCGACCATCCGCTCGACCAGCCGCCGCTCGGCCTCGACCCGAAGGTGATGCATCAGTCTGGCCGCCTCAGCGTCGCGGGTCTGCGCCTCCTGCTCGGCGAAGAGCCGCGCCTGGGCGGCCTGGGCCGCGCCGTCGGCCTCGATGCGGGCGATCTCGACCTGCCGGCGGGTCGTGATGGCCCGCCGCTGCTCCGCCGCCAGCTCACTCCCGAGTTGGAAGACGCCGACCTCCAGCCGCAGGGCGATGCGCTCGCGGATGGCCGCGCGCGTGGGGAGGGCGGCGTGGAAGGCGGCCGGCAGGCGGCGGTCGAAGTCGGGTGGGACGGCGTGGCCGGTGGCTGCCAGCCGGCGGGCCGAGTCGGCGGCCAGGCGGCCGAGCGCCAGGCCGGCCTCGCCGACAATCCGGTCGTAGTCGGCGACGACGGCCGCCTTGGCCGCCTCCAGCTCGGCCTGGAGCGCCAGGAACTGCCGGTGGAAGCGGACGACTGCCGTCGCCGGCACCCAGCGGTAGGCGGCCGTGCCGAGGATGGCCTCGACAAGGGCGAAGCGGAAGCTGTGGCGGCGCAGCAGGTCGTGGCCGGCGCCGAGCAGGCGGGCGAGCGGGCGGGCGTGGCGCTCCGGCAGCAGCCGGCAGGTCGGCGGGGCGAAGCCGACAGCGGCGTCGGGCGGCAGGACGACGCCGAGCAGATCCCAGCCGAGTTGGACGGTCAACAGGCCGGCGCCGTGGGCGGTGACGTCGAGGAAGATCCCCTCCTCGGCCAGGATCGACAGGTCGAAGGGCAGCCGCCGGACGGCAGGCGGCGCCAGCCCGAGCGCGGCGGCGGCCCGCCCGGCGCGCTCGGCGTAGGTGTCCGGGCCGTCGCCGGTGTCCGGCAGCAGCGTGATCTCGCTGGCCGGCGCGGGCGCCGGCTCGACGATGGGCGAGATGAGCGTCATCGTGATACCTCCTGCAAGGGCGCACGTCCGATGGGCGTGCGCCCCGCGACGCGGTGGCTGGCCGTGGCGACGGCCAGATCGGGCGGGAGCAGCGCGGCGAGGTGGGCGCGTCCGTCGGGGAGGGTAGCGAGGTCGCCGACGTCCTTGGCCCCGGCCGGCACGGCGACCGGCGTCGCGCGTTGGCCGAGCGCCGCCGCCAATGCCGCGGTGGCGCGCTGGCCGGCCTCGTCGGCGTCGAAGAGCAACCAGACTTGCTGGAAGCGCGCGAGCGCCGCCGCCTGCGCCCGCGTCCAGCCGGCGCCGCCGAGCGCGACGGCCGGCCAGCCCCAGGCGTCGAGCAGCAGCAGGTCGAAGATGCCTTCGACGACGACCACCCGGTCGCGCTGCGGCGGCAGGCGGCCGAGGCCGAGCAGCGGGCGCGGGCCGGGCAGCGAGTCGAAGCGGCGGGCGGCGGGATCGGCGGCGCCGGGCAGCAGCCGGCCGGTGAGCCAGGTCGGACGGCCGGCGACGAGGTCCGGGATGACGACGCGACCGGCGAACCGCTCGCGACCGTCCCGGCCGAGCAGGCCGAGCCGGCGGAAGGGGAGCGACGAGGTGCGTCGCCGGCGCAGCTCGGCGGCCAGCCCGCCGCCCAGGCCGAGCCGCCAGCGGTCAACGGTCGCCCGGTCGAGGCCGCGGCCGGCCAGGTAGGCGCGGGCGGCCGGGTCGCGCGCCAGCCGGCCGGCGTAGTGGTCGACCGCCAGCGCCAGCGCCGCGCCGAGCACCGGGTCGGACGCGGCCAGCGGCGTCGCCGGCGACGCCAGCGGCGGCGCGCGCGGGGCAGGGCGGGCCGGTCGCCGGGCCGCGAGCGGCGGCGGGCCGCCGGTCAGCGCCGCGACCGCCGCCACGAAGGGCAGCCCCTCGATCGCCGCCACCAGGTCGATCACGTCGCCGCCGCTCCGGCAGCCGAAGCAGTGGTAGCGACCCTGGTCGGCGTAGACGACGAAGGAGGGGTCACGGTCGCGCGCGTGGCCGGGCAGCGGGCAGCGGGCCAGCAGCCGGCCCCGACCGGCTGGGCGCAGGGCGACGCCGTAGCGCCGGGCGGCGGTCGCCGCCAGCGGGTGGGCGCGCTTGACGGCATCGACGTCGATGCGGGGCAGAGCTCGGATCATGGCACTCGCTCCTTTCAGTCGGCATCGATGACGGCGACGGACGCGGGCGGCAGCTGCGCCAGGAAGCGCGACGGGCGCATCGCCGTCGGGCCGTGCGGGCCGCGCCGGCGCCGGCAGTGGCGGAGGTAGAGGTGGCGGCGGGCGCGGGTGAGGGCGACGTAGGCGATGTGCCGCTCGGCGCGCAGCGCCGCCGGGTCGGCCAGGGCGCGGGCGTCGGGCAGGACGCCGTCGTCGAGCCCGATCGCGAAGACGACCGCCCACTCCAACCCCTTCGCGGCGTGCACCGTCGACAGCGTGACCGCATCGGCGCCCCCGTCGGCGGGGAGATCGTCGGCGAGCAGGTCGGCCAGCCAGGCGTCGAGCGGTCCGCCGGCATCGGCCAGCGCCCGCAGGTCGTCGATCGCCGCCAGTGGCTCGGCCGCCTGGCGGTCGCGGCGCAGCCGGTCGAGGAGGCCCGCGGCGTCCAGCACCGCATCGACCAGTGCCGGCGAAACGCGGCCGGCCGCCGTCCGGCAGGGCGCCAGCGCGTCCAGCAGCCGCCGCAAGCCGGCCGCTTGCCCGGTCCCGGCGGCGCCGAGCGCGCGGTCGAGGCGGTCGGCCAGCGCCGTGATGGCCGCCAGGTCGACCGGCGCGGCGGCGTCGATCGCCTCGGCCAGCAGCCGCAGCCCGTGGTCGGGCTCGGCCAGGACGCGGCGCCAGGCGGCGACGTCGTCCGGGTCGGCCACCAGCCGCAGGTAGGCCAGCGCCTCAGCCGCCGCGCCAGCGGCGAGCAGGTCGCCGGCCGGCCGGCGCGCCCGGTGGGGGATGCCCGCCGCGCGCAGGGCGGCGGCGATGGGCTGGCGCTGGGCATGCGCGCGGTAGAGCACGGCCGCCTCGGCCCAAGCGGCTAGCTCGCCCGCGGCGCGCAGCCGGCCCAACTCGCCGGCGATCCAGGCCGCCTCGTCCGCCTCGTCGCGGCTGCGACGCAGGACCACGGGCGGCCCGGCGCCGCCGGCCGCCACCTGGGGGTGGGCATAGGGCAGATCGGCCACCAGCGCGTTGGTCGCGGCGACGAGCGGCGCGGTCGCCCGGTAGTTGGCGTCGAGCGCGACGTGGCATGCACCGGGGAAGGCGGCGGCGAACTCGTCGAGCCGGCGTGGATCGGCGCCGCGGAAGCCGTAGATGCACTGGCAGGCGTCACCGACGACGGTGAGGTTGCCGTGCGCGCCCGTCAAGAGCCGCGCCAGGCGGAACTGGTCGCGGCAACTGTCCTGGAACTCGTCGACGAGGATGTGGCGGTAGGCGGCCTGCAGCAGCGCCAGGCCCGCGGGATGCGCCTCGAGGATGCGCGGCGGCAGGGTGACCATGGCCGCGAAGTCGATGGCGTTGCGCCGCCGGAGCAGCTCCTCATAGGCGCCGGCGAGCGCGGGCAGGTCGAGCGGCAGGCCGTCGGCAGCGTCGGTCACGCCGAGTCGCCAGCGGGCCAGCCGGTCGGCGAGCGCCGCCGGCGGCAGCGGCGGCGCGGCGATGCCCAGCCGCCGCAGCGCCTCGCCGGCGACGAGCGCGGCGTCGGGGCCGGCGTAGACGGCCAGCCGGCCGGGGCGGTAGCCAGCCGCCGCCGGCCACTGGAGGATGATGCGGCGGCCGAGGGCGTGGTAGGTGGTGGCGAGGACGCGGCGGCCGTGCTCGGGCAGGCGCGCCGCCAACCGGGCCTGGAGCTCGGCCCGCGACCGGCGGCTGAAGGCGACCGCCAGGATGGCGTCCGGCGGGACGCCCCGCGCCGTGATCAGGTGGGCGATGCGCTCGACGATGACGGTCGTCTTCCCCGCCCCCGGCCCGGCGGCGACGAGCAGCGGCCCGTCGGGGGCCTCGACCGCCGCCCGCTGCCGCTCGTCCAGCGCGAACGGCGGCCGGTCGTCGCGGGCGGCCACCGCTCACTGCCCGCCGAGGCCGAGGGGGTCGGCCGGCGACGGGGGCGACGGCACGGGCGGCAGCCCGTTGACGAGGGCGGCGCCGGCCGGGGACCGCGCCGCCAGGTCTGACCACGATGGGGAGCCGACGGCCGTCCGACGCCCGGCCGCGTCGATCGGCGGCGCGGGGGGCGCGGCGGGCGCCGGCAGCGTCCAGAGATTGGCGTCGCCCGGCTCCCACCAGGCCAGGTGGTCGAGGGCGGCGGTGAGCGTGGCGATGAGCTCGGCGTCGGCGACCGGCCGGCCGCGCCAGGTCGCTGCCAGCGTGATCACCGCCCGCGGCCGGCCGGCGATCGGGCGGACGGCGACGGTGGCGAGCAGGTGGCCGAGGTCGGCGAAGGCCGGCGGCGCGCCGACGAGCGGCAGGACGCGCACGCGGCAGGGGACGGCCGGCAAGCCGTCGTGAACGCGCTCGCTGGCGCGGAGGCCGCGCCGCACGACCCCGACCAGGCGACGCCGCTGACGGCGGTCGACGCCGGGGACGACGACGAGGACGCGGGCGGCGGCGGGGAAGCACCACTGCGCGAGGGCGCGGACACGCCCGGCCAGCCAGCGGCCAGCCCGGCAGCAGCCGCGGATCAGGTGGGAGACGTGCGAGCGACAGGTCGGCGTCATGGCGGTCTCCTTCGGGACGATGCGGCGGCCATCGACGGTCGGTGTGAGCGGGGATGGCGCAGTGATCCGGGCGGAGCGCGCGCCGGCCGGTCGTGATCGGCGGGTGACGCGAACGGGCGTGCTGGCGAAGGCTGGCGGCACACGGCTGAGTTCCCTCCTCACAGAGAAGGGCGGCGCCCCGCACGAGAGCGCCGCCCTGTGGCGACCTGACGGACTGCATTGACGCGGTCGGGCAGCCGGCCGTGCACGTCGCCCGGAACGCGGGCGACCGGCCGGGGACGGGCGGCATTGATGACCACGGCGGCGCCCGTTGCCGGCCGCATGGCCATGCAGCTGACGTCGACGCGCACTGATCAGCGGCGTCGATCGGTGAGGCGGCTGTCTCTCGCTCAGGCGGGGAGCGAGCGCCCGGCGCTCGTCATCGGGAGCGGCGCACCGACCTGCCAGGGAGGGCAGGACTCGTCGCATATCGCGCGTAGCCTACCCGGCGGCGTCGACGGCCGTCCGAGCGCCGACCAAGGCCGGGCGAAGACCGCCGGGGGCGGCGGAGGGGTCGGGCGGTCATCGGATCGCGAGGCCGTCGGATCAGCGCGCTGGCTTGCCATCCGAGCGCACTGGGCATGGTCGGAATCGCGCGTCCTCGACGGCGAATCGCGATGCGACTATCCATACAGTAACAAAGGATTCTGGTACCGACGCTGCAGGCTCGGCGGCTCCTCTTATCTACCCGCGAACGAGCTCGTCCGGAAGTCAACCAGCAGGGAGTCGTCGCGGCCACCTTCGCCGACGACAACGGCAGCCGGCTGACTCGCACCGTCGGCGGAGCGACGACCACCGGCAGCGGCGGTGCCGAGCACCGGCTGATGGCCCTGGGGCACCACGACTTACGCCTACGCGTCCCAGTGATGCTCGCGCTGTACGGACGCCACCAGAGTTCGCTCAGAATAAGCCTATGGTAAGCTGCCGGCCACGCGCCGGGCGGCGGCGCGGGTGGAGCCAGCGGAGGACGCCATGATCGCGCGCTACGACTACCTGAGCCGCCATCCCGACGTCTTCC
>JADLAZ010000236.1 GCA_020849725.1 Chloroflexota bacterium
CAGACGCAGCGGACGGACGAGTTCGGGGCGCCGCAGGCGGGGCAGGGCAGCAGTGGGCAGCCGTTCGGGTTCACGGGCGAGCAGCGAGACGGCGAGACGGGGCTGGTCTATTTGAGGGCTAGGCTGTACGACCCGCAACTGGGACGCTTCGTGCAGCGCGACCCGGTCGTCGGCCGAGGGCAGCAACCGCAGTCGTTGAACCGATTTGCATACGTGCAGAATAATCCCACCAATGCCGTTGATCCGAGCGGGCTGGTCTCTCAAGTCAAGGGCGGCGGGTTCTGCTTCCCGGGCTGGCCGTGCCCGCTCCCGTGGCCCATGCCTGTCCCAACGCCCGCCCCCACTCCGGGGCCACCGTCAGCTGCACCGAGGCCAGTGCCAATTCCGCGACGCGAAGAGGTGGAAGCACCCTTCTGTCTAGCCAGTTCTCAGGGTCCGATCCACTACCTAGTGGGTCAACCTGCATATGGTTGAGAGTGAGGGATGGCTGTGCGAGACTGGGGGGAAGGAAAGGAGGTGGCCCATGGCGACCCCGCAGGCGGAGGTGCTCCGCCCCCTGACCCCCGAGGAACGGACCACCCTGGAGCGGGTCCGGCAGGCCACCAGCGAGCGGGTCGACCGCGTCCGCCGCGCCACCGCGCTGCTGGCCGTGGCCGATGGGGCCTCCTTCACTGCCGCCGCCCAGCAGGCGGGCCTGCGCAGCAGCAGCACCGTCACCGCCCTGGTGCGCCGCTTCAACCGCCGCGGGCTGGCCGTGCTGACCATCGCGGCGGGCCGGGGGCGCACCTCGACCTACGACCCGGCGGCCCGCGCCCAGATCGTGGCCACCGCCCAGCGGACGCCCGACCGCCAGACGGATGGCACGGCCACCTGGTCGCTGGTGACGCTCCAGCGCACGCTGCGGCGGGAGGGCCTGCCCCAGGTGGGGGCGACGACGGTGCGCCGCATCCTGACGGCGGCGGGCAGTTCCTACCAGAAGACACGGACGTGGTGTCCCACTGGGACCGCCGAACGCAAACGCAAGGACGGGGTGGTGACGGTGACCGACCCGCAGACCGAGCAAAAAAGGGGGCCATCGAGCAAGCCTACCGGCTAGCCGAGGCGGCGGGTATCCCGGTCTGGTGCCAGGACGAGGCCGGGCCGTACCAAGCCATCCCGCAGCCGGGCGCGAGCTGGCAGCCGGAAGGCGCGCCAGCCCGACAGCCCCATGAGTATATTCGAGGTGGCACGGCCAAGTTGCTGACGCTCTTCCGGCCGGCGACGGGGGAGGTGCGGGCCACGGGCGTGACGAGTGCGCCCAACACGGTGCTCCATCCCTGGCTGAAGGGGGAACTGACGACGATGCTGGCCACGCTGCCACCGCTGCCACCGCTGCGCCGCGCCCCGTGCTGGCGGAATGGACGACCTGGCTGGGTGGGGAGCCGTGGATGCCACTGCCGCCGCTCCGGGCGATCCTGATTTGGGACAACCTGGCCGGCCATCACAGCTGGGCGATGGTGCGGTGGCTGTACGAGCACGGCATTCTGCCGTTGTACACACCATTGAGTGGCTCCTGGCTGAACATGGCCGAGTCGGTGCAACGGATCATCGTCGGGCGGGCGCTGGTGGGACAGCATCCGCAGAGTCCAGCGGAGGTGATCCAATGGTTGGAAGAGACGGTGGTGGGCTGGAACGCGGCGCCGACGCCGTTCGTGTGGGATGGGAAACGGCGGGAGCGGCGGGTGCGGGCGCGCCAGCGCCGGCTGGGCGGCTCCGGAGCGGTGGTCGCCCAGACTCAATCAATTGCGGCGTGACCCACTAGTGGCTGCTCGGGACAATACGGTACCTGAGTTGAACGCCGCAGCTAGCCGTTGCACATTCACCGAAATCGCGGAGATGGCAGAGTGACATCGCATCAAAGAGATACACAGATATAGTATAATAATGAATATCAATATTATTGTGAGCAGGATTGCCCTCGCCGTCAACCTCGACAACGCCCTCGCTCCTGGCCTGGCTGTTAGTGGGTGACCTCGCACCCGACTTCCGGCCACCCATGGAGGCTGCCCTGCATCACCCGGCCGCCGCGATGCCCGACTTCGCCGAGCAGTGCCGGCTGGTGATCGAGGCGACCGGCTCGGCGACGGCGCTGGCCTCGGCCGTCGAGCTGGCCGCCGACGGCGGCGAGATCGTCATGGTTGGGGCACCCTGGGGCGGCGCGGCCAACAGCGTGCCGTCGAGCCAGCTGACCCGGTCGATCTTCCTGCGCTTCCTGCGGCTGCGCAGCGGCTCCGAATGGGAGATCCCCCGGCTGCCGACACCACCGCAGGCGGTGTCACGCCAGCCGGCGCCGCCGACGGCCGCATCGATCCACGGCAACACCAGCGCGGCCCTCTCCTGGCTATCGGACGGGCGGCTGGTCGTGGCGCCGCTGATCACCCACCGCCTGCCACCAGAGGCGATCCAGGCCGCCTACACCGGCCTGGCCGAGCGCCGCGACGAGTATCTGGGCGTCGTCCTGACCTGGGCCTGAGCCGCGCCGGCTCGACGTCAGGCAATGCCTTCGAAGCGGCCCAGGTAGGTCGGCGCCGGCTGGGTGAGATGCACCTGCCACAGCGCGTTCAGCGTCGCCAGCGTCTCGCGCAGCGTATAGGTCGCCATTAGCTGCGGCGAGTAGACGCCCCAGTCGGGCGTGCCCAGGCCGACGGCGTCGACGCCGAGCTGCCGGCAGGTGTAGATAGCACGCGCCATGTGGAACCCCTGGGTCACCAGCACGGCCTCGCGCACGCCAAAGATGGCGGCGGCCCGGTAGCAGCTCTCGTAGGTGCTGAAGCCGGCGTGATCGAGCGTGATGTCGGCGGCGGGCACGCCGGCCGCGATCGCGGCGCGGCGCATGGCGGCCACTTCGTTGTAGTCGGGCTGTCCATTGTCGCCGGTCATCAGCAGCTTCTGCACTCGCCCGGTCTGGTAGAGGCGCACGGCCGCCTGGATGCGATCGGCGAGCATCGGCGAGGGCGTGCCGTCGGGCCGGACACCGGCGCCGAA
>JADLAZ010000237.1 GCA_020849725.1 Chloroflexota bacterium
CGATGGCAAAGGAGTGGGAGGTCGAGGGCCTCACGCCGGGAGAGAGCTTCCACGCGGCGGCGGCGAAGATCATCCTGACCAAGTCGGCCGAGATGTGGCACTACGCGCCAGGCACGATCGCCGGTGATGATATCGAGGAGCTGCACTCTATGCGCGTATCGTCGCGCCGGCTGCGCGCCGCCGTCGATGCCTGCGCGCCGTGCTTCACGGGCAAGACCTACGCCCGCTTCCAGCGGGTGATCAGCGGGCTGACCGAGGAGCTGGGCGCGGTCCGTGACGCCGATGTCATGCTCGAGGCGCTGGCTGCCGAGCGCAAGCGAGCCAGCGCCGACGAGCGACCCGGCATCGACGACCTGATTGCCCAGGTGCGCACCCGCCGCGAGCAGGCGCGGCCGGCGATGCTCGCCCACCTGGCGGCGCTGGAGGCGGACGACTTCCGCCGGCAGTTCGAGACGTTCGTTCGGGACGAGGCGTAGCAGCGCGGGAGCGGGACGATGGCGCGAGCCTGGAAGGTCAGTGGCCTCCGACCGGACATGAGCGTCGGGGCCGTGGCACGGCGGGTGCTGGCGGTGCGCATCGCCGAGATCTACTCTTTCGCCCCGTTCATCCACGACCCAGCGCGGGTGACGGAGCTGCACGACATGCGCATCGCCGCCAAGCGCCTGCGCTACACGCTGGAATTGTTCAAGGTCGGCTACCCGCCGGCCGCCGGTGAGGTTCTGGAGCGCACCAAGGAGCTGCAGGAGCTGCTGGGTGAGATCCACGACGCCGATGTGCTCGCCCCCATCCTGATCGAGCGCCTGACGGCCATCGCCGCGGAGGAGCAGGCCGCGCTGGTAACCCGCCTGTCCGACGAGCCGGACGAGGCGGCGCGGGCGGACCTGATCCGGAGCGCGCTGGCGCCGGCGGCTGACCGCCGGGTCGGCCTCTACGCACTGCTGGGCCGCACCGCACAGCGCCGCCGCAAGCGCTACGCGCAATTCCTGGAGCAGTGGGCGCAGTTGGAGGCGCGCGGCTTTCGCGCCGAGCTGGAGGCGCTCACGCGCCGGCCCGCTGCTGAGGCGACCCTGGCCGTGCCAATGCCCGACGCCGCCAGCGCGGCGGAGTGACGGCGCGGGCCATCACCCCGCCACGCGCGGCGGCGCGCGTGGCGGGGTCGCCCGTGGCTCAGTCGTCCAGTGAGGCCGGCTCGGCCAGCGCGTGCGCCGGCGCCTGGGCGCGCGCCGCCGCCTTGCGCAGGTTGAGCCAGTGGGCCAGGCCGATCGTCGCCGCCGCCACCACTAGCGCCAGGCCGATCTCGAATACCCGGTCGTGCGGATAGTAGGGCTTGACCAGCGGATCGGCCAGCGTCATCTCGACGCCGGTGTAGACCAGCACCGCCGCCCCCAGGATGACCAGCCAGGGCAGCCGGTTCATGAGGCTGGCGACCAGGCTGCTGCCAAACAGGATGATCGGCATGCTCAGGCCCAGCCCGAACAGCAGCAGGCCGATGTTGCCGTGCGCCGCGCCGCCGACCGCCAGAATATTGTCCAGGCTCATGACGACATCGGCTAGCACGATCGTTCGCACCGCGTCAAACAGGTTCGTACCGTGCTTGACGGTATGGTTCGCCTCTTCCTGACGCAGCAGCTTGAGCGCGATCCAGATTAGCACCACGCCGCCGATGGCCTGCAACGCCGGAATGCCCAGCAATACCGCCGCCAGCGCCGTGAACAGCACACGCAGGCCCACCGCCCCGAGCGCACCGAAGATGATCGCGTGCCGCTGCTGCTTCGGCGGCAACTGATGGGCGGCCATGCCGATGACGACCGCGTTGTCGCCGCTCAGCACCAGATCGATGACGACAATACTGAAGACCGCCGTCAGCAGTGGAATGAGGCCCTCAGGCATGCGCGATCATCGCGCCACGCGGCCGGCAGGCACCGCCCATGGTCACCCTCCTCTGGCAATTGGACCCTGGCCCACGACCGCGGCAGTCGCGGGCATGGTGGCCGGACGTCGGGCGACGCCCGGGCCATGGTCCTCGCCGGAGGTCTCGACCAGGAGCACCAGCGGATGGGAATGGGCTACCTGATGCATCCGGATGCCGGCGCGACACGCCAGGCCTCGTGATGACGGATGCACCCGCGGCGCGTCGCCGCCTGCCTACTCCCCTCAGGTGAGGACGACTGATTGACATGTGGCACGGCCGCCGCGACCCCATCGCGGCGCCCCTGAATAGTACGACACTGCGCCTGCCAACACAATGGGGCCGAGGACCCGGGGAGCCGCGCTACAATCGTACAATCCATCGGGCGCGCGCCCGTGAAGCAGTCGTGTGGGGCTGGCGCGGGCCGGCGCGGAGCAGGTGAGGAGGGCGGCCATCCGCACGACAGACAGCCTCGGGCGGCTGGCGCTGCGCGTCCTGGCGGTGGCGGCGGGCCTGGTCCCGTTCGCACTCGGCATTGTACTGACGCTCAAGGCCGGGCTGGGCCTCGGTCCCTGGCAGGTGCTGACCGAGGGCCTGACGCTGTGGCTGCCGCTCAGCTTCGGCCTGGCGACGAACCTGATCGGCCTGCTGGTCGTGCTGGTGGCATTGGCGCTCGGCATCCGCCCGGCGCTCGGCACGCTCCTGAACATGATGCTGGTCGGCGTCTACGCCGACGGTATCCTGGCCCTCGGCCTGCTGCCCGACTACGCCCGCGCTGGCTGGTCGCTGGCCGAGATCGCCGCGCGCTTGGCGTTGATGGCGCTCGGGTTGGTGCTGGTCGGGCTGGGCACGGCGCTGTATCTGAAGGCAGGCCTCGGCGCTGGCCCGCGCGACGGCCTCATGCTCGGCCTCAGCCGCCGCCTGCGCCGGCCAGTCGGCGTCGTGCGCACCGGCATCGAGGTGACGGTGCTGGCGCTGGGCGTGCTGCTCGGTGGCGCGGCCGGCGTCGGCACGCTGCTGTGGGCGTTGGGCATCGGGCTGTCGGTGCAGGTCTGGTTCCGCCTGCTCGGCGTCCGGCCGCCGGCTGCGCGTCAGGCCCAGCCCACGCCGCCGACGAGGTAATCCGCGGCTGAGCGCAGATCGTCCAGTCCAGCTACTCCCAATCTGCGCCCAGCGGCATCATCGCTGGACCAGGGCTGCTGCCCGGCCCGACTTGACCGGCATGGTAGAGTAGGAGCGTTCGGCGGCGCGCCGCCGAACGCTGCGCCCTGGTCGGCGTTTGCTATAGTTGCCTGGGTGATACCAGGCTGACGGCCTCAGCCGTTTCACGCCCGTTGTTCTCGGAGGAGCCGATGCCATCCACGACCCGCGACTCTCGGTATCTGACGGCTCTGGCCGAGCGCACACTCGTCTACGACGGCGCTATGGGCACTAGCATCGACACCTTCAATCTCACGCCGGCCGACTTCGGCGGCGAGGCTACTCACGGCAATCGCGACTACCTCGTCCTTACCCGGCCGGACGTGATCGAGCAGATCCACCGCTCGTTCATGGACGCCGGCGCCGACGTGCTGGAGACCGACACTTTCCAGGCGACGCGATTGCGTTTGGAAGAGTGGGGCTTGGCCGACCAGACAGCCACCCTCAACCAGGCCGCCGCCGCGCTGGCTCGCCGCGTCGCCGACGACTACCAGGCCCGCGACGGCCGACCGCGCTTCGTCGCCGGCTCGCTCGGCCCGACCGGCAAGCTGCCCTCCTCCGACGACCCGACGCTCTCCGACATCACCTTCGCCGAGCTATCGGACATCTTCCGCGAGCAGGCAATGGCGCTCATCGCCGGCGGTGTCGATGTGCTGTTGATCGAGACCAGCGTCGATATCCTCGAGGTCAAGGCAGCGCTCGACGGCATTCGCCGCGCCAAGGCCGACCTGGACCGGCCCGACATCGCCGTCCAGGCGCAGGTCTTCCTCGATCTGTCGGGCAAGATGCTGCTCGGCACCGAGGTGCCGGCCATCATCGCCACGCTCGAGGCGATGGCGGTCGATGTCATCGGCCTGAACTGCTCGACCGGCCCGGAGCACATGCGCGAGGGCATCCGCGCGCTCTGCCAGCACAGCCGCCTGCCGATCTCGTGCATCCCCAACGCCGGCCTGCCGCTGGAGGTCGACGGCGAGACCGTCTACCCGATGGAGCCGGACCCGTTCGCCGCGATCCTGGGCGATTTCGTCGCCCAGTACGGCATCGCGGTCGTCGGCGGCTGCTGCGGCACGCGCCCCGAGCACATCCGCCGCCTGCGCGCCATCGTCGACGGCGTCACTCGCGCCGAGCGCGCCGTTGAGTACCAGCCGAGCGTGTCGTCGGCTGTGCGCGCCGTCGCGCTGCGCCAGGACCTGACGTTGCTGATGATCGGCGAGCGCGTCAACACGCTCGGTTCGCGCAAGGTGAAGCGCCTGTTGCTCGACGACGACTACGACGGCGTCGTCGACGTCGCCCGCGAGCAGATGGAGAGCGGCGCGCACACGCTCGACGTGTGCGTGGCAATGACCGAGCGCGCCGACGAGCGCGCCATGATGCAGCGGCTGGTCAAGAAACTGTCGATGGCGGTCGAGACGCCCCTGGTGATCGACACGACCGAGGCCGACGTCCTGCAGACAGCGCTGGAGATCTATCCCGGCCGCGCCATTGTCAACTCGATGTCGCTCGAGGGTGGTCGCGGCGACAAGATCGACCGCACGCTACCGCTGGTCGCCCGCTACGGCGCGGCGACGGTGGCGATGACGATCGACGAGGAGGGCATGGCCCACACCGCCGAGCGCAAGCTGGCCATCGCCCAGCGCCTGGCCCAGATCGCCGCCGATGAGTACGGCGTGCCGGCCGAGGCGCTGCTGTTCGATGTGCTGACCTTCCCGATCACGACCGGGCAGGCTGAGTTGCGCCGGGCGGCGGTCGAGACGCTCGACGGCATCCGACTGGTCAAGCAGCACATCCCCGGCTGCTTCACCACGCTCGGCGTCTCCAACCTGAGCTTCGGCGTCAAGCCGCACGCCCGCGCCGCGCTCAATTCGGTGTTTCTGAAGCACGCCGCCGATGCCGGGCTGGATAGCGCCATCATCAACCCGGCCCACATCACGCCCTACGCCGACATCCCGGCCGAGCAGGTAACCGTGTGTGAGGACCTGATCTTCGACCGGCGCGAGGATGCTCTGGCGCGCTTCATCGCCCACTATGAGGAGACAGCCGCTGCCGAGGCCATCACCCGCGCCGACCCGACCGAGGGCATGACGGTCGCCGAGCGCCTGCACTGGAAGGTCGTCCATCGCCGCCGCGACGGCGTCGAGGAGGACATCGACCTGCTTCTAGAACTCGGCCTGGAGGCGCGCAACCTGCGCACGCATGACGCCGAGGCCGCGCACAAAGACCCGGGCACACAGGTCTCGCCGCGCGGCGAGGTGGCGGTCGGCATCCTGAACGATGTGCTGCTGCCGGCGATGAAAGAGGTCGGCGACCTGTTCGGCGCCGGCAAGCTGATCCTACCGTTCGTGCTGCAGAGCGCCGAGGTGATGAAGCGGGCTGTCTCGCACCTGGAGGGCTACCTCGACAAGCTCGATGGCGCTAGCAAGGGCCGGATCGTGCTGGCCACCGTCTACGGCGATGTCCACGACATCGGCAAGAACCTGGTCAACACCATCCTGGCGAACAATGGCTACACCGTCTACGACCTGGGCAAGCAAGTGCCGATCAACACCATTATCGAGAAGGCGATCGAAGTCAACGCCGACGCCATCGGCCTGTCCGCGCTGCTGGTCTCGACCAGCAAGCAGATGCCGCTGTGCGTCCAGGAGCTGCACCGGCGCGGCCTGACCTTCCCGGTCGTCATCGGCGGCGCGGCCATCAATCGCGCCTTTGGCCGGCGCGCGTCGCTGGTCGCGCCGGAGGAGCCGTACACCGCCGGCGTCTTCTACTGCCGCGACGCCTTCGAAGGGCTGGAGACGGTCGACCGGCTGACCGGCGACCCAACCACCCGGCTGAGCTTCGTCGAGCAGATTCATCGCGAGGCGCTGACTGAGGCCAGCCGGCTGCTCGCGGTCGTCCCCAGCCCCAGCCGGCCCATCCCGCGCTCCGATGTGCGCACCGACGTCGACGTGCCGATACCGCCATTCTGGGGGGCGCGCACGTTGCTGGACATACCGATCGAGCGCGTCTTCCGCTACCTGGATCTGAAGACGCTCTTCCGGCTGCACTGGGGCGGCAAGGTCCACGGTGACGAGTTCGATCGACTGGTCGAGCGCGAGTTTCGGCCGCGCCTGGAGCGGATGAAAGCCCAGGCCATCGCCGAGCCGTGGCTGACACCGCGCGTCATCTACGGCTATTTCCCGGTCCACGCCGACGATGAGACGCTCGTCATCACCGACGCCGATCGGCCCGGCGTAGAGCTAGGCCGCATGACCTTCCCGCGCCAGCCCGACCGCGAGCGGCTGTGCCTGGCCGACTACTTCCGGCCGCGGGCCAGCGGCGAGCGCGATGTCGTCGCGCTGCAGGTCGTCACCGTCGGCGAGCAGGCTGACGCGCTGGTGGCTGCCGCCCAGCAGGCCGGTGAGTACGCCGAGGCCTACTTCCTGCACGGGCTGGCGGTCCAGGCGGCCGAGGCGCTGGCCGAGGTCGCCCACCGCCACATCCTGCGCGAGTTAGGCCAGCCGACGGCACGCGGCAAGCGCTACTCGTGGGGCTATCCGGCCTGCCCCGACCTGGACCAGCACGGCCTCGTCTGGCGGCTACTGCCGGTCGAGGATGCCATCGGCGTCAGCCTGACCGAGTCGTACCAGCTCATGCCGGAGCACAGTACGGCCGCGCTCATCGTCCACCACCCGGACGCCAAGTATTACTCAACCCATCCCACCGCTGCCGGCGCCGTCGCCGATTAGCTATCCCGCGAAATCCATCGTCCAAAGGGGTTGACGGCTGCACGTGTCTGGGCTATGATGCGGTTGCTGCAACGGCGCAGTCTGCGAGCAACATTGACAAATCAATAGTGCGTTGCCGAATCCCCTGGGGTCTCAGGGGAACGGGGGAACCGTTCGCGTGGGGTGAATCCTGGCGCACCGTGTCGTTGTGGGCCAGGTAGGGTGCTTTCCAACCCGAACCCGTCAGCTAACCTCGTAGGCACACGAAGGGAAGAGCGCATTGGCGTGGGTCAGGGCGTGTTCCCTGGCCCTTTTTGATTCGATCGATCGGTGCGTCGTACGACGCTGTCTCCCCGCGGGTGGGGCACCGCCGCCACCCCGATGTTCCTCTCTGTCCTCCTCTTCACAATCCCTCCCTCCCGACCGGGGCAGGCGTTCTCAGCGCCGGCCCCTCCTCTCTTTAAAGAGGCTCGTCGCGCGGTAGACTGCGCCGGAGCGCCGCCACTGCATCGCGGCGCGGGAGGCCGCCGAGTGACCGACGCACCACCGCCCGCCACCGGCAGCCGCCTCGCGTGGCTCCACACGCCAGCGGTGGTGCGTGCTGCCGTCGCCGGCTGGCTTGGCAGCGCTATCGTCGCGGCCGAGACGCAGCCAGGCGGCTTCTCGCCCGGCCTGGCCGCGCGCCTGCGCGCCGCCGATGGTCGGCGCGTGTTCGTCAAGGCCGTGGGGCCGGCGCCGAACGCCAATGCCCCGGCTTTTCACCGCCGCGAGGCGCGCAACGCCGCCGCGCTGCCCGCCACCGCGCTGGCGCCGCGGCTGCTGTGGTCCCACGATGATCTCGATGGCTGGGTCGTGCTCGTCTTCGAGGATGTCGCCGGCCGACCGCCGACGCTGCCCTGGCAGCCGATAGAGCTCGACCGGGTGCTGGCGGCGCTGGCGCGGCTGGCCGTCAGTCTGACACCATCCCCACTACCTGCCGCGACGGTCGGATACGCCAGTCGGGCGTCGCTGTTCGCGCGGTCGTGGTGGCAGCGCGTGGTCGCCGCGCCGCCCAGCGGCCTCGATGCCTGGTCGACCCGCCATGCCACCCGGCTGGCGGCACTGGAGACAGACGCGCCGGCGGCCGTGGCCGGCGACACGCTGCTCCACCTCGACATCCGCGCCGACAACCTGCTGCTGACCGACGATCGCGTCGTCGTCGTCGACTGGCCGCACGCGCGCGTCGGCGCGGCCTGGGTGGACCTGCTCTGCTTCGCGCCTAGCGTGACGATGCAGGGTGGCCCAACCCCGGCCGCCCTGCTAGCCCGCTCACCTACCGCCGCCGGCGTCGACCCGGCCGCCATCACCGCCGCCATCGTCGCGCTGGCCGGCTTCTTCACCTGGGAGGCGCTCCAGCCACCGCCGTCGGGCCTGCCGACACTGCGGCCCTTCCAGGCCGCCCAGGGCGCCGTCACCCGCGCCTGGATCGCCGAGCGCACCGACCTGGCGCCCTGACTCCTTGACACGTGGTGCAGTCGCATCCGCCAGAAGGACAATGAGATCGCGCCGAGCCGGTCCAGGCCGTGCGCGAGATGCATCGCGTCCTGCGGCCCGGCGGCACGGCGCTCATCAGCGATCTGCGCGGCGATGCCCGGCAGGCCGACATCGACCGGCACGCCGACCAGATGGGCCTGAGCGCCGTCAACTCCTGGCTGACGAAGCGAACCTTCGCCCATGTCCTGCTCAAGAACGCCTACACCTCCGACTCCATCCGCCAGATCGTGGTGCAGACCGAGTTCGCCGGCCGCACGATCGAGGAGAGCGATATCGCCATGAATGTCTGGCTTGTTCGGTAGGGGCTGGGGCCTGGGGTTGGGGTCCGTTTCCTCCGCTCAGGGAACGAGGGTGTCGCTGTCGCTCCGCGACCTGAGCGATGCCGACGGTGGCCAGCGGAGGAGCTTCCTCACCCCCACCACTCGCCACGTCCCCAATCACCAACCTCCGGTACCTATGACCTGTCCGAACATAGTACCTTGGACCCGCGCGCGAGAGTACGAATCGGTGATATACGGGTATGAACGAACAGAGTAGACTGGACCTCGGTAAAGCAGACGAACGTACTTCCAAATTCGGTGCGAATGGGCGATTGACAACAGATAGCATCTGGAGGGAGCCAATGCGCTGGTCATAGTAGCGATAATGGTTGGGAACAGTATGAGAAATGGTAGGAACACATGGCGAGTGGCTCGGGATGGCCCAGCCATGCAAAACGATGAGGAGAGGGACATGCGCTGGTCATAGCACCGCACGCAGGGATGTCACCGGATGAAATGCCTCATTGCTAGCAACACGATGAAATACCGCCGAAGTGCGGTTGTGGGGAGATAGACATGCGCTGGACCAGCATTGTGCGGACGTCGGCTCGCGTGGCGCAGATCGTGGCCGTGATCGCCCTGACTGTGGCAGTTGCACCGGAGACCGAGATCATCCTGGCCGGGCTCAAGTGGACCTGAGATGGATGAGGTGAACCGTGACACCGTGAGTGATCGTGCGTCACGGTTCACCCATCTTGCCAGCCGGGCCGGCGCTGCTATAATCAGCCGGAGCCGGCGGAGGCATCTTTTACCTCACGCCGACTGTCCATCCGTTTGAGCAGCGGATCGGCGCCGCGACCAGGATCGGGATGCGCGGCGTCGTGACAGGGAAGCAGCGTGAGTGTCTTGCAGCTGCCCGTCTCGGCTCGCGCCGTTCTGGGCGCCGTCATCAGCCTGGCCAGTGTCGCCGTCATCTGGGCGCTGTCGGCGGCAAACTACGCCACGCTCACGCCCGATCAACTCGTCAGCATCGCCTTCCTGTTCGCCCTCTACCTGCTGGCGGACGCGAACGTCATCCCGCTGAATTTCCCCAGCAGCACCGTCAGCATCACCGTGTCGACCGCCATCGACGTGGCGCTGGTGCTGCTGTACGGGCCGACCGTCGCGCTCCCGTTCGTGATGCTGGCCGTCGTCATCACCGAGGTGTTGACGCGCCGCCCGCCGATCAAGTTCATCTTCAACGTCAGTGCGGCGGTCCTGTCGACCGCCGCTGCCAGCCTGGCGTTCAGCACCTTCGGGCGCGTGGGCGAGTCGCCGCTGGCGGACGGCTGGCAGGTGCTGGCCTGGCTGCTGGCCGCCGCCGCCCACGTGGCGGCGAACGTCACCCTGCTGTCACTCATCATCAGCACTACCAGCCGCACGCCGTTTCTGCCGCTCTGGCGCGAGATCAGCGGCGCCGCCGAGATGCAACAGTGGACTCAGCCACCGCTCGGCGCGCTTATTGCCGTGCTGCAGTTGCACAGCCCCTGGGCGCTGGTGCTGGCGATACTGCCGCTGCTGGCGATCTACCTCTCCTACCGCCGCTTCCTGGAGCTGAAGCAGCAGACTCGCACCGTCGTGGAAACGCTGGCCGACGCGCTCGACCAGCGCGATGCCATCACCGCCCAGCACTCACGCCGGGTGACGCAGTATGTCCAGCGCACACTCGACGAGCTGAGCGCGCTGCCTATCTCCGAGACCGATATGATCGTCGCCGCTGCCCGCATCCACGATCTGGGCAAGGTTGCCATCAGCGACGCTTGCCTGCACAAGAACGGCCCGCTCAACGATGCCGAGCGGCTGGAGATGAACCGTCATCCGGTCATCGGCGCCGAGCTGCTCCAGCCGCTGTCGATGTACCAGATGGCGCTGGCGATCGTGCGCCACCATCACGAGCGGTGGGACGGGCGCGGCTATCCCGATGGGCTGGTCGGCGAGCGGATCCCGTTCGGCGCCCGCGTGCTGGCGGTGGCCGACTCGTTTGATGCCATGACCAGTGACCGGCCCTACCGCCGTGCCATGAGCGTCGAGCGCGCGCTGGCCGAGATCGAGGCCGGGCGTGGCACGCAGTTCGACCCGGCCGTCGTCGACGCCTTCCGGCGAGCGATGGGCGCGGCCGAGCCGGTGCATCGAACGCGCTACGGCATCGCCGGCGCTGAGTAGGCGCGCCGTCAGTCGCCGCGCAGGTACGCGCCCAGATCGCCCTCGAACACGGCCAGGAACTCGTGCATCGCCAGCACGTCCTGCGCCGTCACCAGCGTCTGCCCGCCACCAGGCTGCGACTCGGCCGCCGGCGCGCTGGCGACGGCTGGCTCGGCAGCATTGACCAGCGCGGCGATGAAGCCCTGCTTGCTGCAGCGGGGGCAGCACGCCCGCAGCATCCAGATCTCGCCTCGCTGACCGATGACGTCGAGATTGTCCGGCTCGTAGAGACAGCCGCAGATGCCGCAGCCATCCACCGCGGTCAGCACCAGCCGCTTGACCTGCTGCTCCCGATCGCTCATGCCCAATTGCTCCCGTGCCGGCGCGTGGCGCGCCGGACGCTACTCATCCTTGGGCTTATCCAGATCGTCCAGGTCCAGGCTGTTGACGAAGTCGCGGAAGACGGCTAGCCGCTCGTCGGTGGCCTGGGTCGCCTGGGTCGCCTCGGCGCCCGGGGTCGGCTCCGGCTCGCCCTCCTCGCCCAGGATGACGCCGGCGCGGGCCATCACATCGTCGTCAACCAGAATGGGCGCCTTGACCCTCACCGCCAGCGCGATCGCGTCACTGGGACGCGAATCGATCTCCAGCGCCCGACCGCTCTGGTCGACGATGATGCGCGCGAAAAAGACATCGCGGCTGAGGTCGGTCACGAGGATACGGCTGACATGGCCGCCCATCTCACTGATGACCGCCTTGAGCAGATCGTGCGTCAGCGGGCGCGCGGCGGTCAGACCCTGCAGCTCCATCGCGATGGCGTCGGCCTCGTTCTGGCCGATCCAGATCGGCAGGTGGCGCTGGCCCTCGACTTCCTTGAGGATCACGACACGCTGGTTGGTGGCGATGCTGACCCGAATACTCTCGACGACCGTCTCGATCATGCGACCTGTCCTCCCGGCCGCGCCGGGTCGTGGCCTCCTGCCCTGACGGTCGAGGCGCGCCACCGGCAGCACGGATCGGCGGCACACCGCAGGCGGCGGTGGTCCTCGGCGCTCCTGCGGCTATTGTACTGTGCCACCCGGCCGGGTGCCTAGCTCCCCCGACGAGATTGTCATGCTCGCCAGCGGCCCGAAGCGGCCTCGCTAGCCGGCCGAGGCCGCGCTCGCAGCCTCGTAGCGCGGTGTCGCCACGATGCCCCAGCGGTCACTCGGCCAGTAGCTGAGCCAAGCCCGGCCAATGATCTCATCGACCGCCAGCACGCCGAACAGATGCGAATCAGTGCTGTTGTTGCGGTTGTCGCCCAGCACATAGTACTGGCCGGGGGGCACGATCACCGGCGCCGCCGCGTAGCTGGCCAGGCCACGCACGTACGGCTCTGACAACGGGCGCCCGTCGACCAGCACCGTGCCGCCGCGCACGTCCACCTGCTCGCCCGGCAGGCCGATGATGCGCTTGATGAACGGCCGATCGGTGGCCGCGGGTGGCCAGAAGACGACGATATCGCCCCGCTGCGGCGGGCCGAACAGGTAGCAGACGTCATCGCGGCAGCGCTCCGGCCACGGCCACCAGGATGCCCAATCTCGATCAATGCCCAGGTAGGCCACGCGGTTCACCAGCAGGTACTGGCCATGGCTCAGCGTCGGCGTCATGCTCTGACCGTCGACTCGGAAATTGAGTACCACGAGCCGCACCAGCGCGAACAGGACGAGCGTCAGCAGCGCCGTCTCGACCAGCTCGACCCACAGCGGCGGCCGGCGCGGGCCACCCGTGGACCGCGGCGCTCGGGGCCACCCGCGCCGCGCCTGAGGCGGGGCGGTCGGCGCGAGACCTGCCGGATGGAGGTACTCCTCGGGCCAGTCGGTCGGCGATCGCGGCGTTCGGTCCCCGGTGAGCACGACGTCGACCCTCTCCTCCGGGGCTAGTATAGCATCGGGCCGGGCGCGCTCTGCCGCAGCCGACGGCGCAAGCAGAGGCGTGCGGGAGCGGGTCATGGCGCCGGCTGTCCCGACGGTCGCCCGGCGATGGCACGCGGTCGCGGCATGCTCGTTGTTCCTCTCCCGCCAGCGGCGCCCCCGAGGACTGCCCGGCAATCAGGACTAATGGCCCGGCCGGGCGGCGCTGCGCCACTGCTGGCCCGCTCCTATAATCGACGGCGGGGGTTCGATAGTGTAGCGACAGGCGACCGGCGTGATCCTTAAGCGCACCGGGGTGATTCAGACATCAGGCTTGCACCCGCCAGCGCCAGAAGCCGGCCGCAAGGCGGGGCCGAGCTGGGCGGTGCTGCCGCCTGGTCTGACGCTGCAAGATCGCTACGAGATCCTCGGCGTCCTTGGCCATGGCGGCATGAGCACCGTCTACCGGGCGCGCGACCGCCGCTTCGCCAGCGTCGACCGGCTGGTGGCCGTCAAAGAGATGTTCAGCGCCACCCAGGATGCCGCCGCCTTGCGCCTGCGCCTGGCCACGTTCGAGCGTGAGGCCAACCTGCTGGCCACGCTCCAGCACGCTGCTATCCCCAAGATCTACGATTACTTCACGCACGAAGGCCGCATCTACCTCGTGCTGGAGTTGATCATCGGTCAGAACCTGGAGACGGTGCTCGACCTGCGCCGGACCATTTCAGAGAAAGAAGTCGCCGACTGGGGCATCCAAGTCTGCGACCTGCTGCGCTACCTGCACGACCACAAGCCCGATCCGATCATCTTCCGCGATATCAAGCCCTCCAATATCATGCTGCGCGATGATGGCCGCAATCTGGCGCTGGTAGACTTTGGCATCGCGCGCACCTTCCAGACCAATCAGCGCGGCACGATGATCGGCACGGAGGGCTACGCGCCGCCGGAGCAATATCGGGGGCTGGCCAGCCAGGTCGGCGACATCTACGCGCTCGGCGCAACGCTGCACCATCTGGCGACCGGCAACGATCCCCGGCTGGAGACGCCGTTCACGTTTCACCAGCGCCCGCCCCGACAGTTGAACCCAGCGCTCAGCGATGCCTTCGAAACGGTAGTCCTGAAGGCGGTCGCCTACAATGGGCAGCACCGCTACGCGACGGCCGAGGAGATGCGTGAGGCGCTCATCGCCAGCCAGCAGCGCACGCCGTCGCGGGTAAAGACCACCGCGCTCCCCCCGCCGCCCCCGCCGGTTGATGAGCCGCCATCGGGTGCGAACGACGCGCCCCCCGTCGCCCCAGAGGCGAAGCGGCGCACGGGCATGCTCGAGACGGCCGCGTTGCCGGCCGCGCCGATCGCCCCGGCCGCACCGCCCCGGCGCACCGCCGGCCGCGTCAGCACCGGCAGCCTGGGCACGCAGAGCGTCGACATCGCCAGCCGGGTCGCCTGGTCGATGCGCACCGGCGACGAAGTGCGCAGCTCGCCCACAGTCGCCGGCGAGCAAGTCTACATCGGCTCCTACGACGGCAACCTCTATGCCGTCAGTCGAGCCGACGGCGCGGTGCTGTGGCGCGCGCCCGGCGGACGTGGCATCTGCTCGACGCCGGCGATCAGCAGCGGCCTGGTCATCTATGGATCCGAAGACCACTCGGTCTACGCCGTCGCCCGGGCCAATGGCCGGCGGGCCTGGGCCTATCGCACCGGGCTGCCGGTGCGATCATCACCGCGCGTCGCTGGCAGCCACGTCTACATCGGCTCCGACGACGGCTACCTGTACTGCTTTGAGCTGAAGACCGGCACTCTCACCTGGCGCACGCGCACGTGGTCGCACGTGCGGTCAACGCCGCTGGTGCTGGAGGGGCTGGTCGTCGTCGGTTCGGATGATGGCTATCTCTACGCCATCGACCGCGACACCGGCAGCGTCTACTGGCGCTTCCAGGCGAACGGGCCGATCCTGGCCTCGCCGACGGCCGCCGGCGGCCTGATCGTCGCCGGCTCCATCGACGGCACTGTCTATGCCGTGCGGCCGGAGAGCGGCGAGCGCGCCTGGCGCCTGCCGACCGGGCGGCCGGTGGTGGCCGCGCTGGCGGCGCACGATGAGGTCGGCTATGTCGGTTCCGTCAGCGGCTATGTCTACGCGCTCCGGCTGGAGGACGGCGAGGTGCTGTGGCAGTATGCCGACCCCAGTCAGGTCACCTCGACGGCGGCCGTCGACGGCCAACTCATCTACTACGGCAGCGGCGACGGGCATGTGCGCGCACTCAACCGCGCCGACGGCACGCTGCGCTGGCAGGTCAAGACCGGCGGCCCTGTCCCATCATCGCCGACGATCGCCGACGGCGTCCTGTACATCGGCAGCACCGACCGCCACCTGTACGCCCTGCCGCTCGACGCGGACTAGCACTGGGTGGGCGGCGCCGCCTCCCCGCCCACCAAAGGAGCCTGCATGTCGACCAAAGTGATCCTGCACCTGAGCGGGGAGGACCCGATCCTGGCGGAAATGGCGGCCTTGCCCGGCCCAGCCGACCAGTTCATCACCGTCCTCAACCCACGGAAGCGGGACGGCAAGGCGCTGCACTATCTCACCGACGGCGCGACCTCGTTCCTGTACCCGCTGGCGCGCATCAGCTTCATCGAGATCATGGGCGGCGAGGAGGAGACCGCCAAGAATCAGACCAGCCTGATCGCGTTCTTCCGCGAAGATGCGCTGCCCAAGCGCCGCTGACGCGACCTGGCCGCCGCCCGGGCAGCCACACACTCGTGGCCGGCACGGCGGCTCATACCGAGCGTGACGCCGGTTAGCGAACCGCCTCGTCCTTCGCCGCGGGCGGAGCGGGCGTTGCCGGGCGCGCATCGGCCGGAAGATCGGCCGCCGTGGCGGCGGTCGAACCGGTGGCCTTGGCCTCAGTTGCGGCCTTGCCGTCGATGTCCTTATTGGCCTCCGCGATCTCGGTCTTGAAGCCGCGGATGCTCTTGCCCAGCGAACTGCCGATCTCCGGCAGCTTGCCCGCGCCAAAGATGACGACGACGATCACGAGAATAATTGACAGCTCGACCCATCCGAGATTGAACGGCAACATGCGCGCTACTCCTCCTGTGCCTGGCCCCGCCGCGAGCCTCTCCGCCACGACCGCCGGCATCCACGGACTGGCGACCAGATCGTCCCGCCTCCGGCGCTCAACGGTCTGCCGGTTCTGCGAGCGAGCCTAGTATACCGCCCGCGGGTGGGCCGAACCAGACGGCGCGCGGCCGTTCCACCGTCTGCTACGCGGCAGCCCAGGATTGGGATCTGCCGCGCCGGCCTGGCACGACCGTCAGTCATCAGGCATACTGATTCTATCAGTCGGGCAGTCTCAGTGTGTGCGTTGCCGGTCACGATCGTGGTGCGACCCTGGTGCGCTGAAGACCCAAGGCGGAGAGCATGGTGCGTCGCGCCCTCATGGCGGTCTGGTCGAGCGTGCTGGTGGCGCTGCTGGTGCTGGCGCTCATCGACGTGCCCGCGCCGGCCGGGGCCGCCGACCCACCAGCGCGGGTGGACATCGGGCGCGCCGGGCCGCCGCCGCGCCCGGCTCACCGTCGGCTGGATGGCGCGTTGAACGAGGCCGTCGCCCGTGGTAGCGCCCGCTCCCCGGCGACCGGGCGCCCGATCGTGCCGGTGACGGCCGGCGACGCGGTAGCCGTGTCGGTGCGGGTGCGGAGCGCCCCGGACGCGATCACCCGCTGGCTAGCCGCGCGCGGCGGCCGGGTGGCCAACATCGGCGCCGGGGTGATCGAGGCCGACGTGCCCGTGGCCGCGCTGGTGGATCTGTCTAACCAGCCCGGCGTGATCGGGGTGGTGTCGATCGTCCCGCCGGCGCCGGTCGTGGTCAGTCAGGGCGTCGCTGGCCATGGCGCCACCGCCTGGCACACTGGCGGGGTCACCGGCGCGGGCGTCAAGGTCGGCATCATCGATCTCGGCTTCCAGGGCTATGCCGGGCGCATCGGCACGGAGGTGCCGGCACCGGCCGCTGTGCGTTGCGTCGTCGCTGTCGGCGTGGTCAGCGACAGCCTGTCGGCCTGCGAGAACGGCGAGGTCCACGGCACCGGGGTGGCCGAAGTCGTCGCCGATGTCGCGCCCGGCGCAACGCTCTACCTGGCGACCGTCTACTCCGGCCTCGATATGCAGCAGGCGGTCGACTGGCTGCTGGACCAGGGCGTGCACGTCATCAATCACTCGGCTATTTGGGTCTGGAGCGGGCCGGGCGACGGCACCTCGCCGTTCACCGACAGTCCGCTCCGCAGTGTCGATCGCGCCGTCACCGGTGGGGCAGTCTGGACCAGCGCCGCCGGCAACCAGGCCCAGCGCACCTGGCGCGGTGTCTACACCGATGCCAACAGCGACGGCTACGTCGAGTTCTCCCCAGGTGAGGATGTCCGCTGGGTATCGCTCACCGCCGGGGTGCAGACCGTCATCTACGCGCGCTGGGACGACGCCTGGGGCGGCGCGGCCAGCGACATCGGCCTCTACCTAGTCGACGGCGCGACTGGGACATCGGTCGCTGGCAGCGATGCGATCCAGGACGGCGGTCCCGATGATATCCCCCGCGAAGTCCTCGTCTTTACGCCCAGTGTCAGCGGCATCTATGGCCTGACACTCCTGCATCGGGCCGGTCCGGCGCCGGCCTGGCTGCAGGTGCAGTCGTTCCGCACCTCGCTGGCCCCGACCAGCAGCAGCTTCAGCCTGGGTGAGCCGGCCGACAACGCCAGCGCCGGCATGCTGGCCGTCGGCGCCAGCCCCTGGCACACCACCACGACCGTCGAGAGCTTCAGCAGCACCGGCCCGACGACCGACGGCCGCCACAAGCCCGACCTGGTCGCCGTTGACGGCGTCGCCAACGCCACCTACGGCAGCTTCTACGGCACCAGCGCCGCCGCGCCGCACGTCGCCGGGCTGGCCGCGCTCCTGCGCCAGGCGCGGCCAGCCGACACCCCGGCGCAGATCGCCACGACGCTGCTGGCCAGCGGGCTGCCGCGCAACGGCTTCCCCGGCAACGAGCCGTGGGGCTTCCAGTTCGCGGCGCTGCCGTCGCCACCGGCTTCACCAACCCCGACACCGACCATCACGCCGACATCAACGACCACGGGGACGGCGACGCGCACGCCGACCGTCACGCGCACCCCGACCGTCACCAGGACGCCGACGCCGACGCGCACTCCCACCAAAACGCGCACGCCGACGAAGACGCCGACCAACACGCGCACACCGACGCCGACGCGCACTGCTACCGCGACGCGCACACCGCCCTCCGGCGGCGGCGCCCCGACCGCTACCCCGACGCCCACGCCGTCGTCGGTCCCTGGCGCCGGCCCGGTCGTGACGGTCCACACGCCCGCCGACGACGCCACGCTGCCGCCCTACGGCGGCATCCAGATCAACGCCAGCGCCAGCGACCCGACCGGCATCGCCACGCTCCGCATCTACGGCGACGGCGCGCTGCTCAAGACCTGTGCCAGGACGACCACCTGCATCGCCTGGTGGAATCCACCGCGCGGCGTTCATACTCTCCTGGTCACGGCGACGAACCCGGTCGGGCAGTTGGGCACTGCCAGCGTCACCGTCACGCGCTAGCGACCGCGCCAGATAGCGCCGCCGCCGACAATCCCAGTGCCGACCCCAGTCTTGCCTCGATCGCACCGACCATCATTGCCCTCCCGCCTCCAGCAGCGCCTTGAGCCGGGCCAGGTCCAGCTCGAGCTGGCGCTGGGCAGCCTTGCCGGCGACGGCCTCGCCCAGCCGCAGCACGCCGCGCGCCGCGCCGTCGAGGCGCACCGTCAGCACGGCGCCGCCGTCGACGGCCGTGAACAGCCGGCAGCCAGTCGATTCAAGCGGCCCGCCGGTGGCGCGCACGCAGGCGCGCGCGTTCTCTTCGTAGTCGATGACCTCGCCGGTCGTCGTGAACTGCTGACCCAGGAAGCGTACCGTGTGGCGGAAGCGCAGCCCGACGCCGCGCACATCGGGTGTCAGGATCTCGGTGGCCACGATCGGGTCGTTCCAGGCAGCGTCGTTGACCGGGTCAGCGGCAAAGGCGAAGACCTCAGCCAGCGGCCGGGCAATGACGATGGCGGCCTCGACGTGGACCATGCTAGCCCCTACCCGGCGGTGCCGGCAACGCGCCAGACCGCGCCGACGACGTAGGTGATCTCGTCCGAGCAGAGCACACCGATGACCTCGGCCACCTCGGCCGGGTCCGCGTAGCGACCGATGGCGACACCCGGCGGGTTGGCCAGATACTCTGGCGTGAAGCGCGGCACAATCATGTCGGTCAGCGCCCGCCCCGGCTCGACACAGTTGGCCAGGATGCCCTGTTTGGCGTAGCTGTTGGCGATCGAGTTCATCAGCGCGACGACGCCGGCCTTGGAGATGGCGTAGGGCGCCAGTGCCGGCACGCCGTGGCGCGCATTAGAAGTGATCGTCACCAGACGGCCCCACTGCTGTGCCAGCATCGCCGGCAGCACCGCCCGGCAGCAGTGCCACACACCGGTCAGGTTGATGCCCAGGATGCGCGCGTACTCGCTGTCCGGAGTCTCCAGGAAGGGTGTCTCCGTGCCCAACACAGCGGCGCAGTTGACCAGGATGTCCAGTCGGCCGAAGTGCGCCAGCGTCGCCGCCACCATCGCCTCGACCGCAGCGTGGTCGGCCACGTCGGTCGGCACATACAGCGCCCGTCGGCCCAGCGCCTCGATCTCCGGCACGACCGTCGCGCCGAAATCGCCCACCTCGGCGATGACGACGTCGCGACCGTCGCGGGCCAGCCGCAGCGCCGCCGCCCGGCCGATGCCGCGCCCGCCGCCGGTCACGATCGCCACGCGCGCCGTGCCCATTCAGGCCGCTCCCTTGTCGGTCTCGATGACGGCACGCAACAGGCCCATCAGGTAGCCGGTGGCATAGGCCCGGCCGCGCTCGTGCCAGCCCTCATCGCCGACCATCTGCGGCACGTGGTCGTCGAGCAGGCAGCCGGTGAAGCCGACATCCTTCAGCGTGCGCATGACGGTCGTCACATTGAAGTTGCCCTCGCCGATGAAGCACTCGGCAAATCGGTCGCCGGTGCCCTGCACGTCACGGAAGTGGACATAGCCGATCTGGTTGCGCGGGCCGAAGTGACGGATGCCGCGCAGCACATTCGCTTCGCCGCCCATCTCCGACCAGCAGCCGAGGCACAGCAGCAGCGCCCAGGCCGGGCTGCGACCGAAGCGCTCCTCGGCCCGCGCGAAGCCCTCGAAGCTGCTGAAGATGCGCGCCACACCGCCAATGGCCGCGCCGGGCGGGTCATCGGGATGGAGCGTCAGCCGCACCCCGGCCGCCTCGGCCACTGGCAGCACCGCTTCCATGAAGTAGCAGTAGTTGGCCCAGACCTCGTCGGCGCTGATCTCCCGGCCGTAGGTCAGCGCCGCCGGGTCGACCCGCGCACGGTCGAAGACGGTCACCGGTGCGCCGCCGCGGCCCGGCTCGGTGCTGGTCCGGTAGAGCGGGTCGGCCCGAAAATTGTAGCCGAGCATAGGCACGCCCGCCTCGCCCATCGCGCGCAGCGTTGCCTGGAGATGCTCCAATTCCTCGTCGCGGCCCGGCTCGCCCAGCCGCGTCTTCATCCAGAAGGAGTGTGGCACGCTGAGCGCCTCCAGCCGCAGGCCATAGCGCTCGACCCACTCGCGCAAGCGGACCAGATCGGCGGTCTGCCAGCGGCGGTCGCCCGGCACACTGGTCGGCCCCTGGATCACAACGCCGGCGCAGCCCATTTGCGCCGCGTAGCGCAGGTGGTCATCCGTCGTGTTGGCCGGCACGCCAATGGACACCCGCATCGTCGCCGGCATGGCTGTCTCCTTTCATCGTTCGGGGATGAAACCACGCCGGAAGGCGTCCATGCGCGGTTTCACTCGTGATCCGTCGTGATGTCACTCAGGCGTGGTCGATCCAGGTTTCGGAGAAGGCCAGGAAGGCCGACGTGCCCGGCCGGCCGAACATCGAGCGTGGGATCGGCTGTCCACCGCCGTCGACGCCGTTGACGATGATGCGCGCACCGCCGGCGACGACGAAGACTGAATACAGGTCGTGCGCGCCGGTTGGCGTCTGCGCTGGCGGCATGGCCGCCAGGAAGGTGTCGCCCAATCCGCTCCACTCCAGTGCAATGTCGAGGCCCGGTCCCTGGACGATCTCACGCCAGGTCGAGCGGGTGTCGCCCTCGGAGCGCCAGATCGCGGCCGGCCGCAGTGGCAGCGTCGCCAGCGCCGGGTTGCCCTGAAAGGCGCCGAAGCGGGCAACGAAGTGGTCGATCAGGTAGCGGGCCAGCGGTTCGTTGTCGGTGGCGCAGAAGTTCGGCCGCTCGGCCGTGCCAGGACCGGTCGGATCGAGCATGACGAGGGCGGCGTGACCGCGCCCGTGCGGCGAGATGACGACGCGAAAGAAGGTCGCCAACGCGGTCCAGGGACCGTCGGCGCGCTCCTTCAGATACATGCCGGGGTTCTCGCCACTCCAGGCGACCGGCGTGCCAATGGTCAGACTCGACGTGGACATCGATTGCTTCTCCTCTGTGCCGTCGCCGGTGGCGGCGCGGCGTCACGCGGTTGGATCCGCCGGCAGGATGCGCGCGACAGCGTAGCACAGCCGTGGGGCTGGTGCGTCCGATGCCGATGTCGCCGTGGCCGCGATTGTGCGAACGGAGGCGGTGCATCCCGGTCGGGTGCATGCTTGGATGAGAGCATGACAGTGCGACCGGTATCACAGGAGGGCGCCGTGATGGACCTCGAGACGCACGTCACTGACTGGAGTGAGCATCAACCGATCGAGGCCGTGATGGACGGTATGGACGTTATCGACGCGACCGGTGAGCGCATCGGCACGGTGGCGCTAATCGAGATGGGCGACCCAGGCGCGGCGACGAGCGAGGGGAACCGCCTGCAGGACCAGGGCATTCTAAGTGACCTCGGCATGGCGCTGGTGGGTGACGTGCGCGAGCCAGACGTCGACTCTGGCGCGCGTCCCCTGCTGTTGCGCGTCGGCTTCGTCAAGATCGATGTCAGGGGCTTATTCGCCCGCGACCTGTACGCGCGCGGCGATCAGGTGGCCGCTGTTGAAGGCAAGACGGTCCACCTGAGCGTGGCGCGAGATGAGCTCTTCGAGGCCGGCGGCGAGCAATAGCGCCGGGGCCGTTCACAGCCTGCCTCGCTACGGTGCGGAGGAGCGGCTGGTTCGCCGGTCACGGGGCCGTGTCTGCCCCGTTGCTCAACTGCGCAGCACCGCGCCCAACTCCTTCTGCAGCCGCTGGGCGATGCGGCCGCGCGCCTTCTCGATCTCGAAGTCCGGCAGGTCGCGGTCGCGCGACTGGAGCGTGATCTCAAAGGCCAGGCTCTGCTTGCCATCCGGCACCGGCGGCCCCTGGTAGACGTCGAACAGGCGCACGCGCTGCACCAGATACGGTGCGGCGGCGACGATAGCAGTCTGGACGGCGGCGGCCGGCGTCGTCACGTCGACGACGACCGCCAGATCCTGCACGACCGCCTGGAAGCGGCTGAGTGGCACGACGCGGCGCGAAGCGGGCAGGGCCGCTCGCAGTGCATCCAGGTTGATCTCAGCCAGCGCCACCCGCTGCCCGTCCAGGTCCCAGTCGGCGGCCAGCGCCGGGTGCAGCTCGCCCAGCACACCGACAACGGCGTCGCCGACGACGAGCTCGGCCCGGCGGCCGGGGTGGAATATGTCCGGCCCGGCGGGCCGGTACTCGGCGACGATGCCGAACCGCTCGAGCAGTGCCTCGACGATGCCCTTGACATCGAAGAAGTCGACCGCCTCGGCCGGGGCGTGGCGCGAGCGCGGCGCGCGGCTGCCGGCCAGCCCCAGCGCCAGCGTCCGCCGCTCGACCGGCAGCGAGTCCGATCCGGTCGGCAGGTAGACGCTGGCGACCTCGAACAGGCGCACCCGCTCGCGCCGGCGCAGGTTCGGGCCGAGCGTTGCCAGCATCGCCGGCAGCAGCGTCGGCCGCATTGTCCGGCTCTCCGGGCGCAGCGGATTGGCGATCTCCAGCAGCGGCTGGTCGGCCGGACGGTCGGGACTCCAGGCGTCGCCGCCGCGCAGCCGCGCCAGCTCATCCGGATTCGTCCAGGAGTAGCCGATTATCTCGGACAGCCCGGCTGCCACCAGCGTGTCGCGCACCGACTCCTCGAACAGCAGGCGCGCATCGCGCTTGACGCCCGGCAGCGCACCGGTCGGCAGCGTATCCGGCAGCGTCTCGTAGCCGGCGACCCGTGCCACCTCCTCGACCAGATCGGCGGGGATGCGCGCGTCTGCCCGCCAGGATGGGACCTGGATGTGCAGGACGCTTCTCTCACCCCCTGCCTCTCTCCCGCTGGGAGAGGGGGGAGCAGTTCCCTCTCCCGCTGGGAGAGGGGCAGGGTGAGGGCCTCCCTCCGCCACGCCGAAGCCGAGCCGCGTCAGCACGCCCGTGACGGTGGCCAGCGGATAGGTCACACCCAGCAGACGCTTGATCTCGCCGACCGGAAAATCGATCGTCACCGGCTGCGGCGGCCGAGGATAGCTGTCCTGCACCCGCTCGATGCGCGCGCCGGGGCAGAGCTGGAGCATCAGCTCGGCGGCACGCCGGGCGGCCGACAGCGCCAGCTCCGGGTCCAGGCCGCGCTCGAAGCGGCTGCTAGCCTCGGTGCGCAGCCGCAGCAGCCGGCGCGTGCGTCGAACGCTCTTCATGTCGAAGTTGGCGCTCTCCAGCAACACGTCGGTCGTGTCGGCGGCGATCTCCGAGTCGACGCCGCCGATGACGCCGGCCAGCGCCACCGCTCGCTCGGCGTCGGCGATGACCAGCACCTGCTCGTCGAGCGTCCGCTGCTCGTGGTCGATCGACTCCAACACCTCGCCCGACCGGGCGCGACGGACGATGATGCGCCCGCCGCGCAGGTGGCGCAGGTCGAAAGCGTGCAGCGGCTGGCCGTACTCCAGCATGACATAGTTGGTGATATCGACGATGTTGTTGATCGACCGCAGTCCGAGCAGCCGCAACCGGTGCTGCAACCAGCGCGGCGACGGCTCGACCCGCACGCCGCGCACGATCGCGCCGATGTAGCGGCTGCACAGGTCGGGCGCGTCGATAGTGACGAGCGGCGCCGGGCCGGTGACGGCGCCCGTGGCCGACCAGCCGGCCGGGGCGGGAGTCGGCAAGCGCAGCGGCCGGTCGTAGAGCGCCGCCACTTCGCGGGCGACGCCGTGAACCGAGAAGCAGTGGACCAGGTTGGGCGTGATCTCCAACTCCAGCACCGCATCGCCCAGATAGTCGCGCGCCGGGCGGCCCAGCGGCGCGTCGGCCGGCAATTCGATGATGCCCTCATGCTCGTCGGAGAGGCCCAGCTCAGCCTCGGACATGACCATGCCTTCTGACGCGACCCCCCGGATTGTCGTCTTCTTCAGCGTTGCCAGTTTGCGCTCCGGGTCGTGGTTGTCGATGTAGCGCGTGCCCAGCCCGCCGTAGATGACCATCTGGCCGGCGCGCACGTTCGGTGCGCCGGTGACGACCGTCTGCTGGCGGCCGTCGCCCAACTCGACCGTCACCAGCCGCAACCGGTCGGCGTTCGGGTGCGGCGCGACGGCAGCGATGCGCGCCACCACCACCGTCTCTGGCGCCCAGTCGCGCCCGATCTCGTGGACGCTCTCGACCTCCAGCCCGGCCAGTGTCAGCCGGTGAGACAGCGCCTCGGCTGTCTCCGGCAGATCAACCAGCTCGCGCAGCCAGCTCAGCGGCACTTTCATGGCAAGTTCCCCACGTTCTTCACTCTGTCCACACTGTCCACTGGCCCCCTACAGCCGTGGCCGTGCGAACTGCTCCAGAAACCGCACATCATTGGCGAAGAAGTGCCGGATGTCGTCGATGCCATACTTCAGGATCGTGATCCGCTCGACGCCCATGCCGAAGGCGAAACCGGTGTAGCGCCGCGGGTCGTAGCCGACTCCCTCCAGCACGCTCGGATGGACCATGCCGGCGCCGAGGATCTCCAGCCAGCCGGTGTGTTTGCACAACCGGCAGCCGGCACCGCCACACAGCATGCAGTCGATGGCGAAGTCGACGCCCGGCTCGACGAACGGGAAGAAGTCGCAGCGGAAGCGCGTCTTGCGCTCGGACCCGAAGATCTGGCGGGCGAACTCGGTCAGCACGCCCTTCAGGTCGGACAGCGTCAGGCCGACGTCGACCGCCAGCCCCTCGATCTGGAAGAACATCGCCTCGTGGCTGGCGTCGATCGCCTCGTTGCGATAGCAGCGACCGGGCACGACGACGCGCACTGGCGGCTCAGTCGCTTGCATCACCCGCGCCTGCATCGGCGAGGTGTGCGTGCGCAAGATGATCTCCTCGGTCGCGCCCTTGATGAAGAATGTATCCCACACGTCGCGGGCCGGGTGGTCTTTGGGGATGTTGAGCAGGTCGAAGTTGTACAGGCCCAACTCCACCTCTGGTCCCTCGACGCGCTGGAAACCCATCAGCGCGAAGACGTCGCAGATCTCGCGGATCATCGCCGTCACCGGGTGCAGCGCGCCGATCGGCGCCGACCGGCCGGGCAGGGTCACGTCGACCGCCTCGGCGGCCAGTGTCACCGTCAGCGCGGCGGCGCGCAGCGTGGCCGCGCGGGACTCGGCGGCGGCGGCCAGCGCCTCTTTGACCTCGTTAGCCAGCCGCCCGGCCGCCGGCCGCTCGGCTGCCGGCAGCGTTACCAGCCCGCGCAGCGCCTCCGTCAGCACCCCGCGCCGGCCGAGCCAGTCGCGCTGCCAGGCTTCCATCTGCTCGGTGCTGCCGACGCCATCCAGCGCCGCCAGCGCCGTGGCGTGGATGCGGTCCAGGTCGGTCTGCATGTGGTCCTCCTGGGGGTCGGGGGTCGGGGGTCGGGGGTCGGAGTGGACGGAGTGGACGGAGTGGACGACGCAATCAAGAGCACCGGTTCCAGTGCGTCCACTTTGTCCACCTCGTCCACATCCAACCTCCGGCCCCGATCCCCACGAAAAAAGCCGCCTCTCGCTCAGGGGCGAGGTGCGGCCACGCGGTACCACCCTGATTGGCCGGCCGAAGGGCCGGTCATCTCGTGCCAGCCGGGCGAACGACAGGTTCGCTGGGCTGGCGCTCCGGTAACGGGGAGCCGGTCGGGGCTGACTACGCAGGCGGCCAACGCCGCCGTTCACCAGCCGGCTCGGGAGTGAACTTCACCACGTTGCGACCGGGCGGGCTTGCAGTCGGTGGCCCACCCTCTCTGGCGGCGCTGGCGCGGCTACTCTCTCCGTCATCGCCGTGACGATCTTCGCTTGTTGCCGGTCAGTCTACCGGCTGCGGCGGCGCATGGCAACTGCGCACGGCGGCGGCGCGCGGCGCGGTCGCCGACCCCTGTACTGTCAGGCTCGGACTGGATACAATCCGAAAGAAGATCATGGATCATCACGAAGAGCATGTGCGCCATGGCCGATGATGATTGTGGCGCTCCCTTATGGAGGCGCCATGCCCCCGCCGACCGCGACTATCGAGGGCGACACGCTGACGCTGCCGGCCGAGGGCGCGGGACCGGCGACGTTGACCGTGGACACGCTGGCCTGGCGGGCCTGGCTGGCTGATGCCAAGGCGTTCGCTTACCGCGGGCCGGAAGGCCACTTCACCGCCCGCAAGGAGCGCGCCGGCCACGGTCGCGGTGGCCACTACTGGAAAGCCTACCGGCGACGTGACGGCCGGCTGCGCCGCGTCTACCTGGGTCAGGACGCTGACCTCACGCTCGACCGGCTGCGGGCGGCAGCGGCGGCGCTCGCGGCGGCGCCCACGACGGGCGGCATCGCCGGCACGGCGCGTGCTGGCGACCCGGCCACGCCGATGATCGCGCCCGCCAGCGCCGGGCCATGGGCGATGCCGCGCGTGGCGCCGGCCGGCAGCGCGCTGCCGGCGTCGGTGACGTCGTTCATCGGACGGGCGGCGCTGGTTGAGCTGCTGCGCGCACGCCTGCCGCGCGACGACGTGCGCCTGCTCGTCCTGATCGGTCCGGGCGGTGTCGGCAAGACGCGTCTGGCGCTGCAGGTGGCGCTGGCGCTACGCGACGCCTTTGCCCAGGGAACGGCATTCGTGTCGCTGGCGCCGCTCGTCGACCCGGCGCTGGTACCGGCAGCGATCGCCCAGGCGCTGGGCGTGCCGGAGGTCGCTGGCCACTCGGTCGAGGCGCGGTTGACCGAGGCGCTGCGCAGCCAGGACCTGCTGCTGGTACTGGACAACTTCGAGCAGGTTGCGGCGGCGGCGCCACTGCTGGCCGACCTGCTGGCGGCGGCGCCACGGCTGACGGTGCTGGTCACCAGCCGGGCGGTGCTGAACCTCTCCGGCGAGCATGACCTGCCGGTGCCGCCGCTGGCGCTGCCGGAGGCACATGGCGGGGTCACGGCGGCGCAGGCGCTGCAGGCCGAGGCGGTGCAGCTCTTCGTCGCCCGCGCGGAGGCCGCCCGCCCCGATTTCATGCTGACCGATCAGACCGCGCCAGCGGTCGTCGAGATCTGCCGTCGGCTCGATGGCCTGCCGCTGGCGATCGAACTGGCGGCGGCACGACTGCGGTCACTGCCGGTGGCGGCGCTGCTGGCGCGGCTGGAGCGCCGGCTGCCGTTGCTGGTCGACGGGCCGCGCGACGCGCCGACGCGCCAGCAGACGCTGCGGGATACGATTGCCTGGAGCTATGATCTCCTCGACCCAGACGTGCAGGACCTCTTCCGCCGTCTGGCCGTCTTCCGCGGCGCGACGCTCGAGACCATCGCAGCCGTCTGCTGCGCCGCCGCCGACGGACCGGGCATGGCCTCCATCGCGCTGCCGCCGATCACCCGAGATGCGTTCGACGGCGTCACGGCGCTGGTTGAGCAGAGCCTGCTGCGCTACGAGGAGACCGTTGATGGCCAGCCCTGGTACGTCATGCTGGAGACGGTGCGCGAGTTCGCGCTGGAGCGACTGGCGGAGAGCGGCGCGGGCGATGTCATCCGGCGCCGTCAGGTGTTGGCCTGCCTGCGGCTGACCGAGCACGAGCATCAGAACGTTGGGCCAGAGCAGGGCAACCTGCTGCGCCGTCTGGACCAGGAGCATGACAACCTGCGCGCGGTGCTGGATTGGTGCGCGGCGCATGGCTATGCCGACCCTGCGTTTCGGTTGGCGGAGCGCCTCTGGTGGTTCTGGCTGGTGCGTGGTCACGTGGCCGAGGGTCGGCAACGCCTGACGGAACTCTGTCGGCGTTTCCCTGTTCAGCGCCTGCCGGAGCGCCTCCAGTCATCCTACGCGACCGCCGTGCGCGCGGCCGGAATCCTGGCGGCCGCGCAGGGCGACCACGAGGCGGCGCGCGTCCTACAGGAGGAGGGCCTGACGGTTCGCCGACAACTAGGCGACCCGCACGGTATCTTTGCCGCGCTGGATGGCCTGGGCATGATTGCCAGTATCCGCGGCGATCACCTGGTCGCGCGCCGTTACCTGGAGGAGGCGCTGGCATTGGGGCGCACGCTGGACAGTCCGCGCCTCCTGGGTTGGTGCCAGTTCAACCTGGGTGGCGTGGCGCACGCCCAGGGCGACCTGGTCGCGGCGCGCGCTCTGCTGGCAGAGGCGGCGTCGATCGCGTCGACGCTGGCGGAGCCGGATACCCTGGACTCGGCAACGCTCTACTCCCTGGCGATCGTCGCAAGCGACCAGGGCGACTATGGTGAGGCCCGGCGCTTGGCGCTCCAGTCGCTGACGCTCTATCGGCAGAGTGGCAACCGCCGTCACGAGGCGCTGGCACTGGCGCGCTACAGCATCATTGTCGCGGCGCAGGGGGATGTGCGGGCTGCCGCCGACGCGCTGGATGCGAGCCTGGCGATTCAGCAGGAACTTGGCGATCGCGCTGGCATTGCCTTCGTCCTCGAGCGCTACGCTGGGCTGGCCGCGCGTCAGTCACAGCCAGCCCTGGCGCTCCGGTTGGCGGCCGGCGCCACGGCCCTGCGCGAGCGGATCGCGACACCGCTCACACCGGATGGCCAGGCTCGCCTCGACGCGGACCTCCGCCTGGCCCACCAGGCACTCGGCGCACGAGCGGCAACTGACTGGTCGATTGGCCGGATGACGCCATTGGAGGAGCTGATTGCCCTGACACGCACGCTCAGCGCGCCAGCCGCGGCAGGCGCTGATGCTCGATCGGCACAGCTGACTCAGCGCGAGCAAGAGGTGGCCGCCCTGATCGCGCGTGGCTACCGGAACCGTGACATCGCGGCCGCGCTGTTCATCACCGAGGGCACGGTCGCCAACCACGTCGTGCATATCCTGAGCAAGCTCGGGTACACATCGCGCACCCAGATCGGGATCTGGGTTGCCGACAAACAGCGCCCGTCGGCACACGCCGGCTCAACCTGACAGGAGGCGCCAGCATGCCTCGCTTTCTCGATGTGCATCATCATTTTACACCGGGTCTGTCGCCGGAGCAGATCGCGGCCGCCCACCAGCGTGATCTGGCCGTCCAGGCCAAGTACGGCGTCCGGTTCCTGAAGTACTGGTATGACCCGGCCACCGGCAAGGTGTTCTGCCTGTCGGAGGCGCCGAACCGCGAGGCGGTCCTCGCCGTCCATCAGGAGGCGCACGGCGATACCGCCGATGAGATCTTCGAGGTCTTCGAAGGCGAGTAGGCCGGCACGCTGCCCACACCGCTCGCGTCCATGTTCGGGAACTCCGCGGCCGAAGCGGAGCCTGGATGCCAGCCTGCGCCGACATGTCGGTGGCGAGGCAGCGTCCGTCCCCGGCGCGCGCCGCGTTCCAGGCCGATGGCCGAGCGCGACCGCCGCCGAGCCGGCGGTGGGTGGGCAAGTTCCCGACCACGCGCGCCGGCACGCGCCGAAATGTGCATCGACCATCTACCGTTTCGTGGATGTGGCGACAGGACGCGCCTGCTACCCTGGCAACAGGTGGTCCTGACCAGGCAACAACGCCGGCCGATCGGCTGACCCGATCAGTCGGCGGCTGGTTCGGCCCCGACCCCGCCGGTGGCGCCCCGCCACCGGCGGCGGTGTGGGAGGTGTGAGACTCGCTTGAGACACACGTGGGCCAGCGCGTCTTCTGCTCGATGAGCCCGGTTCCTATGCTCACTACACGCGAGCGCTGTCTTTGACCATGTGCATCGCGTGATGGTAGCGGCTGGCAGACCGTGCCGCGCCGTGTGGCGCCGGCAGTGACCGATCACCCGCCAAGGAGGAGGCCCCATGAGCGCCCCGGCAATCACCGACCGTGCCCCGGTTCTATCCGACGAGATGCTGGCGCGCTTCCACCAGCGCGCACCGGTCTACGACCGCGAGAATCACTTCTTCTTTGAGGACTTCGAGGAACTGAAGCAGGCCGGCTACCTGACGATGAACGTGCCCAGCGAGTTGGGCGGGCGTGGCTACCTGCTGAACGACACCATGAAGGAGCAGCGCCGGCTGGCCTACTACGCGCCAGCGACGGCGGTCGCGATCAACATGCACCTCTACTGGGTCGGGGTCGCGGCAGAGCTGTGGCGCGCCGGCGACACGTCGCTGGAGTGGATGCTGCGTGGCGCGGTCAATGGCGAGGTCTACGCCGCCGGCCATGCCGAGGGCGGCAACGACGTGCCGGCCCTGCTCTCGACTTGCCGCGCCGAGCGAGTCGACGGTGGCTACCGCTTCTACGGCCGCAAGTCGTTCGGCAGCCTGACGCCGGTCTGGACCTACCTTGGCCTGCACGGCATGGACACCAGCGATCCGACGGCCCCGAAGATCATCCACGCCTTCATGCCGCGCTCGGCCAGCGGCTTCACCATCCAGGAGACCTGGGACACGCTGGGCATGCGCGCCACCCGCAGCGACGACACGATCCTCGACGGCGCGTTCGTCGCCGACAAGCACATCGGGCGCGTCGTACCAGCCGGTGGCGCGGGCGTCGACCTGTTCGTGCTGTCGATCTTCGCCTGGGGGCTGATCGGGTTCGGCAACGTCTATTACGGCATCGCCCGGCGAGCGCTCGACCTGACGCTGGCCAACGTCAAGACCAAGACGTCGCTGGCGATCACACGCACGATGGCCTACCACCCGGGCGTTCAGTACGGCGTCGCCGACATGGTGCTCAACCTGGAGGCGATCGAGCCGCAACTCGACCGCACCGCCGACGAGTGGTCGCGCGGCGTCGACCACGGCGCGAACTGGGTGATCAAGATCGTCGGCACCAAGTTCAACGCTGTCGAAGGCGCCTGGCGCGTCGTCGACACTGCCTTTGACCTGGGCGGCGGCTTCGGCATCTTCAAGCGCAACGAGTTGGAGCGGCTCTTCCGCGATGCGCGCCTCGGCCGCATCCACCCCGCTAACAGCGCGCTGACGCGCGAGTTCGTCGCCAAGACGGCACTCGGCATCAGCCCGGACGAGTCACCGCGCTGGGGCTAGCCGCGAGGGGATGGGTGGGCTGGGGCGAGGGTGTCTTCGTCCCCAATCCCCGGCATCACTATCTCGCACACATTGACACCCAGGGAGCCACGATGCCTATCAGCGAGGATGAGTTTCGCGAGGTCTTCCGACGCTGGCCGAGCGGCGTGGCGGTGGCGACGACGCGCCACGAAGACCACGCTCACGGCATGGTCGTCGGCTCGCTCTGCTCGCTGTCGGCTGCGCCGCCGCTGGTCATGGTCAGCGCCGGCCGGGCCGGTCGCACGCACAACCTGATCGCGGCCGCCGGCGTCTTTGCCGCCAGCATCCTCGGCCACGACCAGGCGGCGCTCTTCGGCCGCTTCACCGGCCACGACCCGCCCCACGACGCCGACCGCTTCGGCGGCCTGGCGATCGTCACCGCTGTGACTGGCGCGCCGATCTTCCCCGACGCGGTCGCCTGGCTCGACTGCCGCGTCGTCGCCCGCCACCCCGGCCCGACCTACACCATCTTCGTCGGCGAGGTCGTTGCCGCCGGCCTGGGCGCCGCCGAGGCCGCGCCGCTGGTCTACCTGCAGCGGCAGCTGCGCCACCTGGCCGCGCCAGGACCGACTTTGCTGCTCTGAAGCTCCTGTGTCGGCTGATGGCGGCAGGAGAACCGGGTCTATCAGCGCCTATACCGAATCTCGCATTGTAATAGCATACTTCGTATTGCGTAGCGTTGGGGCGGTTCGCGACCCGCCCCTACGGTGGCCTGGGCATCCCGTCTGGGCTTCGGTTGAGTGACAGCGCGGGGAGGCGGGCAGTGCGATCAGTCAGTTGCCAGTGACGCCGACCCGCGCCGGTCGGTGCGCCGCGCAATCTCTTGGCGCACCACCGGGGCGACCTTCGTGCCCAGCAACTCGATCGCGTGCATCACCTGGTGGTGCGGCAGGGTGCCGACGCTCAGTTGCACGAGGTGGCGCTGGTGGCCGAACACTTCATGCTGGTAGAGGATCTTGGCGGTGACCTCGTCAGCCGTGCCGAGCGCCAGGTGACCCCGCAGCGCGGCCGACGCCGCGTACTGCTGGCGGCTCAGCGGCGGCCAGCCGCGCTCGCGGCCGATGTTGTTCATCACCAGCGCCACGGATGGGTACGACTCCGCGAGCGCCTGCTCGGTCGTATCTGCCAGGTAGCCGTGACCATTGATGCTGACGGCCAGCTTGGTCAGGTCGTGGCCGGCCTGCCGCGCCGTCTCCCAGTAGAGGTCGACCAGCGGCGCGAAGCGCGCCGGCGCGCCGCCGATGATCGCCAGCGCCATTGGCAGCCCCAGCCGAGCGGCGCGCATGATCGAGGCCGGTGTGCCGCCGACGCCGACCCAGACTGGCAGCGGCGCCTGCACTGGCCGCGGGAAGACACCCGAGTCGCGCAGCGGCGGCCGGTGCTGGCCGGTCCAGGTGACGCGCTCCGCCTCGCGCAGCCGCAGCAGCAGGTCCAGCTTCTCGGCAAACAACGCGTCGTAGTCGTTCAGGTCGTAGCCGAACAGCGGAAACGACTCGATGAACGAGCCGCGCCCGGCGACGATCTCGGCCCGACCATGGGACAGCAGATCGAGCGTGGCAAAGTCCTGAAAGACGCGCACCGGGTCGGCGCTGCTGAGGACGGTGACGGCGCTGCCCAGGCGGATGCGCGTCGTGCGCGCCGCCGCCGCGGCCAGGATAACGGTGGGCGATGATGAGACATACTCCGGCCGGTGGTGCTCGCCCAACCCGAATACATCCAGCCCGACCTGATCGGCCAACTCGACCTCTTCGAGCAGGTCGCGCAGGCGCTGGTCCGGGCTGACGGTGTGGCCGGTCGCTGGGTCCGGCGTCAACTCGGCGAAGGAGTAGATGCCGATCTCGAAGGGTGGCACGGTCGGGCTGGTCGGTGGGTAAGCGATCATGGATGTCCCTCACGGGCGAGCCGGCGGCGAGCGCGGGCAGGGCTGGTGGCCGTCGCTACGACGGCTCGGCCGATTATTCCACACGGCTCGAAGAGCCGCCGCGCGGCTGATGCGGGCGCTGGCATGGACAGCCTCGCCCGCATCCAGTATTGATGATCGCGCCGGCGGTCAGGCGGCCATGGGCGCGACCGGGACGGCGTAGCGGATGCAGTGAGAGAGGCGGCCATGACGGCGATCGTGTTCGACACAGATATCGGCACCGATGTCGATGATATCCTGGCGCTGGGGCTGGCGCTGCGCTCGCCGGAGCTGGAGCTGGCGGCGATCACGGTCGTCCATGGCGACCTGGACCTGCGGGCGCGCATGGTCGCCAAGACGCTGGCGCTGGCCGGCGCGGCGTCGGTCCCGCTCGGGCGGGGCATCAGCCTGCCGCTGTTGCGCCAACGGCCGATCTACTGGCCCGGCCACGAAGGCGTTGGCTTGCTGACTGAGGCGGATCCGACGCCGCCGATGACGCCGGCGGTCGATCTGATCATCCAGACGGTGCGGGCGCGGCCGGGTCAGATCACGCTCGTGCCGATCGGACCGCTGACGAATGTCGCCGCCGCTGTCATCCTCGACCCCGGCATCGTGCCACTGGTCAAGGAGGTCGTGATGATGGCCGGCGTCGCCGGGCGCGGCGCCGACCTGGACTTGCCGGTAGTCGAGCACAACATCCGGCTCGATCCGGAGGCGGCGGCGGTCGTCTTTGCTGCCGGCTGGCCAATCACGATGATCGGGCTGGACGTGACGACGCGGGTAAATCTGACCCGGGCGCACCTGGCCCGGCTGGCGGCGGGCGATGCGCTGGCGCGGGCCATCGGCGATCAGGCCGGACGCTACATGACCATCCGGGGCCGCGACTTCACCCATCTGCACGACCCGCTGGCGGTGATGACGCTGCTTGATCCGTCGTTGGTGACGACGATGCCGCTGCACATCGCCATCGAGTTGCACGGCGCGTACACGACCAGCGCCACTGTCGCCACCAGGCCCACCGCCGAGCGGCCGGCCAATGCCCAGGTGGCGCTGACGGTGGACGCTGACCGCGCGGTGGCGCTCTTCTTGAACCGGCTGACCGGCAGACGGTGAGGCAACCAGGCCGGTCAGCACCGCTGGCTCACGCCGCGAGCGTGGCCTGAAGCGTGGCCAGGTGCTCAGCGGCGTGACCGATGACGACGTACTCGACCACCTGCGCCACGCTCAGCGCATGGCCGCCGAAGCTGCCGGCCGTGCGACCGAGAGCGGCGGCGTCGAGGCCCTGGAGCAACTGGATGATCGTCGCGCCGCTGGCCTGCAACAGAGCGAGCGTTGCGGGCTTGTCATTGGCGGCGTGGTCGTGGGCATGCTGGGCATTACTCTGGTGGACCTCGTCCATCGAGCTAGCCGGGGTGTAAGTGCCACCGCCAGCCAGCGTCGTCACCATCGGGATGAACTCCTGCTGGACCGTGGCCGTGTGGTGGGCCACCACCGCGACGGAGCGCTCGTCGTCCGCGCACGGCGCCTGCCAGCGCAAATCGGGACAGGACGTGATCAACGCGATCAGGCTGGCGTTGACGGCCTCGAAGCGCCCGATAAGGTCGGCCGCGGACGTGGTCGTTGCGGACATGGCGGTGCCTCCATTCGTGGACGGGTGACCTGGACCCTCTCCCGACGTGGCGGGAGAGGGAACAAGCCGTTTATTTCCAGCGCCGACTACATCGTGTACAGGCCAAGGCGGTTGCCCGTTGGGTCAGCGAACTGGGCGTACCAGCCCATGCCGGGGATCTCGGTCTTGCCGAGCAGCGTCCGGCCGCCAAGCTCGGCCACCCGCGCCAAGGTCGCGTCGATATCGTCGGTGGAGATGTAGACGACGACATCGCCGGGCTTGTAGTCGGCGTCGGTCGATGGGAAGCCGCCCCCCAGGCCGGCTGTCGTTTCGAACATGTGATAGGTGGAGCTGCCATCGACCGGCATGGCGCTCAGCTTCCAACCGAAGAGATCGCCGTAGAAGCGGCTGCTCGTCGCGGGATCGGCGGCGGCAATCTCGACGTGACAGATAGTGTGATCGGACACGGGCCTGCCTCCTTGATTGCATGGTGGGCGAACGGCTGTCCGTTCGCGGGTGAGGCGCCGCCTGGCCAGAAGCGGAGTCTGAGTATAGAACATGAGTTCTATTTTGTCAAGTCGCCCGGTCATGGTCACGCGGTGGCGTTGCGGTTAGCGAGTACAGGAACGATCTGACCGCTGACCGGTGGCGGTGGGCCACGGCACTGGCCAATGTCCACGCTGTACACTGCTGGCGGCGAGCGTCAGGGGATGGTCGGGCGGGTCAGCTAGATGCGACAGGCGACACGACGCGCAGGCGAGTGGGACAGTGAGGCCGGCGCCGGCATTGCGCTGGTGGCCGATGTCGTCGGTGGGCTGGCGCCGGCGGCACGGGCTGAGTTGGCTGGACTGGCCGGCGTTCGTCTCCACCGCTCCGCGACCGTCACGACGGATGACACCGTGCGTTTCGACCTGGCCGGCGACCCGCGCGCGCTGCTGAGACTGCGCACCGTCCAGTCGGTGGCGCGCATCGCCTGGTTCGACGTGCCCCGGCCGCGCGCGCTGCTGGGTGACCAGCACCGACGGCGACTGATGGCGCTGATCGACTGGGTGCGGTCGCTGCATCCGTCAGATACCTTCCAGACGCTGGCGCTGAGCGCCGCTGGCGCCGACTCGGCAGTGCTGACGCGGCTGATGACGGAGCTGGCGGCCGCTACCGGGCTGCACCGGGCCGAGCGCGAGGGCGACCTGCGGCTGCGGCTGCGCCGGCCGGCCGACGTCGCCGGTTGGGAAGTGCTGCTGCGCCTGACGCCACGGCCGCTGGCGACGCGCGCCTGGCGCGTCTGCGATTGGCCGGGCGCGCTCAACGCCACGGTGGCGGCGGTCATGGCCGACCTGACCCGGCCACGGCCGGCCGACGTCGTTCTCAACATCGGCTGTGGCTCGGGCACACTGCTGATCGAGCGACTGGTGGCCGGACCGGCGCAGCGGGCGCTGGGGTGCGATCCCGACCCGACCGCGCTCGACTGCGCCCAGCGCAACACTGCCTCGGCCGGCCGCGCCGGCGCCATAGAGTGGCAGCGGTGGGACGCCCGGGCGCTGCCGCTGCCAGCCGCCAGTGTCGACGCCATCCTGGGCGACCTGCCGTTCGGCCATCTGGTCGGCTCGCATGCCGATAACCTGACGCTCTACCCGGCGCTGCTGGCTGAGGCGGCGCGCGTCGCCCGGTCGGGGGCGCGCGCCATTCTGATCAGCCACGAGGCGCGACTGATGGAGCGCCTGCTGGCGGCCTCGGCCGCGTGGACAGTCGAGCAGGAGCTGCGGCTGGCGCTGGCGACGCTGCGCCCGCGCGTCTACGTGCTGGTGCGCCGCGCGGGCTGAGCGTCGGTCATAGGCGGGATGCGCCCAGCCGGCGCGCCAAGCTGGTCCCCGGCGAGCGCTTCGGCGCTGGTCGCGGCCAGCGGCGGTGTGGCCGACTCCGCGCCCAGCGACGCCCACGGCCACGCAGGCAGTGCCGTTCCCGTCGCCGCCGCCCTCGCTAACGCCCACCGACCGCTGACAGCGATCGCGCGTCAGGATGCCGGCTGCGTCAGGAGTTGGCGCGTCAACTCCAGGTGGGCGACGTGCTCCCAGCAGTGACCGTGGTTGTTGACGAGCCAGCCCAGGCCGGTGCGTGGTGGCCGGGGCGGTCGCTCGAGCGTCATCTGAAGCCGCTCGGCGGTGATGCGCTGAAAGGTCTCGTCGAGCAGGCGGTCGGCGTCATCGAGCCGGGCACGCAGACCGGCCAGATCGAGATCGGCGGCGGTGACGCTGAACTCGACCGTGCGGTCGCGCGTCGATGGGAGGCCGGCGACCACGCGCAGGACATCGCCCGCCGAGCCGAGCGTGTGCAGGACCAGCACGGCGATGGAGTTCGCCTCCGGCGCGGGGGACACGTGGACCAGCGCCGGGTCGAGCGCGTCCAATTCGGCTCGCAGGCGCTGATGGACCTCGCGGTAGCCCGCCAGAAAGATCGCAACAGTGGCGTCCATGCGGCCTCCCTCTGTCCGGCGCTCGATGTCCTGAGACAGGCCCATCATAGAGTGGATGATCGCCACCAGCCAGCCCAATGATGCAGTGCGGCGAGCGCCACGCGACCGAGACCGTGGTTAGCCACACCCCGTCACCCCGGCGCAGGCCGAGGTCCAGGCTCGCGACGATGGCGAGAACGCTCAGGGGAGCGACCGGATGCCGGCTTCCGCCGGCATGATGGGGCCGGCCACCACTACCGCGCCGGCCCGCGCCGCTGGCGGGCGGCCTCGAACAGGATGACGGCGGCGGCGATGGCGGCGTTGAGCGAGTCGACCGGTGGCGCGAGCGGGATGACGATCAGGTCGGCGGTGGCGGCGCGGGCCGCGTCGGACAGGCCACCGGCCTCGTTACCGACGACCAGCGCGCCGCCACGCGTCCAGTCGACCGCATCGTAGCGACGGTACGCGCCGCTATCCGCACCGAGCAGCGGCACGGCATCGCCCAGCGCCGCCGTCAGCGCCGGCCAGGGCACGTCGGCGGCCAGCAGCAGCCGGAAATGGGCGCCCATGCCGGCGCGCACGACCTTGGGGCCGAACGGGTCAACCGTGCCAGGTGTGGTGATAACGGCGCGAGCGCCGGCGGCTTCGGCGGCGCGCAGCATCGTGCCGAGGTTGCCAGGGTCCTGGATGGCGTCGGCGATCAGCAGCAGGTCGCCGGGGCGGGGCCGTGGCGGCTGGCCGGCGGCCGGCAGCGGCAGCACGGCGATGACGCCCTGCGGCGTCTCAGTGTCGGCCAGGGTGCGGAACGCGGCCGGCGCAACCGGATGCACTAGCTCTACCAGCGGCGCCAGTGCCACGTCCAGCGCCGCCCGCTGGCTGGGTCCGAGCCGCGTGTCGTCGCGGAACACGGCGAGCGGCTGCTGGCTGGCAGCCAACGCCTCCAGCACCAGCGTCACGCCTTCGACGAGATAGGCCCGCTGCTCGCGACGGCCGCGCCGCTCGCGCAGTGCCCGCGCCGCCAACAGCCGCGGGTTGTCCCGGCTGCTAATCATGCTCGAGCCGTGGCACAAGCAGCGGGCTGCGCCACGGCTCGCGTTTCACCCGCCCGCATTACGCCATCACGCGGCGCGTCATACCCCGACCGGCGTGCCCTCGGGCAGCGCGGCGCGGGCGGTGCTGGCGATCTCGGCGAAGGCGGCCGGGTCAGCGATGGCCAGATCGGCCAGCATCTTGCGGTCGACCTCGACGCCGGCCAGCGTTAGGCCCTGAATCAGCCGGCCGTAGGACAGGCCGTTCAGACGGGCGGCAGCGTTGATGCGGACGATCCACAGCCGGCGGAAGTCGCGCTTCTTGAGGCGACGGTCGCGGTACTGGTTCTGCAGCGCCCGCATGACCGCCTGGTTGGCGACCTTGAAGTGGCTGTGGCGCGCGCCCCAGTAGCCCTTAGCCGCCTTCAGCACCTTCTTGTGCCGCGCCTTGGCGGCGACGTTGTTGGTAGCGCGAGCCATCACAGTCTCCAGTTGCTAGTAGTGAGTAGCGAGTAGCGAGTGGTAGGTGGTCAGTGGGCGCACCAGTTCATCGTGTTCCTACTCGCCACTCGCTCCGCGTCATACTCCGTACGGCAGCATCTTCCGCACCCGCGGCACCATCGACTCGTGCAAGGGGAAGTAGCGGTCGAGGTCTTGCGAGACGCGCTTGCTCTTGCGCCGGCGCAGGTGGCTCTTCATGCCCTTGGTGCGCATGATCTTGCCGGTGCCGGTGATCTTGAACCGGCGCGCGGCGCCCTTGTGGGTCTTCAGCTTGGGCATGCTGCCCTCTCCTTCTGGCTCGTCGTCGCGGGTCGCGGTCGGGTTACTCGGGGCCGGCCACGGCCGGCGCGGCAGCGCGGGCCGGCGCGGCGGCGTTGGGCAGTGGCGGCGCTTTCTTGGGCGTGAGCATCATCGTCATATTGCGGCCTTCCAGTCGCGGCGGCTGCTCGACAATCGCCACGCCACCGACCTGATCGGCCATCTGCAGCAGCAGGTCGCGGCCGATGTCGGGGTGGGCCATCTCGCGGCCACGGAACATGACGGTCAGCTTGACCTTGTCGCCCTCCTCGAGGAAGCGCAGCGCCTGGCGGCTCTTGGTCGCCAGGTCGTGCTCGTCGATCTTGGGCTTGATACGCACTTCTTTGAGTTCGGTCGTCTTCTGGTTCTTGCGCGACTCGCGGTCCCGCCGGCTCTGCTCGTAGCGGTATTTGCCGTAGTCCATCAGCCGGCAGACGGGCGGGATGGCGTTAGGAGCCACCTCGACGAGATCCAGCCCACGCTCGCGCGCCGTATCCAGCGCCTGGCGCGTCGGCAAGATTCCTAGTTGTTCGCCGTTCTCGTCGATGACCCGGACCTCGCGCACGCGGATCCGCTCATTGGTGCGTACTGGTCTGCTTATGGCGCTGCCTCCTCGGGGTAGCCTGGCGGGCAAAACGAACACAGCCCAAGCCGCGCGACCGGCGAGCCGCAGTCTGCGAGTATAGCAGCGCCGGGATCACCCGTCAATTCCCAGCGCCGTGGCCGTGAGCCGCCGACGTATGCGACGCTGTCGCCAGAGTCGGCTCAGGTCAGCCGCGCGGCCGCGTGTGCTATTCTACGACACAGGATACCTTGTCACCACTCGCGCGAGCGGGCTGGCGCGGCGGCCATCGGCCCCGTGGTCAGGTCGCTCGCCAGGCAATCAGCGCCGCCGGTGCGGACGGTACATGGCGTCAGGAGGAGTATGCAATGAAGCTGGCGGGGAAAGTGGCGATCGTGACTGGCGCAGCCTCCGGCATCGGCCGGGCGACGGCACTGCTGTTCGCCGCCGAGGGCGCGGCCGTAGTGGCGGCGGACATCGACGAGGCTGGCGCCCAGCACGTGGCCACCGCCATCGGCGAGCATGGCGGGCAGGCGGTGGCCGTGGTCGCCGACGTTGCCGGCGCGGCCGGCGCACAGGCGATGGTGGCGCGGGCGGTTGAAACCTTCGGCGGGCTGGATGTGCTGGTCAACAACGCCGGCATTGCCGTCTTCAAGGGGGTCGAGGAGACGACCGAGGCCGAGTGGGACCGCGTGCTGGGCGTCAACCTGCGTGGTGTCTGGCTGGGCATCAAGCATGCCGCGCCGGCGATGCGGGCGCGCGGCGGTGGCTCGATCATCAATCTGGCGTCGGTGCATGGCATGGCGACTGTGGCCGGCGTCGCCGCCTACGCCGCCTCGAAGCACGGTGTGATCGGGCTGACGCGGGCAGCGGCGCTGGACCTGGCGCGCGACGGCATCCGCGTCAACTGCATCCAGCCGGGCGCGATCGACACGCCGCTGATGCGCGCCAACATGAGTGCCGTCGGCGATGAGGAGGCCGAAGTGCGCAAGATCGCGGCGGCCGAGCCGATCGGCCGCGTTGGGCGGCCAGAGGAGATTGCCCAGATGGCGCTGTGGCTGGCCAGCGACGATTCTAGCTTCGCCACCGGCGCGCCCTTCGCCGTCGACGGCGGGCTGCTGGCGAAGCTGTCGATCTAGCCAGAGCTGGGAACGGAGGCGACGAGTGTGACGCGCACCGGCGACCAGCCGCCACAGCCCGCCGGCCGGCCGGCCGCTGCTGCGCGCCGCCTGCCCCGGCGCGCCCTGCTGGCGCTGCCGCTGCTGGCGGCGACGGCCTGCGCCGCGCCGGGGCCACCGACGCCAACCCCCATCCGGCCGCCGGTGGTGGCGACCGTGCTGGCGCGGCAGACAGCCACGATCGTGGCCAGCCAGGCGACACCGTCTCCGTGGGCGGGGCTGCGGCTGGTCGTCGCCAACAGCGGCTCGGGCGAGATGACCGTGTTGGACCTGGCCGCCGGTCGCGTGATCGGCCGAGTGGCGGTCGGTGACGCGCCGTGGGATGTCGCTATCGCGCCGGATGGCCGGCAGGCGTATGTATCCGTCAAGACCGGCGTGGCGGTGGTCGACCTGGCTGGCGAGCGGCTGCTGCGCACCATTCCGACTAGTTTCGAGGCCCAGGGGCTGGCGCTCACCCAGGATGGTCGAGTGCTGTTCGTCGGCTCGCGCGCTGGCGGCACCGTCGCGCGCATCGAGGTCGCCACCGGCTTCAGCATCGACGTGCCGGCCGGTGAGTGGGTGATGGGGCTGGCGACCTCGCCGGATGGCCGCTGGGTGCTGGCACCCGGCCACTACAGCCGCAGCCTGACGGTGATCGACACCGAGAACAGCAACGCCGTCCGCCACCTGCGCGTCGATCCACTCGGCCCGGGTGCGTTCAATCTGCCGCACTACACCGCCATCTCACCCGACGGCCGCTACGCCTACCTGCCTTTCCAGGGTCGGTCGCTGACGCGGGTGACGCTGGGCGCCTGGGTGATCCAGTCCTTCCCGCTGGCGATCGAGGCGCATCAGCACGGCGTGGCGCTCTCGGCCGACGGCAGCCGCCTGTACGTCGTCAACGTCGACCAGCACAACTCGCTGTCGGAGATCGACACGGCCGACATCCGCGAGTTGCGCCGCATCCCGCTCAGCGGGCCACACGAGCGCCTCCTGCTCACCCCCGACGGCACGACCGCGGTCCTGTCCGGCGGTTACACGCTCGGCGGCCAGGACATCATCAGCCTGGTCACGCTGGCCGACGGGCGCGTGACGACGCTGGCCAGCGGCGGCAGCCGCCCGGCCGGCATGGCGTTTGCGCCACCCAGCCCCTCTTGTCTTGCTGAAGCCTGCCGATGATCGTTACGTGCGTCCTGCCCGCTACGCGCTCGCACCTCGCGGCCGCGACCGATCTGGGAGTCGAAACGATGACTGAGGTGACCAGCCCTCCAGTGGCCGGCCTGCAGCTTGAGATTGCCGGGCGTACCGACCCCGGCCAGGTGCGCGAGCACAATGAGGACTGCCTGGGCAATCGTGTCGATCGCTACGAGGCACGCCTGGCGTCGCACGGCTGGCTGTTCGCGGTCGCCGACGGCATGGGCGGCCATGCGCTCGGCGAGGTCGCCAGTCAACTAGCCATCGACGCGCTCTACGACATCTACTACCACACCGAACCCGACCCGCCGCTGGCGCTGCGCGAGGCGATCGACGCCGCCAATGTCACCGTCCATTACCAGGCGACCATGCGCGGCGTGACGATGGGCACGACACTGACGGTCGTCGTGCTGCGCGACGACATGCTGACCGTCGCCAATGTCGGCGACAGCCGCGTCTACCGGCTGCGCGATGGGCGTGCCCAGCAACTGACCCAGGACCACTCGTTGATCGCCGAGCAGGTGCGCCGCGGGCTGATGACGCCGGAGCAAGCCCGCCAGAGCCACCTGCACAACGTCATCACGCGTTGCATCGGCTACCGGACGACGGTAGAGGTCGACATCAGCGAGTCGCCGCTGCGACCCAACGACGTGGTGCTGCTCTGCTCGGACGGGCTGCACGGGCTGGTGACGCCGGATGAGATGGTGGCGGCGGTGGCGGACCAGCCGTTGGAGGACGCGGCACAGATGCTGGTGAAGGTGGCCAACATGCGCGGCGGGCCGGACAATATCACCTGCCTGCTGGTGCGTGTGCTGGCGCTGCCGGCCCCGGCCGACGACGCTCCCGCTGATGACCTGGCGACGGATGCCGCCGCGACCGAGGACGACGACGCGGACGAACCCGCCCCCTAGCACCAACTCTGGGCGGCCGGTCGGCGACGATCACCGCGACGCCAGCGGCTGGGTCTGCTCGCTTGTCTGGTATTCCCGGCACTCCTGGCAGTGCGCGCCGACGAGCCCGCGCCGATCGGCGCGGGTCCAACGGGAGAGGCGCGGCATCGGTCTGCCTCGGGCACGCCCCGGCGGGTGGACGTGGCGGCTGCCAACCGGCCTCAGCTTGCCCTGACCGGGCCGGCGCCTCAGACCGGCAATCCGGCGCAGCCGGGGGCGTCACGGCCGGCGCGGATCGCGGGGCTGGTAGTTGGCGGCGCCGAGGGTGATCTCCCAGTCGAGGTAACTGGCGAACTGCCTCCCGCGATGGGTCAGCACGGCGTAGCCGCAGGACCAGGCGGCAGGTGGCTGGCCGGCACTGATGACACCGCAGCAGCGAATGACCAGCGCGGTGCGCCCGTTGGTCAGGCCCGTCCGCAGCACAAGTGGCTGATGCGTATGCCCGCACAGGATGAGGTCCGCGCCGGCGACGCCCGGACGGGCGAGCGCCGCGCCAATCTGCTCGGCCGTGAACGCCGGCGTGTAGGCGGCCTCCGTGTCCCACGGCGTCGAGAAGCTGTCGCCCGGCATGCCGTGACAGACATACACGTCGCCGGGCCGGCCGCCATCGAGCATCAGCTCCTCCGGTCGCTCGCGCAGCCAGGCCAGATCGGCCGCCGACAGCGCCGCCTGGCCGGCCGGGATCGACGGCAGGAAGTGGTCCGGCGAGTCTGGCCGCCGGCGCCGTTGGGCCAGGGTCGCCTCCCAACGCTCCGTTCCCCAGTCGCGCAGATACAACTCGTTGTTGCCGAGGATCACCGGCAGCGCCTCGGCCCGCAGCAGCGCGATCGTCTCCGACGGCGGATCCGGCGAGAAGGGCGATGAGAGGAAGTCACCAGCATGGACCAGGAGATCGCACGCGGCTGCGCGGCACGCCTGAAGCACGGCCTCCAGCGCGGGCACAGAACCGTGCGTGTCGCTGATCAGCCCGATTCGGATGGATCACCTCCGCACGAACACCGGCCGCCTGCCGGACTGGCCGAGCATCACGCCCGCTCTTCTCGACCACGTCAGTATACCCGCACCCTCCGACCGGCTCTCGCGCCGGTGCGCCCTGGCCGCTGGCGTGCCTGGCGGGCATTGCTTACAATGTCCGGCGACCGTCTGATGGGTCGCGGTCCGTCCTGCATCGCGAGGCTGCGCCGTGGATCTCGCCGCTGTCGCGTCTGTACGTCGTGAGGTGCTGGTCAACGCCGACACGGGCGCCGACCGGGACAACCGGCCGGTGCTGTCGGTGATCATCCCCTGCTACAACGA
>JADLAZ010000238.1 GCA_020849725.1 Chloroflexota bacterium
ATATAAATAAGCGAGATACCGTACTGCTTGTTGAGCGCGACCAGGCTGCCCAGGATCGTCGCCCGCAGCGAGGCGTCGACCATCGACACCGGCTCGTCGGCGATGATGAGCCGCGGCCGCATCAGCAGCGCCCGGGCGACCATGACCCGCTGGCGCTGACCGCCGGAGAGCTGGTGCGGGTAGCGTCCGAGTGTCTCCTCTGGCCGGAGGCCGACGGCCGTCAGGGTCTCTTCGATCAGCCCGTGTGTCCCTGTCTTCGACGGCGCCAGGCCGAAATTCTTGATTGGCGTCTCCAGCACATGATCGACACGGTAGAACGGATTGTAGACCTCATAGGGATCCTGAAAGATCACCTGCACTTCGCGCAGGAATGTGCGCCGCTCATCGCCCTTGAGTTGGCGCAGATCTTTGCCTCGGAACAGCACCTGACCTTCGGTCGGTCCGGACAGTCCCAGCAGCATCCGGGCCAGCGTCGTCTTACCGCTGCCACTCTCGCCGACAACGGCCGTGATCGATGGTGGCTGATCGGCAAACGCCAGCGTGAAGTCATCTAACGCCAGCGTGCGCGACTTGTCGAAGAAGCCGCCACCGAAGATCTTGGTTACGTGCCGCGCCTCCAGCAATGCAGTCATCGGTGCTCCTCGGCGAGTACGGGACACGGTTCAGGAATGACAACAACGATCGGGGCCGGCCGACCCAGCAGCCCGTTCCCTAATACAGGTGGCAGGCCACCCAGCGGTTCGGCCGGATCTCCCGCAGCGCCGGCTCTTCGATCGCGCAGCGCTCCATGGCAAACGGGCAACGGGCGCGGAATGGGCAGCCTTCCGGCCGCGCCAGCAGCGACGGAGGCGTGCCGGGAATACCCCGAAACTCGCCCTTGCGCTCTAGCGACGGCAGGCTGGCGATGAGCATCTGCGCGTACGGATGCAGCGGCTCGTGGAAGATGTCCTGAACGGTGGATAGCTCGGCCAGCTCGCCGGCATACATGACCCCGAGTCGGTGGACGAACTGCGCCATCAGCCCCATGTCGTGCCCGATCAGGATGACGGCCGACCCTAGCCGCGCCTGCACCTGACCGAGTGTCTCCATGATCTGGCGCTGCACGACCACGTCGAGCGCGCTCGTCGGCTCATCAGCGATGATCACCTTCGGTTTCAGGCTGATGGCGATCGCGATGACGACGCGCTGCTTCATGCCGCCGCTCAGCTCGTGCGGGAACATGTCGGCCACGCTGCGCCGCAGGCCGACACTTTCGAGCAATTCGCCGATCCGGCCCGTGGCGTCGCGCTTCGGAATCTTCATGCCATGATCGGCCAGCGCGTCGATCACCTGATCGCGGACCCGCTTGACCGGGTTGAGCGAGTTCATTGCCCCCTGCGCCACCAGCGCGATGCCAGCCAGGCGCATCTGGCGCATCTGCTCCTCGCTCAGCGCCAGCACGTCGACGCCGTCGAGGGTGATCGTGCCCCCCTCGATCTTGCCGGGCGCCTTGATGAGGCGCATGAGCGACAAGGCGATGGTCGACTTGCCGGACCCGGACTCGCCAACCAGACCCAGCCGCTCGCCGGGCGCGAGCGAGAAGCTCACGCCGTCGACCGCTTTGACCGCCCCCCGTGGCGTGTGATAGTACACCCGCAGATCGCGAACGCCGAGAACTTCTGCTGTCGCTACCGCCACGTGCTTTTCCTCCACCGTGAGTGGCGCCATGCTGCCCAGGCAGCCAACAGCATAGCACAGCGTCATGTGAGGGCATAGCTCCTGCAACGATGCCAGACAATCCGGCCAGTCGGGCGGCTGCCATGGCCTGAGCCGCTCGTGCGCGTTGGCCACTGCCCGCGGTAGGTGACGACCCGCCAGACCTGTGCGACTGCGTTCCTCCGCTGGTCCAGGTGATCCGATGGTCCTATGGACAGGCGCCGGCGCCTGAGCCAATGATAGATGGGTTGACTGCGTTCCGCGACGCAAGCAGACGCCACGACAGCTTCCTTGTGCCAGGCAGTCCCATCGAAAGCAGCGCCGAGGAGTCGCCCGTGTGTGCCGGTGACGTTCGGGGCGTCGACACGGAGGCCAGCATAACGACAGCCCCGGTGGGACGCTGGAGAACGCGGCCGGTCGCGCTCGGGCTGCTCGTGATCGCGCTGGGCATGGCGGTCTACATGGCCCATGTCAGCGCCATGCTCGCCCTCGTTCACCCCGATGACGGGCGTCCTCCGGTCCACAGCCGGCTGCGCGAGGGCGGCGATGCCTACCCGCTCTGGTTCGGTCTCCGGGCGGTGGCCACGGGCCAGAATCCGTACGCACCAGCCATCGCACGCCAGGCTCAGCGCGCCATCTGGGGTCATGATGGCCCTGAGAACCTCAATATATTCACCTACCCGCTCCCCGCTTTGCTCTGGTATCTCCCCGGCATCTGGCTCGATCTTGACCCAGCAGTCAGCACCCTCCGGCTGCTGGTGCTCCTCGCCACCGCCGGTGTCGTTGCCCTCGGGCTGCGTCTCATCGGGATCGCGCCGCGCAGTTGGGCTGGGCTATCGGCCGCTACCCTGCTGCTGGCACTTGCCGCACCCTACGATCAGTACGCTCTCGGCCAGAATGCCGCGCTCGCCGTCGCGCCGGCGCTTGCCGCCTGGTTGCTCTATCGATCGGGTCATCCCGGTCTGGCCGGCGCGGCGCTGCCCCTGGCTTTCATCAAGCCGCACTACGTCATCCTCTTGGCAGGCGGCATGGCGCTGCACGCGCTCGCCGGGCGCCAGTGGCGTTTCTTCCTGGGCAGCATGGGCAGTGTCATCGTACTCACGGCCGGCGGCCTCATCGCGCGGCCGGATTGGCCGGCACAGTGGCTACTCGCTATGCGCCTGAATGCGGAGCAATATCCGGGCAGCTACCTGTCCAGCCTCCTGGGTGACCAGATACTCGTCACCTGGGGGATTCGGGCCGCCTTGCTGGCGGCGCTCGCTGGCTACTGGTGGCGCCACCGACATTGCCCGGCGACCGCATCCTGGGGCGCGATCGGTGTCACCGCCGCGCTGGCCGTGGGCGCCGTCGGCCTTGGCATTAACCCCGGCCTGTACAACGCGATCGCGGTCTGGCCCGCCTTGGCGCTGATTCTAGTCGGTGTGCCGGCGCGGCCCCGTGGACCATTCGGTCGGCTGGTTCTGGCGCTCAACGAAGTCTGGGTCGTGGCGCTGCCGGTCGCCGGCGTGGGGCTCGTGCTGCTGTGGCACCTCCTGCCCCAGGCACGCGAGACAATCCCGTTTGCTGCCGGCGCGGCGATGCTCGCCTTCGCGGCGGCACTCCAGGGGGTGATCGTCCTGGTCGGCATCATGGCGCACTGTCAGCCGGCGTGGCCGAGCGCCTGGCGCCCACGTGTGGGGCTCACTAGCCCGCATCGGACACCAGGCTCGACGAGACCGTAGCCTTCGCGCCATTCGTGGACAGCGGTCACATGACAGGTTCGACAGCGACCGCGCCATGCGCCATGCGCCGTGACAGGCGGGTCCGTATAATCCAGACAGCCTGGCGTCTGTGGCGCACGTCCCGCTCCAGACGGGGTGCGGTCATGGTGACAAACCCCTAACCAGCGACGTAAGCAAGTTCGATGCAGCACGCTATTGCCCCGACTGCTCCCAGCGCCAATGATCCCACGCGAGCACGGGGCACAGCCGGACGGCAGCCGACAGGCAGCCGGGTCGGAGGGAGTCGGTTGTGAGGCGGCGCACAGGTCTCATTGTCATGGTCGGCGGCCTGCTGCTGGCCGTCCTATCCGGGTTGCTGGTCATCAGTGTCAGCCGCGCCAACAACCAGCCGGTGGAGGTCCGCCAGGTCTACGTGATCATGGCCGCGCGCGACATCCCGGAACTGGTGCCGGTGTCGGCCGATGCGCTGGTGGTCAAGCCGTTCCCACAGGAGTTCGTGCCGCCCGGCGCGATCGCCCAACCGGAGCAGGCGGTCGGCAAGTTCACGACGACGCGCATCGTCAAGGACCAGATCATCCTCAACGCCCAACTCTCGCCGACGCGCCGCGCCGGCAACGTCGCCGCCAGCGTGCCCAAGGGCAAGGTCGCCGTGGCATTCCCCGGCAACGACATCCTGTCGACGATCGGCGCCATCCGCGCCGGCGACCGCGTCGACATCCTGCTGTCGCTGCCCTTGCCTCAGCAGCAGACGACCGGGCCGAACGCGCCGCCGGCGCTGACGAGCCAGAACACCGTGTCGACGACGAGCAACATCAGTGTGCAGACAACGATGCAGAACGTCGAAGTGCTGGCGGTTGGGCAGGAAGCGACCGCGCCCTCGAACGAGCGCAGCGTCACCGGCGCGACGAGTCGCAACGCCGGTCTGGTCATCACCTTCCTGGCCGACCATCAGGATGCCCTGGTCCTGAAGTACATCAAGGATTCCGGCGGCATCATCGACCTGGCGCTGCGGTCACCAGACGACAACCAGGCCGTTCAGACCGAGGCTGTGACCATCTCCACCATCTACGATCAGTTCAAGTTCCGCTTGTCGGGTCCATTGCGCCCCTAGCCGGCCGCCAGTCGGCGCCCCACGGCGGCGACGCGACATCTGTGGGAAAGGACCGCACCACCAGTGAGTAGCGTGGCGCCCCAGCTCCAGGTCCTGATCATCGACGACACCCGTGCCCATGTCGATCAGGTGAGCCAGATCCTGAGTCGCGAGGCTGACCTGCACGTGCAGGCTGGCCCGACTGTGCTCGCCGACGCACTCAAGCAGGTGGCCAAGGAGCCGCCCGACATCATCCTGCTAGCGGCGCGACGGGAAGACCCGGTCGAGGCGATTCGCCGCCTGGAGGCCGCGGCACCCACGTCGGCCATCATCGCTCTGTTGGCCGACGATCAGGAGGGCCTCGGGCGCGAGGCCACCCTCGCCGGCGCCCGCGCCTACATCACCCATATCTACAACCGCAACGATCTGGTCGAGACGATTCGGCGCGTCCACGAGATCGAGCGGCGGCGGCGGGCGATGATCAGCCAGGCCGGCCATCTGGCGATGCCGCAGGCCGGACGCATCATCAGCATTCATGGCGCGAAGGGCGGCGTGGGCGCCACGACGATCGCAGTCAACCTGGCGATCGCGATGCGCACGCTCACCCACAGTCGGGTGGCGCTCGTCGATGGCAATCTCTACTCGGGCGACGTCGCCGTGTCACTGAACATCATCTCGCGAAACTCCATGGCCGATCTGCTCCCTCACCTGCGCGACCTGGACAAGGACGTGCTGGACAGCGCCTCGGTCGTGCATCGCTCCGGTGTCTCGGTCCTGCTGGCGCCCGACGACCTCGAATCGGCCGAAGTCGTCTCTGGTGAGGCGATGCAGCGCGTGCTGCGGTCCATGCGCAGCTATTTCGACTACATCATCGTCGACACCTGTTCGCTGCCCGATCAGGTGACGGCCACCGCGCTCGACAGCTCCGACACCATCGTCCTGGTGGCCACGCCCGAGTTACCGGCCCTGAAGAACGCGGCCCGGTTCGTGCGCACCTGCCGGGAGTATGGCTATCCGGCCGATAAGCTGGTGCTGCTGGTCAACCGCGAGAACAGCCGGGGCGCGATCACGCGGGGTGATATCGAAGACAACCTGAAGCTGAAGGTTGCCGTCGGCATCCGGTCTGACGGGCGCACCCTCATCAAGGCTATCAACGCCGGCGAGCCGGCTGTGACGATCGACCGGCGCAGCCGGCTCAGCCGCGGCATTCGCCAGCTCGTGATGATCCTGACTTCCGACCGACCACTGGCGACGGCCGGCTCAAGCAACAATAACTCGCGCAACGGCCACAACCGTGGCCTGCTGGCCTGGATGCCCCGCCGCTCGTAACCATCTGCGGCGGGTGTCCCGCCATCCTGGCTGTGCTTCGTCCGGAGTGACCCCATGACCTTCTCCATCTCACGCCGCACGCCGGGTGCGCGCCCACCGGCGCTCCCGGACGAGACGCCGACCGATACACTGCCGGCGCGGATCGAGGCGCCACCACCACCGGTCCTCACCACCGCCACCACTGTCCGCCAGGACCTGCGGACCCTGCGTGGCCGCCTGCTGCAGCGGGTCATCTCCGAGCTCGACACGGACCTGCATCTCGAGAGTGGGAAGGTTCGCCGAGCCATCGAAGATATCTTCAACGTCGCGCTGGAGGGGGAAGAGATCCCGCTGCCGCGCACGGAGCGCGCCCGGCTGCTCGACGCGATCATCGCCGACATCACCTCGTTCGGCCCGATCGAAGCTCTGCTGAACGATGACACGGTCGATGAGATCATGGTGAACGGACCCGATGCCGTGTATGTCGAGCGCGACGGCATGATCTATGAGACCGATGTGCGCTTCGACAACGACGACCATGTCAAGCGCATCATCGACCGCATCATCGCGCCGCTCGGCCGGCGCTGCGACGAAGGCAATCCGATGGTCGATGCCCGCCTGCCGGACGGCAGCCGCGTCAACGCCATCATCCCGCCGATCGCGCTCAATGGCCCGACGATCACGATCCGGAAGTTCAGCCGCGACCCACTAACCGTCGAAGATCTGATCACGTTTGGCACGTGCAGCGTCGACCTGGTGGAGTTTCTCAGTATCTGCGTGCGCGGCCGGCTGAATCTCATCATCTCCGGCGGCACCGGCTCGGGGAAGACGACGCTCCTGAATGTACTCTCCAGTTTCATCCCGCCTGGCGAGCGCATCATCACCATCGAGGACGCGGCCGAGCTTCAACTGCGCCAGCGCCATGTCCTCCGCCTGGAGAAGCGACCACCCAACATCGAAGGACGCGGCGAGGTCACCGTGCGCGATCTGGTCGTCAACTCGCTGCGCATGCGCCCCGACCGGATCATCATCGGTGAGTGCCGCGGCCCGGAGGCGCTCGATATGCTTCAGGCCATGAATACCGGTCACGACGGTGGCCTGACCACGATCCACGCCAACTCACCACGCGACACCCTGTCGCGCCTGGAGACAATGGTGCTGATGGCCGGCACGGAGTTGCCGCTGCGCGCCATCCGCGAGCAGATCACCGCCGCCGTCGACCTCATCGTGCACATCGAGCGCATGGCCGACGGTGTGCGGCGCATCACCCGAGTCACCGAAGTCACCGACATGGAGAAGGAGACCGTGGTGACGCAGGATATCTTCGAGTTTCGCGTCTCCGCCGTGGACGGTCGCCGCATCAGCGGCCGGCTCGAGCCAAGCGGCTTGCGCCCCTTGTTCGCCGCGCGCCTGGAGCAACTGGGTCACCGGCTCTCGCCACGCCTGTTCGGTGTCGACCAGCGGCCGCCGCGCGCGTAAGCCCACGACCCGGTCGGGAGGGTCCGTCAGCCTATGCCCGTTCCCACGACGATCGACCAGAGCCTTGTCGCCGGCATCGTGGCCGCGCTGGCCGTCTTCCTTGTGATTGCCGGCGCCTACATGTTGCGCATCGAGCGGGCCTTCAGTCGCCGGCTGCGCGTGTTCATCGGCGCGCACGTCGGTGAAGCGCCGGAGCCGGAGGACCTGGCCGGCGACCGGCCACGGGTCTCGCTGGCACGCCAGATCAATGCGGCCTTCGGGCGCAGCCGAACGAGCGCCGAGTTGCGCCGCCAACTCCTGCGGGCGGGGTCGCCGCTGCTCCCCAACCAGTTCCTCTATTTGCGCATCGGCGCTGCCTTGTTCAGCGGCGTGACCTTCCTGCTGCTGACCTCCCAGTCGCCGTCCGGTCTGCAACCGCTCGCGACCCTCATCGGGCTGGTACTCGGTTGGCTGGCGCCGATGCTGGTGCTGCGCGTGATGCAGCAGCGGCGCGTGCAGGCCTTCGAGCGCCATCTGCCGGACGCGATCGACATCATGGCTGGCTCACTCGAAGCCGGCACTAGCCTGCCGATGTCACTCGAGTTAGTGGCGCGCGAGATCCCGGCGCCGGTGTCGACCGAGTTCAGCCGCGCCTTGCGTGAGGTCAGCCTGGGTATGTCGCTCGATGATGCGCTGATCAATATGCAGGAGCGCATCGACAGTGACGATCTGGACATGCTCGCCACGGCCGTGGCCATTCAGTTTCGGGTCGGCGGCAACCTGGCCGATGTGCTCAAGGTCATCGCCCACACCATCCGGGAGCGGGTCCGGGTGCGCGGCGACATCCGCAGCCTCACCGCGCAGCAGACGATGTCGGCCAATGTGCTGGTGATTCTGCCGATCGTGCTGGCGGTGTTGCTCTTTTTCCTCAATCCGACCTATGAGATGCGCTTGTTCGACCCGGGCCTGCCACAGATGCTGACCGCCGGTGCGGTGGCCATGGTGGTCGTGGCCTTCGTCATCCTGCGCCGGATCGTGAGCATCGATGTGTAGCTTTGCCATCCTGGCTCGGTCACGCGCGCTGCCGCCCCGGTGGGCTTCGCGGCTTCTGGTGGCCCTGCTGGCGCTGGTGCTGGGGTCGGGCTGGCCCAGCCTCGCTGGCGCGGAGCCGCCGATCGTGCTGGAGTCGACGACGGACGTCGCCGGCTATCCGATGGTCGTCGTGCAGACCGCCATTGAGGATCAACGCCGCCAGCCGGTGCCTGGCCTGACGGTTGACGATGTCACCGTCGTCGAGGAGGGACGCGACATCCAGCCCGATACGGTATCGATGCTCAAAGACAGCCCGACGCCGCTCGCACTGCTCCTGGCCGTCGATACCAGCCTGAGCATGGTTGAGGATGGCCGGCTTGAGGGCACGAAAGAGGGCATCAAGGCCATCATCGCCCGCCTGCGCCCGATCGACCAGGCCGGCCTGGTCAGGTTCGACACCAGCTTCGCGCTGGCCAACCCCTTCACGCGCGACAAGGTCGTGCTGACTCAGAACCTCGACCGACTGACTGCCGACGGCTCCCGCCGCCTGTACGATGGCGCCTACCTGGCGATCTCGGAGGCGGCCCGGGTCACCGGCAACCAGTCGGTCCTACTCATCACCAGCGGCGACGACGTGCAAAGCCATGTCTCCCTCGGCACGATCAAGAATCTGGCGGCCGACACGGGGATCAAGCTCTCGATCATCGGCGTCGGCGGGCAGGTGCGCGATGAGGTGCTGGAGAGCCTGGCGAAGGGGAGTGGCGGCCGCTACTACCGGGCGCCGCGCGGCGCCGACCTGCCGGCAGTCCTCAAGGCTGCCTACGACGACTTCGGTGGCCGCTACGAGATCGTCTACACCGCCCGCGGTAGCGAGGCGCTCTCCGGCGATCGCGTCGTCAGCCAGCTCACCGTCGCCGCACCGGGCGGCAGCACGACGGCGGCCGTGGCCTACCGACTGCCGCGCGCCGGGACGGGCGTGCCGGTGGCGGTGACACGCCGCACTGTGCCGCTGCAGCCGGTGCCGCCTCGGCCGGTGCGGGCGCCGCTCCCGGATACCTGGTTGGTCGCGGCGAGCCTGATGACGGCGTTCGGGATCGTCCTGGCCACGCTGGGGGCAGTGACCCACCAGCGCCGGACGGGCCGCGAGTTGCGGCTCCGCTCGTTCGTTTCGTCGGTGATCCGCTATTCGGATGATGAGCCGTCGCCATCGCTGGTGAACTTGCTCGGTGCGGTCGTGGTGCGGGGGCTGGCCTCCATCATCGTGCGCGTGCTACCGCCGCACCAGGTGCGCCAGACCTCGCGCCGGCTGATCCTGGCCGGCTCGCCTTTCAACTGGCGCGTCAGCCACTTCCTGGCCTGCAAGGCGCTGGCGGCCGGCGCTGGCCTGGTGCTGGGTCTGCTGATGCCGGTGCAGGGCGCGCTGGCGACGGTGCTGCTGCCGATCTTGCTGCTGGTGATCGGCTTCATGCTGCCAGATTTCTGGCTGGGAAGCCAGGTCCGGCATCGCCAGCGCCAGGTCGTCAAGGCGCTGCCGAATGCGCTGGACCTCCTGGCGATCAGTGTTGAGGCCGGCCTCAGCCTGGACGCGGCGATGCTGGAGGTCGTCCACAAGTGGAACAACCCCCTGTCGGATGAGTTCTCGAATGTGCTGGCCGATTTGAAGGTCGGCAAGAGCCGGCGCGAGGCGCTGCGCGGCCTGATCCACCGCACTGACGTCGCCGAGGTGGCGACGTTCGTCTCGGCGCTGATCCAGGCCGATGAGGTCGGCCTGAGTATTGGGCGCACCCTCGCGGGCCAGGCCGAGCAGATCCGCCTGCGTCGCCGTCAGCGGGCCGAGCGCCTGGCGCGCGAGGCCAGCGTGAAGATGCTCTTCCCGCTGGCACTGCTCATTTTCCCGGCCATCTTCGTCGTCATCCTGGTGCCGGCGATCCCGACCATTATGAACTCGCTGCGCTCCCTCGGCGGCTGAGCGACGATCAGTCGCGCAGCCCAGCCAGTGCCAGCGTCGTCAACAGCAATTGGCGCACGCCCGCGCCAATCGGCTCGATCTCGACATACTCGTCGAGCCGGTGCGCCCCACCGCCGCGAGAGACGCCCAGGCACACCGCCGGCACACCCAGGCTGATCGGGATATTGGCGTCGGTGCTGGACGCATCCAGTGTTGGCTCAATCCCCAGCGACCGCAGCACGGCACAACTGAGCGCGACAATCGGTGCGTCGACCGGCACCGAGCCAGCCGGCCGGTCACCGATTGGCTCGGTCGTCACCTTCACGTCGCGCGGCTGGCGACGCGCCAGCACTCCACCAACCCAGTCGACCAGGCCCTCCAGCTCGGCCTGCCCTTCACTCCGCAGATCCACTTCGCACGAGGCCGTCGGCGCGATGGTGTTGATCGACACCCCGCCCCCGATGACGCCGACATTGAAGCTGCTGCGCGGCGTCTTCGGCACGGGCAGATGGGTGATCTGCTCCACGATCGCCGCCAGCACGTGGATCGCGCTCGGGCGGCCGAAGTCGCCCCAGCTATGTCCGCCTGGCCCGGTGACGGTGATGCGCTGCCGGCGACTGCCGACGGCGCGATGCGTCACCCGGCCCAGCGTCTGGCCCTCGATGGCGATCACGGCCTGGATCTCGCCCGCGTGCGTGCGCATGATCTCGCGCATGCCGCGCAGATCGCCTAGCCCCTCCTCGCACACGTTGGCGGCCAGGAGGATATCCTGCTCGGTACGCACGCCAGCCCGGTCGAGGATGCCTGGCAGCGCCAGCATCGCGGCGACACCAAGGCTGTTGTCGCCGACTGACGGTCCGCGCAGCATGCCGCCATCGATGCGCGCGGTCAGCTCGGTCCCAATTGGAAAGACCGTGTCGATGTGCGCCACCAGCACGACCGCACCGGCGCCGCCGCGACCGGGACGACGCCCCAGCACGTTGCCGACCGCATCGAGGTGGACGTCACGCAGATCGAGGTCGGACATGGCGGCCAGGGCATGCCGCGCCTTGTCACCTTCGGCAAAAGTGGGCGATGGGATGCGACTGAGCTCCAGCGTATGCTCGACGACGGGCGCGACAAGCGCGTCCACGTCGCGGAGCGCCTCCTGCACACCCGGTGCCCGCAGCAACTGATCGACTGTGTGAGCCACCGACATGCCGTATCCTTTCTGAGTGATGCGCCCGGGTGGGCAGATCGCTGCTCCGTCTCGATGCGAGGCGTGCCGGAACACCGGCGAGTATAGACCCGGCTCTGCCGGACCGCCCGTCCGTGATACGCTAGCGTGTCAGGATGGTGATCGCCGTCAACAGTACGGCCATGATCCCGATTGGCACCGTCAGCAGCACGGCCGCGGCGGTATTGTTGTCGTGCGCTAGCTCGTGGGCGATCCCCTGCTCCGGGTCGCCATTGAAGCGGCGGAAGAAGCCGTCGATGA
>JADLAZ010000239.1 GCA_020849725.1 Chloroflexota bacterium
CGACGCGATGCACGGCGCCGGCGGGGGGCAGTTCCCGACGCTGCTGGCCGGTGGCTCGACGCGCGTCGTCGAGATCAACGGCCAGCCCAACCCGGCCTTTCCGGGCCTGCGCGGCCCGGAGCCGGTGGCGGTGAACTTGACGCAACTCGGCCGCGTCGTCGCCGAATCCCACTCGGCGCTCGGCCTGGCGCTGGATGGCGATGCCGACCGCATCGGCATGGTCGACGAGCGCGGCCGGTTCGTCACGCTGCAGCAGGTGTTCGCACTGCTGGTCGTATATCTCGTCGAGCAGCGTGGCTGGCGTGGTCCGATCGTCAAGTCGGTCAACGCCACATCGATGCTCGACCGGCTGGCGCAGGAGTACGGACTCCCTGTCCATACGACGCCGGTAGGCTTCAAATATCTTGGCCCGGCGCTCATCGAACATCAAGGTCTCATCGCCGGCGAGGAGAGCGGCGGCTTCGCCTTCCGGGGTCACATCCCCGAGCGCGACGGCGTGCTAGCCGGCCTGTTCCTGGTCGACCTCGTGCGCCGTGTGGGTCAGCCGGCTTCGGCGGTCGTCGCCGCGCTGCATGAGAAGATCGGCGCGTTCGCCTACGACCGGCTCGATCTCACGTTCGACCCGGCGCGGCGTCAGGCGCTGCTGGAGCGCGCAGAGGCGGCCCAGCCGGCGCGCCTGGCCGACCGGCGGGTCCTGGCCATCACCGACCTGGACGGCGTCAAGTTCGAGCTAGAGGATGGCTGCTGGCTGCTGATCCGCTTCTCCGGCACCGAGCCACTGCTGCGCCTGTATGCCGAAGGCCGAGACGCCGCTGAGGTGGCGCGGCTGCTGGAGCAGGCCCGCGCGCTCCTCGGCCTCGCGTGATGCGTGGGTGCTGGGGGGCACTCGTCCCACTCGGCCTCCGCGCAACTACTCCGCCCATACCGCCCACTGGCCCCGCGGGGAGTGTTCGGATACACTCACCAGCACACGGCGCCCGGCGCCCAGGGGGAGGATGAGTGGCCGTCACGCTCGACGAGATTGCGCGCCAGGTGACGGACTGCCGCGCCTGTGATCTGTGTCGCACTCGCAACCGCGCCGTGCCGGGCGAAGGTCCGAGCAATCCCACGCTGCTGTTTATCGGTGAGGCTCCCGGGTGGAATGAGAACCAGCAGGGCCGGCCCTTCGTCGGCGCGGCCGGGCAATTCCTCCAGGAGCTGCTCGCCTCGATCGGGCTGAAGCGGCAGGACGTGTTCATCACCAACGTCGTCAAGTGCCAGCCACCAGGCAACCGCGACCCCTTGCCCGACGAGATCGCCGCTTGCAGCCGCTATCTGGATGCGCAACTGGCGCTGCTCCGGCCGCGCATGGTCGTCACCCTCGGGCGCTACTCGATGGCGCGCTGGTTTCCGAACGCGCGCATCTCGCAAATCCACGGCCAGCCAAAGAAAGTCGGCGACCTCGTCGTCTTCCCGATGTACCATCCGGCGGCGGCGCTCCACCAGCCGAGCTTGCGCACAGCCGTGGAGAGCGACATGCTCAAGATCCCCCGCCTCCTGGCCGAACTTGAGCAGGTCGAGCTGGAGGAGCAGGCGGCGCCGCCTCCACGCCAACTCTCGATGTTCTAGGGTCACACCAATCTGACTGTGATGGCGGCCTCAGGTCGGCCGCCCCGTTGACAGGCAACCGCCCCATCTTGACGCGACTGGCCCCGCTGTGGGTTCACCAGCCGCGTCATGATTGGGTCAGTGAAGGGAGAAACCGCACTCTTGTCGGACGAGCGCGTACGCATCATCCCCCTTGGCGGCCTCGGCGAGGTCGGCAAGAACATGCTGCTGGTCGAAGCCGGCGATGACATCGTCTGCATCGATGCCGGCATGGGCTTCCCGGAAGAGGAGATGCTGGGCATCGACCTGGTCATCCCCGACGTCAGCTATCTTGACGACAAGCGCCACCGCCTGCGGGCGATCTTCCTCACGCATGGCCACGAGGACCACATCGGCGGCCTGCCCTACGTCCTGCCGCGACTGGGCTTCCCACCGGTCTACGGCACGGCGCTGACGATCGGGCTGGTCGAGGTCAAGCTGCGCGAGCGCGGCCTGCTGGAGCAGGCGGACCTGCGGGTGATCGACGCGGACGCGGTCGTCCAGGCCGGCGTGTTCACGGCGTCGTTCTTTCGCGTGTCGCACAGCATCCCCGATTGCGTCGGCGTCGCCCTCGACACGCCGGCCGGGTTGATCGTGCAGACCGGCGACTTCAAGTTCGACCAGACGCCGGTCGATGGCCGGCCGACCGAGTTCCACAAACTGGCGGCGCTCGGCGACCGCGGTGTGTTGGCGATCATCTCCGACTGCGTCCACGTCGAAACACCGGGCATGACGCCGTCGGAGAAGACCGTCAGCGACGCCTTCATGCGGCTGTTCGCTGAGGCGCCGGGGCGCATCATCGTAGCGACTTTCGCCTCGCTTATCTCCCGCATCCAGCAGGTGATCGAGGTCGCCGAGATCTATGGCCGCAAGGTCGCCGTCGTCGGGCGCAGCATCGAGAAGAATGTCGAGATGGCCCAGCAGTTGGGCTATCTCACAGCGCCGGACGGCGTGCTGCGCGGCGCCGGCGAGCTGGCCAACCTGCCAGACGAGCAGGTCGTCTACGTCGTCACCGGCGCCCAGGGCGAGCCGATGGCGGTACTCAACCGCATCGCCAACAGCGATCACCGCTTGATCTCGCTGCGGGCCGGCGACACGGTCATCGTCTCGGCGACGCCCATCCCTGGCAACGAGACCTCGGTCGGCCGAATCATCAACAGCCTGTTCCGCCAGGGCGCCCGCGTCATCTACAGCGCCATCGACCGCGTTCACGTCTCGGGTCACGCCAGCCAGGAAGAGCTGAAGCTGATGCTCAACCTGGTCCGGCCGCGCTTCGTCATCCCCTATCACGGCGAGGAGCGCCACCTGCACCTCTACGCCGAGCTGGCGCGCAGCCTGGGCATCCCCGACGAGCACATCCTCATCGGCGAGTCGGGCGCGGTCTACGAGCTCGGTCCGAACAGCGCTGAGATCACCGGCAAGGTCGACTGCGGCTACGTCTTCGTCGATGGACTGAGCGTCGGCGAGGTCGGCGAGGTCGTCATCCGCGACCGGCAGATGCTGGCCCGCGACGGCATCCTGATGGTCGTCGTGACCATCGACCGCCAGACCGGCGAACTGCTGGCCGGGCCGGACATCGTCACGCGCGGCTTCGTTCACTCGCGCGAGTCGGGCGAGCTGCTCGACGCGACCAAGGAGCAGGTGCGCCAGGCGCTGTCGGCCAACGGCCACAAGTCGAACGACTGGTCCTTCCTCAACCGCAAGATCCGCGAGGTCACCGGCGATTATCTGTACCAGCAGACCAAGCGCCGGCCGATGATCCTGCCAACGGTGATGGAGGTGTAGGGCGGTTCGGTGAGGCCGGGCCGCACCCCCGGAATCGAGACTTCAGCCGGTCTCTCACTCCCAGCCGAACGCCGCCAGCCGCTGCGCGCCAAGTCTGACCAGCAGCACCCGCGCGCTGGTAGGCAGCGCGGCGTGGTACTCGAACACCGCCCGCTCGAAGTACTGGGTGATCAGACCGGTACGTGGGTCGATGAACTCCTCGCTGATCGGGTAGCCGAACAGCGCCAGCGATTCCCGAACGCTGACGCCCGGGTCGCCCAACTCCAACCCATGCCCCTCCCAGTAGGGCCGGAACTCACCGCACAGCCGGTGCTGCGTCTCCGGCACATAGCGACAGCCTTCGATAGAAGCAGCCGTGGCCGGCACCGGGTTGAGGGCCCACAACCCGCGCAGGTCCGCCCGCTGCGCCGCATCCTCGGCGCCGAGCCGGCCGAGCGAGACCTCGTAGGGTGTGCCGACCAGCTCCGGGTGGTACTCGAAACGCTGGCGCTCGAGGTACTGCACGGTGAAGAACGGCCCGCCGTCCGCGTTGCGCTGTTCGAACTCCTCGGTGAGCGGGAAGCCGAAGATAGACAGGCCGCCGCTGCGTTCCCAGAAGTCCTGGAAGCTGAACGCCAGCGAGTGGCCGGTCTCGGGGAAGTAAGTCAGGTCCGGCCCGGTCGTGGCCGGCGCGGGCCGTGGCGCCTGTGGCAGCAGGCGCGTCACCGGCGCGGCGTAGAGGCCCGGGACGATTCCCGGTCGCGGTGGCCCAACCTCGTACCAGAGCGCCGTGCCGTTGCCCAGCGCCCGAACCGGCGCGGTTGGCACCAACCGGCTGGTGGTCGCCAGATCGGCCATGCGCGCGGCGATGACCTTGAGATCGGGGGTGGTGTTCTCGTTCCACACCACGAATCGCCCGTCGGTGGCCAGCATTGGTTGGGCCACCGCGCTGAGGCGTGACAGCAGCGTGCGCGTGCCGGTGCGCAGGTCGATCGCTTCGACCGTTGTCACGATGTCGCTCTCGGTATACCCAATCGCCCGGATAGCGGCCACATCACCGCCGACCGCGAGCGTGGGCCAGGGCACCGCCGTGATCGTCGCCACCGTCGTCGGCGCGGCGTCGCCGATGACGAGGCTGCGCACCTGCCAGGGTCTGGCGCGTTGATCGGCAGCGTTCCCCTCAACCCAGACAACGCGGCGGTCGGTCATCTGTACGCTCTGCCCAGCGAAGTTGCTCACCAGGCGGATGGGCGGCGTCATGGCCTGCAGGTCACGACCCATCAGGCGATGGGGACCATCGGGCAAGACCCACTCATCCCAGACCACCCAGCCGCCGCCGATGGCCGGCGCCCCGAGCGTCAGGCGGTCAGTCTCCGGGGCAGTGACATCGATCACCGCACCAGTCGCCAGGGTCATGGTACGGATGCGGGCGAGCCGCGATGCGTCGGCGGGCTGGTCAATCCAGACGACGGTTCCGTCGGCCAGTGCAAACGCCGCTATGTCCGGGCGCAGCGCCGTAGCGACTGGGATCAGCCGGCCATCGCGCAGGTCGACGGCGGTGATGTCAAGGACATTCATGCCCGTGATCTGGCCGGGGGGACTCAAGCCCTCGATAGTGGCCCAGACCGCATAGGTGCCATCGGTGCGCAGTGACCCGCCAGGGTCGGCGATCGGGGCGGGAACGAAATAGGAGTCGGCGGCCGCGACCGGGGCGAGGCCACCGGCCAATAGGAGGCCAACCGTGATGACCGTGATCAACCATTGGGAGTGACTGGGCATGTCGGGAGGATGAATCATCGACTGTTCCTCTTGCGTCACTAACAGTCTTGGAATCCATGGTTCATGTGATATTTTCCAGTCCTATGGATAGGAGTTGGCACACTTATTCGCCCCACTATGTTTGACCAGGAGGGTCTGTTATCAGTCACGGCCGGACTGCCCAGTTGCCACCAGAGACGCCGCTCTTGCCTTACGGTACGTAGCCGACGATATTATGGCCGCCGGTCCGGCCGCTGCTGTTAACGTATATTGGCCGCTCGACGACAACTGGGGCTGAGCCGTTGCTGCCTTGGACCGTCTCGACGAGCATCGAGACCGGCCAGCCGAGCCCATTGTTGCGGCCAACTTGCGGATCATTGTGCACAGCGATGACGATCCGCCGCCGAGGTTGGATAGTCTCCGTTCGGATGGCCGTGCCACCCCCACTCTTGTAGTACGTGATCCTCACGGTGGCCGAGGTGGCTTCTGGGTTGAAGATGACTAGGTATAAATCGAAGCCTGGCGCCGTGTATCCCTCGGCAAAGTACCATTTGTGACGCGGAGCGAGAGCCCCCAAGGCGGTATGACCGCCGGTAATGCTGGTGTTGTATTTGAAGTAGAGGGGGCGTTCGACCACAATGCCGGCCCCGGAACTGGACGCCACCTGCACCTTCGCCGACACCTGTTCGTAGCCGCGCCCCAGCCCGCCGGGGTTGGTCGTTGGGTCGTGATTCCCGTGGACGGTAACCGTCGTACGCGTATTCGCGGCAGCGGTGAGACTCCGCACGACGGTACCGCTATCCAGGTAGTAGATGATGTCGAGCGGCACGCTGACGCCATTCGGGTTGAAGATCGATAGAAACATATCGTAGGTGTTGACGGTGCTGCCCTCAGCGAAGTACCAGACCGTGCTGGGTGCTGGCGCACCAACGAGGGAGTGCCCATCATTGGCGGTATAGCCGTTCCCGCCGTAGGTGAAATACATGGGCCGCTCGGCGATGGTGGGGACACCGTTGAGGCTTTGAAGGTACATCGAGGTGGCTTGTCCCCGGCCGACGCCAAGCCCCGATCCGTGCACGGTGATCGTGAAGCGGCTATTCGCACCGACGGAGAAGTCGCGGATGCTCGTCGCTCCATTGCTGAAGTAGTAGGTCAATCGCAACTGAGCGGTCACGGTGTTTGGATTCATGATCGTCAGGTACTCGTCGAACCCCGTTCCGGTCCAACCTTCGGCAAAGTACCAGGCGGAACGCGGTTTGGTTGTGCCAAGCACGTTGTGGGTTCCATCGACACCGCCATTCGTGAAGTACATCGGCCGCTCGACGATTATGCCGATAGCGTCCTGGCTAACGACCTTGGCCGCGAGTCCCTGGTTGGGCGCGGTGCGGCCGTAGCCTCCGAGGCTGGCCGCGTCGTGTACGACTACCGTGAACCGAGAGTTACCCACCACCGTGACCGTCTTGGTCGTGGCAGCAGCGCCTTCGGGATAATAGGTAATGTTGACGGTGGCAGTAGCGCCATTCGGGTTGAAGATCGTCAGGTACTCGTCGAAGCCTGGCGCCGTGTAGCCCTCGGCGAAATACCAGGTCGTGGCGATTGGGCCATTCTCGGCCAGCGCGAACGGAGCGTCCGGGAGATGCACCAGGGCGGCAGCCCCCAGCCCGGCAACGACCAGTTGACCAAGCTGCCGGCGCGGGATCCTTGGCTGGTGAGCCAGTTGCGTGGCGTGAGCATCGTGGTTCATGATCGCCTGCTCCTCTCAATCGCCATGCGTATCGTCGAGAAGGGTGAAGGCGTGGTGGCAACGATACGAGTGCTCATGGATTCGACTGCTGGTAGCTGTACAACCAGTAGTTCGCCCTGCCGTCGGTGATGCCATTGGCTTCGCCGTCGCCGCCATGGAGGATCCAGACGGCCACGACCTCGGCGCGATGGCGATGCGCGCTCAGGAAGCGGGCACTATCCTGCTCGAAGCGATGCGCGGCGCCGTCATTAGTGCTACATCCCCCGGTTGGCCCAGGGAGACCCGGCGCGGCAACCCAGATCGAGGTTTGCGTGTAGCTGCACGCGCCAAGTTGCCCAGGATTCCACCCAAACTCGGTGATCATGCTTGCCGTGGCAGGCGTCCCACCACCCGGCGGGTCGAGCCGGTCCTTCAGCCACTGGTCCATCCAGGGCCAACTGTTGTTGATTACCCCGCCGCTGCCGTCCGAATCGAAGTTAGGTGCCGGGTACGTGTGATAGGTGAGCCCGCCGCCGGTACTGTAGGTAAAGACCATCCCCTGCAGCCAGTTGTACATGCTCTGGCCCCCAATGAGGCTATAGATGTCGGCGAGGGGCGGCGACCAACGCTGCATCGCGGCAATGCGGCTTCTCACGGTCGCGTTAGGATGATTGTTCTTGTAGTACTCGATCGAGTGCCAACTATCCGTATAGAACCGGCCAATCGCGTCGTAGAAGCACGGATCTTGGACGCTCGCCCATGGGCAGATGCCGCCGTAGCTGCTGGACGCTGGCCACTCGAGGTTGGGCTCGTTATCTACCTGGATGTGCTGTATCCAGTCGTGGGCTTGTGCGAGCGCAACGACCTTCTGCCCGACATGATCGGATCCTTGGCTCGGCGCGCTGGTAGGGAACAGCCGCACGACGACACGGACATTCTGGTTCTTCAGGCTGGCCATCAAGTTTGCCACCGATTGACCGGTTGAAGGATTGGTGCGGTTCAAGTCGCTGGCCAGCACGACCACCGAGCCGAAGAACGGATTGCTCGACTGGAACGCGTTCCACGCCGCCGGATCCTGCCATCCCCAGGAGTTCGGGGCATGGATGCCTTTGTAGGTCGGCCGTGTGAACGCTGCCCGCAACTCGTCAGCGGAGGGCAGGGTTTCGTGATCGAGCACGGACACGGCCGAGGATGTTGCGTTGGGGAACGGGCTGCCAGTTCCTGGAATGGTCGCCGTTGGTTGGGCCGGGGTGGGCGTCGGAAGTGATGACGCTGGCGGCGTTTGGACGGAGACGGGCGCTCCCCAGGGACGGTCGACTCCTTGGGCAAATGCATCGGCGCGCACGGTGCTCCGGACACGGCCTTGGCCGTCCTCTTGGCCGAGCCACAGCAGACGCGTGCCGGCCAGGCGCGGGCCGCGCTTGTACAGTGGGCTGGTCACCAACTCCAGCAGGCGAGTCGTGGTCAAGTCCATGCCGAAGATGGACGGCTCGGCACCAAAGAGGCTCGTATTCCAGACGACCTCCGTGCCGTCGATCGCGGGGTCAACAGCGCGGCCAGCGTACAGCAGCGTCCTACTGGGAGCCGTCAAGTCGCTCAGCCAAAGTTGTGGATCGGTCCAGACCACCCTGCTTCCCGAGGCGGCGTAGGTGCCAATCCCCGTATCCGGATTGCTGTTTCCTTCCACGATGACCCGGGTCTTGCCGGCTACTCGGTCGTAGGCCAGCAGCGTGCGTCGAAGACCCTCATCCTGGCCCCACACCACGAAGGCGGGAGTGATCACTGGCGGGAGGATACTTGTCGGCGGCGCAGCGACAACAGTAATTTCGGTCGACGTCGCCCCATCCAGTTCTTTGAGCAGCAGGCGCTGCTGAGATCCGGCCTGCTCGAGCCAGACGACGCTCGTGCCCGCGATCGACGGCATTGCTTGATCTGACGGACCCGATGCGATCACAAATTCCCGGCCGGTAACAAGATCCTTACCACGAATATCGCGGTCGCAACCGGGGCAGCTGTGACCGGTGTCCTGCCAAACGACGACCGAGCCGGCGATAGCAGGCAGCGCCTGATCACCGGGCGTCGCGTTCACGACAATCTCCTGGTTGGTTCGCAGGTCGAGACCGAAGAGATCAGAACTGCCGTAAACGGGATTGTCCTTCGGATTACGCGGAGGAGGGCCGGTGAGGACAGCGCGATCCTCCCAGACGATGAATGAGGTCGAGCCAACGGCACCAAATTGGGCTCGATCGAGGCGCCGTCCCAAGGTCGATGTCGGCAAGGCCGCAGCAGCGGGCCGCTGTTCGACAAGCGCCGCGATAACGGTGCCGACCGCGATGAACACGACCAAGGCCAAGCTCGCCATGCGTAGCCACATGGACGCCCCCTTTCTGGCAGTGACATCGGTCCGGAATCGCCTACGCTTTCACATATGTGATGTTTAGACTACCTGGGGCAGCCTGACCCGGAGGCGGTGGGTGCAGCGCCAGGTGGGAGGGGGTGATGGCGTGGTGGCGGCGTCAGGCGGCCTTCGGTCGGGCCGTGCGGGGCGTGCGCCG
>JADLAZ010000240.1 GCA_020849725.1 Chloroflexota bacterium
CCCACCGAATACAACGCGCAACGCGCCTCGATCAGCATACGCCGGATGGCCGCCCGCCGATGGCAGCGCTGGCGCGTGCCGCTGCTGACAGCAACGTCCGCCAGGCCGGTTCCCTGTAGCCGCTGCCCAGCCCGGCCACCAGGTGCGTGATAGACTGGCAGGGTAGCCGATCGACATCTGGCAGACGCCGCTACACACCTCCTCGCCCTCGCGCGCCTGATAACTGACGATTGGAGACCGGCGTGCCGTCGCCCTTTCCGGGCATGGACCTCTATCTCGAAGATCCCGGCGGTTGGGCTGGCGTCCACGACGGCCTCATCAGCCTGCTGCGCCGCGCGCTCAATCAGGCATTGGGACCAGAGTTCGTCGCCGACGCCGGCACGAGCGTCTACGTCGTGACGCCCGACGAGCAGCGCTGGGTCTTTCCCGATGTCTTCGTCGCCGCGCTGCGCCAGGAAGCGCCGGTCACGCGGGCGGGCCGCATCGCCGCGCCGGTGCGGGTCGCGCTCGACCTACCCGACACGGTCAGCCAGCCGCACGTGCTGATCCGGGACCGCGTCAGCCGGCAGGTTGTCACGCTTATCGAGGTGCTGTCGCCAATCAACAAGACCGCCGAGCCGACGCGCGCCCGCCAGGAGTTCTTGCGCAAGCGCGCCGATACGATGGCCTCCGCGACCAACTGGGTCGAGATCGATCTGCTACGCGCCGGCGAGCGCCCACCCGAGGCGCGCGCCATGGGCGACTATCTCGTGCTAGTCAAGCGCGCTGGCGAGCCGGCGGCCGACCTGTGGCCGGTCAACCTGCGCGACCGCCTGCCGCTAATCGGGGTTCCGTTGCGCGCGGGCGTGCCCGACGTCGCGCTCGAGCTGCAGCCCATCATCGATGCCCTCTACGCCGACGGCCGCTACGCCGACCTGATTGATTACACCGTCCCGCCGCCGGCGCCGGCACTCGCACCGGCCGACGCGCCCTGGGCGGCCGAACAGGTCCAGCGGTGGCAGGCGCACCACAGCGACGAGAGCCACCCTTCGCCACCGTAGACATGGTAGTCGACACACCTGCTCGGTCAGCCGGCGCGAGTGCGTAGCGGGCATCTATCCCGCACACGACTAGATCAACGTGAGAATGGTGCGCAGAATGGAGAAGACACTTCAGGCGGTCGAGGTTCGCCGCCAGTTCGACAACGTTCTGCGCGACGTCGAGCGGGGCGACAACGTCGTCGTCGAAAAGAACGGCGAGCCAGTCGCGGCCGTCGTGCCGATCGCGCTGTATGTGCAGTGGAAGAAGCGGCGCGCTGCTTTCTTTGAGCACATGCGCCAGGTCTCCGAGCGGGCCAACCTCCCCGAGGATGAGGCGCAGCAACTCATCGAGGAGGCGATCGCGGCTGTGCGCGCTCAGGACCAGGCATGAGGGTGGTCGTCGATACGAATGTCGTCGTAAGCCATTACATTACGCCGGCAGCTCGGGCCGCCCAGGTCTTGCATGCCTGGGAAGCCTACCGGTTCGATCTTGTCACGTCAGAGGCCATCCTCACCGAGACCAGGCACGTCCTGGGCTATTCACACCTGCGCGCCTGTCATCAGATGGATGAGGCCGAGATCGCGCAGGTGATCGAAGATTTCCGCGAACTGGCCATCCTCGTCGAACCGGCTGGTGTGCATGGTGTCGTCAAAGGTGACGCGGACGATGACAAGTTCCTGGTCTGCGCCATTGGCGGGAACGTCGACCTGATCGTGAGCGGGGATCGCCACCTGCTTGCTCTCGGTGCGTATGCAGGTATTCCTATCATCACGCCCTCGCCTTCCTGCTGCGCCAGGAGCAGGAAGGCGAGGGCGACGGCGGGACGCTCCCTGACTGATAATGGACACGGACCGCCGATCGCAGCGACGAAGCACCGGTGCCATTGGCAGGCGTGATAGCATGACCATGAGGGACACATGAAACAGACGGACTCGGCAGAGATCACATCGTGGGGACGGCGGATTCACGGGCCGACGCTGCCCGGCCAGGGTGTGCGCTGCCAGCGGCAAACGCCGCTCACGCCGGCCGAGATCGACGAGGTCGTGGCCATCATTGCCCGCGGGCGGCTGGAGCGGCACAGCGTCGTCCTGCCGGAGCGGCTGAAGACCCGCCACTGGGAGACAGTCATGGCGGTGATGGAGCGGCTCAACCAGCGGCTGGGCTGGCCGTCGGGCGGCTGGAAGATCGGCGCCGCCGCTGTCGAAGTCCAGCGGGCCGAGGGTGTGCCGGGGCCGGCGCCGGGGCAACTGAACCGCGACGCCATCTTCGCCAGTCCGGCGCGGCTGCCGCGGGAGCTGTTCATCAACTACCGCTGCTCGGAGTGCGAGTTTGCCTTTCGCATGGCCGCCGACCTGCCGCCGCGCGACCGGCCCTACACCGAGGCCGAGGTCGCGGCGGCGGTCGAGGCGCTGCTACCGGCGCTGGAGATCGGCGACACCGTCTTCGACGACTGGTACGGCGCCAGCGGCTACCAGGGGTCGTCGATGGACAACGGCGGCGCGGCGGCACTCGTCCATGGCGCGCCGATCGCTGACTGGCGCGGGCTGGACCTGCCGAACGCCCGCATCGACCTCTCGCTGAACGGCCAGTTCATCAAGTCCGGCTACGGCCGGGCGGCGATGGGCCACCCGCTGACGTCCTTGACCTGGCTGGTCAACTGGCTGCGCGAGCGGGACCAGACGCTGCACGCGGGCGAGATCGTCAGCACCGGTACTTGCACCGGTCACTTCTTCGCCGCGCCGGGCGACCGGCTGGAGATCGACTACGGCCCGATCGGGCGGCTGGTCGTGGAC
>JADLAZ010000241.1 GCA_020849725.1 Chloroflexota bacterium
GCGACCGCGGGCGGCTACAATCGTCCAGGGCGCCAGTGACGGCGCGCACAGCCGCAGAGGAGGAACGCCGTGCCAATGGCCGAACGATCCGCCGAGGTGACCTGGGAAGGCAATCTGACGCAGGGCAACGGTCGTCTGTCGCTGGTCAGCAGCGGCATCATGAGCGGCACACCAGTGAGTTGGCCGGCACGCACCGAGCAGCCCGGCGGCAAGACCAGCCCAGAGGAACTGCTGGCCGCGGCCCACGCCAGTTGCTACGCGATGGCCTTCTCGCACGCGCTGACCCAGCGCGGCACGCCGCCGACGCGCCTGCACGTGACGGCCACGGCCGTACTCGACCCGAAGCAGGGTGGCGGCGTCTATGTCTCGACGATGAACCTGAGTGTGCGCGGCCAGGTGCCGGGGCTGGACCAGGCTGGCTTCGCCGATGCCGCCAAGGCCGGCGAGCAGGGCTGCCCGATCTCCAACGCCATTCGCAACAACGTCACCATCAACCTGACGGCGACGCTGGAGTAGGGGTGCAGGCGACGCCCTGACATGCGTTACGCGGCCGGGGTGCTGGGTCCGGTCTCGGCCGCGTCTCGCCGCCTCCAGAGCCGAAATTCGCCTTGACAGGCCTCCTCCCGTCCGGTACCCTCCTGGTACGCGGACGGTCAGCCGGTAGGCCGCTCGTGCCCGCGCCCCCATCGTCTAGAGGCCTAGGACATCACCCTTTCAAGGTGAAGATCAGGGGTTCGAATCCCCTTGGGGGTACTGCTCGTCCACGCGGCCGGTCCCCGGCTCGCCGCCGCCGATGCGCTCCACCCGGATGCGGGTGACGAAGCCCAGTGGCAGGTTCGCCATGGGTGGGAATGCGCCCGTGCCGGCCAGCGGTGTGTATACTCGGCCTCATCATGACGCTGGCGGTGGACCCGGCGTCACGACAGGAGGCCACCATGGTGCAGCCAACTCCCAGCCACGTGGACCAGTCCTCGGCGCCAGGGCGCACACTCGCCATCCTGGCCCACCCCGACGACCCGGACTTCCTGGCCGGCGGTACGGTCGCCGGCTGGACTGACGCCGGCGGCGAGGTCGTCTACCTGCTCTGCACCCGCGGTGACGGTGGCACGACCGACCCCACCATCAGCCACGACCAACTGGCCGAGCAGCGCCAGGCCGAGCAGCGCGCCGCCGGCCTCGCCCTCGGCGTCCACGAGGTCCACTTTCTGGAGCACGGCGACGGCCAGCTCCAGCACACGCTCGACCTGCGCCGCCAGCTTGTGCGCGCCATCCGCCGCATCCGGCCCGACCGGCTGCTCTGCTTCGACCCAGCCACGCGCTGGTACGCCGACTACGTCAACCACCCCGACCACTACCTGTCCGGCGAGGCGGCGCTGGCGGCCGTCTTCCCCACCGCCCGCGAGCGGCTGGCCTTCCCGGAGCTGCTCGAGCAGGAGGGGTTGGAGCCGCACGCCGTCATGGAGATCTGGCTGGTCGGCACGCTGCAGCCGAACTACTGGCAGGATATCGGCGCGACGCTCGAGCGCAAGATCGCAGCGATGCGCTGTCACGTCAGCCAGGTCGGCGACGGCCAGCGCGTCGAGGGCGTCCTGCGCCAGCGCGCCGCCGACGCCGGCGCTCAGGCCAGCCCACCGCTGGCCGCCGCCGAGCCGTTCCGCGTCATCCGGCTGCGCAACTGAGCCCGCGGCGTGGGCAGACCGCTGCTTCCTATATCGAAGCGCGCATGGGAATAGCATACTTCGTATTGTGTAGCGTAGGGGCGGTTCGCGAACCGCCCCTACGGTGGCCTGGGCATCCCGTCTGGGCTTCGGTTTAGAATGGAGGCTTCAGCCGGCGGTGCGCTTGGGTCCGGCTAAAGCTTCCATTCCAGGGGCACGCAGCCCAACGATCAAGTCACGATGCCATTACTTGGTCGGCATCGACCGAGTCGCGCCCTGGATGTTGAGCGGCAGGAAGGTCTCGAAGTTGGCCCACGAGCCGTACTTCGGCGCCAGCGCCGCCCGCACGAAGGCGACCATCTCCGGCGAGTTGTCGGCGTGGCCGGCGTTACGCGAGTCCTGGATCGCAGCCATCAGGTCAAGCAGGTACTGGCGCGTCTCGACCAGCGCAACTTTGCCGGTCACGACCGGCGGGTGACCCTGGATCATTGTCTCGAACGGCAGATTGGCCTCGATCCAGTCGAGCGACGTGACCCACTCGTCGATGTCTCCGTTCGGGAAGTCGCGGAACGGCATGGCGTTGCGGCGCACGAAGTCGACGATGAAGATGACGTTGCGCGCCGGGTAGTGGACGACCAGGTAGTCGTCGCTCTGGTTCTTGCCGGTGAAGTAGACGCCGACCTGCTTGCCGCCCAGGTCGATCATGTACTTGTCGCTGACCAGCACGGACGGCACGGGCGTGGTCGGGTCATTCGCCTGGGCGATCCGCTGCGCCGTGATCGGGTGACTGATGATCGTGGCGGTGTCGGCGAAGGCCGCGCCGCCCATGCCGTGGTCGGCGCCCCAGTGGGTGATGATCAGGTACTTGACCGGCTGATCGGTCAC
>JADLAZ010000242.1 GCA_020849725.1 Chloroflexota bacterium
ACCGCCTGGAGAGCGTGCCAAGCTACGATAGCTGGTGGGACGTGCCGGTGGCCGAGGTCAGCACCATGCCGGCGGTGACGGCCGCCCGCCTCGCCTGGGAGGCGATGCGCGCCCGCGAGCGCAGCTTCCTGTAGGTTGGTCGAGGCGCCTCGGGGCGGACCGCGACCTCGTGACCGGCTATACTTCGGCGGCGTGTTGCGCGGGGCCGGTCGGTGGCGACGGGCCGAGGAGCGGCCCGTTGATGACGGTAGTGAGGCAGGCATGTTGTTCCCGAAAACCGACCGCCAGGCCGAGTTCATGGCCCTGGCCGATCGCCTGGCCGAGCGCTGCGCCGCTCGGGCCGGCGCGCACGATCGCGACAACACGTTTCCATTCGACAACTTCGCCGATCTGCACGCGTCCGGCTACCTGGCGCTGACGGTGCCGGAAGCCTATGGCGGTCGCGGCGCCGACCCGCTCGAGATCGCACTGGCGCAGGAGCGACTGGCGCGGGGCGACGGCTCGACGGCGCTGGCGGCGACGATGCATCTGCTGCTGATCGGGCGGCTGGCTGAAGGCCGTGTCTGGCCGGAGGCGACTTTTGCCCGCGTCTGCCGGGCTGTCGTCGCCGAGGGTGCGCTGATCAACTCCGCCGCCAGCGAGCCGGACCTCGGCAGCCCCAGCCGCGGCGGCCTGCCATCGACGATCGCCGTGCGCGACGGCGACGGCTACCGGATCACCGGCCGCAAGAACTGGACGAGCCTGGCGCCGGCGCTGCGCTACTTCGTCATCATGGTCGCCGTCCAGGATGACGGGCAGCCGCCGCGGCGGGCCAACTTCCTGATCGAGGCCGGCGCGCCGGGTCTGCGCGTCGAGGAGACCTGGGACAACCTGGGCATGCGCGCGACCGCCAGCCACGACATCGTGTTGGAAAACGTCTGGGCGCCGGCCGACGCGCGGCTACCCGACGACGGCACGACCGCCGCCGGTGACAGCCGCGGCTGGGCGCTGGTGACCGGCGCGGTCTACACTGGCATCGCCACGGCCGCGCGCGACTATGCCATCCAGTACGCGCGCGAGCGCCGGCCGAGCGGCCTGAGCGGGCCGATCGCCGAAGTGCAGACCGTCCAGCACCGCGTGGCGGAGATCGAACTGTTGCTGCTGCAGTCGCGCGCCGTCCTGTACGGCACGGCCGAGGGCTGGGTCGAGCGGCCGGAGTGCCACGACGCGCTCGGCTGGCAGTTGGCGGCGGCCAAGCACATCACCACCAACAACGCCATTCGCGTCACCGATCTGGCGCTGCGCGTCGTCGGTGCGGCCGGACTCAACCGCGCGCGGCCGCTGGAGCGCTACTTTCGCGACGTGCGCGCCGGCCTCGGTCATCCGCCGATAGACGATGCCGCGTTGACGCTGATCGGTCGCCAGGCACTCGGCCTGTAGCGCCGCTGGCCGGGTCCGGCCAGGTCGCCCCCCAGGGTGATGCGGCACTGCGACCCCTGCAGTCGATCCTGGTCGGCGTCCGAATCTACGCCCACGCCATCGTTGATACAGATGCACTCCTCATTGTGCCGGCCAGCCCGGTCGAGGGTGGCTGCCCCGCGCGACCCGGCGCGCGGAGAGATGAGTGCGCGCCGCGCCGCGGTCGCGCAGCCGCATGGAAGGAACCAGCATGGCGTTCCAGCCGGCGCCACACGAGACGATCACGATTGGCGCCACGAACTGGCGCGTCGCCGAGCATCCGGCGGCGCCGGGGCAACCCTACGCCCGCGCCGGTGGGCAGGCCACCGTCTACCGGCTCGAGGCCGGCGGTAACGACGGGCCGGCTGAGAGCCGCGCGCTGAAGGTGTTTGGCGCGGACGGGCGCACGGCGGCGCTGGTGACGCAAGCCGACTGGCTGGCCGACCACGCCGATCTGCCGGGGTTAGTCGTCAGCCAGCGGCAGGTGCTGACGCCGAACCGCGATGGCGTGACCATTGCCCAGCACCCGGACCTGCAGTTTGCTGTCCTGATGCCCTGGATCGACGGTCCAACCTGGGCCGACGTGATCGCCCAGCGCTACGTGCTGCCGGCCGGTTGGAGCCTGGCGCTGGCGCGCTCGCTGGCGATGATGCTGGCGCAGTTAGAGCAGCAGGGGTTGGCCCATTGCCAGCTCTCGGGCGCGAACCTGGTGCTGCCCGGCCTGGTCGGACAGGTTGGCGGCGACGCGGCCAGCCAGCCAGTGGCGCTGGTCGATATCGAGGCGCTGTACGCGCCGGGCCTGACCGCGCCCGCCGCCACCAGCCCGACCTCGCCGGCCTATCGGCATCCAGTGACCGGTGTCAGTTGGACCGCCGACGCCGACCGCTTCCCGGCTGCGCTGCTGTTGAGCGAGATGCTCGGCTGGTGCGACGAGCAGGTACGCGCCGCCGCCTTTGGCGACACCTACTTCGATCCGGCCGAGATGCAGCAGCGTGGCGCGCGCGCCACGCTGCTGGACGAACGGGTCCACGCCTGGTGGGGACCGGCCGTGGCCGGCCTGCTCGACCGTGCCTGGCGCTCGCCGTCGCCAGCCGGGTGCCCGACCTTTGCCGAGTGGGCGCACGTGCTACCCAGTGCCGCGCCCCAGGCGCCGACCTTCACGGCGCCGGTCGCGGCTGCCGGCTTCACGGCGGCGACGGTCGCCAGTGTCGCGCCACCGGCCATGGCGCCAGCTGGTGAGGCGGTCGCCGAGCCGGTCGCGACGGCGACCACCGCCGCAGGTAGCGGCATCGCCACGACGATCACGACGCACTCCGACGTATCAGCGGAAGTGGCCACCGCCACCGCCACGCCCAGCGCGCCCCGACCACGCCCGACCGCGACGCCGCGCCGGGGGCTGTCGGCGGTGGCCATCGCCGCCCTGGCCGTGGCCGCCATCGTCCTGCTGGCAGCGTTGGCCGGCGGCGCCTGGCTGCTGCGCCCCACTGACGCATCGCCGACGGCAGTGGCCGCGAAGCCGACCGTCGTGGCCGCCGTGCCGACCGCCGCGGCCGTGGCGACCACGGCCGCCGTGACCGCGCCGGCCAGCGCCACGCGCCCAGCCGCAACGATTGCCGCCAGCGCGGCGGCCACGCCCGCGCCATCACCGGCGACGACCGCCGCGCCGGCAGGCGCCGCCACCCCGGCCGCGGCGGCCGGTGGGAGTGCGCTCGTCATCCTCTACTCGTCTCACTCGCCTGAGGAGCACGACTCGCAGATCTGGATCATGGACCCGGATGGTGGCCGCAAGCGCCCCCTGACCTCTACCCGCGGCCACTCCTGGGCGCCGCGCCTGTCACCGGACGGGCGGCGCTTCCTGTTCTCATCGGTCGCGCCAGGGGCGCACACCAGCCATGACCCCACCGGCGGCGGCACGTCGACCAGCCCCGGCAATCACGACATCTACGTCGGCGACGCCGACGGCCGCAACATCACGAACGTGACGTCCGCCTTCAACGCCTGGGACAATGGCTGGTCCTGGTCGCCCGATGGCAAATGGATCGCCTTCTCGTCCGACCGCGACGGCAACTGGGAACTGTACAAGATGACGGCGACCGGCGAGTCGATCACCCGACTGACGAACGACGCCAAGTCCGACGGCTGGCCGGCCTGGACGCCCGATGGCAAGAGCATCATTTTCGCGTCGGATCGCACTGGCAACTGGGAGCTGTTCACGATGAGCGACACCGGCGCGAACCAGAAGCAGTTGACCGAGCGACCGGACACCTATGACACCTTTCCTGCCATCTCGCCCGACGGCAAGACGATTGTGTTCTCATCGCAGGTGCCGGGTCGCAACGAGGGTGAGATCTACGCGATCGCCGTCGATGGCACCGGCCTGACGCGCCTGACCAGCACCGTCGCGATGAACAACCTGCCGGCCTGGTGCCCAGACGGCCGCATCGTGTTCGTCTCCGACCGCGCCGGCAACGACGACATCTGGATCATGAACGGCGATGGCTCAAATGCGACCCGTCTCACCGCCAACCGCGGCGAGGACACCACGCCCAGTTGCGGCCGCCGGCCCTGACCGGCAGGAGGCCAGGCGTCTGGTTACCGGAGGCGGGGCGGAGCGCTTACGCGCCGCGCACCGCCACCTTGATCACGTCCTTGCCGGCCAGCTTGTAGCCGCCGTCCAACGCGGCGAAGCCATCGGCCACGCGTGCCAGCGGCAAGATCGGCTCGACCAGATCGGCGAACGGGTACTCGTTGCGCTCCAGAATGCGATTGGCGCGCATGAAGTAGTCCGGCCCGCCATAGCCCCAGATCGCCTCCAGACGCAGGTTCTTGCGCATCAGCAACTGGTTCGGGTTCAGCTCTAGCGAGCCGACATCGACGAAATGGCCCATCTCGACGAACGTGCCGCTGCGCCGCGTGAAGCCCAGGCCCTCGGTGATGGCCGGCAAGAAGCCGGCGCACTCGAAGACGACATCGGCTCCCTCGCCGCGCGACGTCTCGGCCAGCACCAGCCGCGTGCGCTCGGCCGGGTCGCGGGCGTCATCGATGTTGATGGTCACGTCGGCCCCGAGCCGCCGGGCCAGCGCCAGCCGGCCAGCCGGGCCGCCGACCAGGATGATGCGGCCAGCGCCACTGGCCCGCGCCGCCACCAGCGTCAGCAGGCCGATCGCGCCGGCGCCCTGCACGACGACGGTATCGCCGAACTTCAGGCCCGAGCGCATCACGCCGTGGACACCGACGGCGAACGGCTCGCTCAGCACGCCGACGGCCGCCGGCAGCGCTGTCTTGAGCACGATCGTGCCCGGCTGCAGGTACATCACTTCGGCGAAGCCACCGCGCAGGTGCGGCGCCTCATCGGCCACGTGAAAGCCGTATGCACCGCCGGCATAGCCTGGCGCCAGTGCGACCCGGTCACCAACCGTCAGCGGTCGGCCCAGGTAGTCGGTCGTCACGCCCTCGCCCAGCGCCTCGATGACACCGACGTTCTCGTGGCCGAGCAGGATGTCGCCCTGCAGGCGCTGGAACTGCCAGTTGTGCAGGTCCGTCCCGCAGATACCGGCCAGCTCCACCCGCATCAGCATCGTGCCCGGCGCCGGCTCGGGCACCGGATACTCGCGCATCTCGAACTGCTTGCCGACCATCACCACGGCGCGTGCGTTCCGGCCCATCGTCGCCTCCTTCACGCGGCTGACCGCCCACCGCCACCGGCGGGCGCCGGTCAGACCCTTTCTACGCCGTTCGCGCCCGAAGCGCAACGGATGAGTGCTGGTGGGCGCCGTCGTCCACACTGTCCACCCCTCCTCCCCCCTCACTCTGGCCCCGGCCCGCGTGGACCCGGTGGATACCGGAGGCGCTGGCACATTGCCCTACTCAACACTCGGCACTCAGCCCCTGGCCCGGTGGCCCATATCGTGGTAGGCTGTGCCCACAATCGAAGAGCGCCGTGGAGGGCCTCGGCTGAAGGGTCGGGGCTGAAATGGGGGAAGTCCGGTGCAATGCCGGCGCTGTCCCGCAACTGTGACCGGAGCCGACATCGCTCCGGGAGCCAGGATGCCCGCCTCCACGTAGCGGCCATCGGCCTTCGCGAGATAAGGCGCCGGCCCTCGGGCATCTGCCCCCTGGCCCCGTGTCGGTTGCGCGATCGGGGCGGTACGTTCCGTCTCCTCGGGTCGATGGTTCACCATTCGACACACCCGAGGAGGTGGCGCGCATGCGGTGGCACTCGATCCTGATCGCGTTGGCGCTGACAGCGGCGCTCGCAGCCTGCGCCGCGCCGGCCGCACCGACGGCCAACCCGACGGTGACGGCCACGATGGCTCCAGCTCCGGCGACGACCGCGCCCACGGCTGCACCACCCACGACCGCACCCACCGCCGCCGCCAGTGCGCCACCCACGGCCGCCCCCGTGACGGCGACCGCCGCCTTTCCGGTCACAGTCACCGACTCGGCCGGGAGGACGTTGACGCTGCCGCGAGCGCCAGCGCGCATCATCTCGCTTGCGCCCAGCAACACCGAGATTCTGTTCGCGCTCGGGCTAGGCGATCGGGTCGTCGCCGTCGACGAGTTCTCCGACTATCCGCCCGAGGCCAAAGCCAAGGCCACGCTGGGCAGCTACCTGAAGCCCGATCTGGAGGCGGTGGTGGCGGCCGCGCCCGATCTGGCGCTCGTCACCGCCGCTCATCTCAGCGGGGTAGGCGGAGCGATGATCGAGCGGGGCATCCCGACGCTGGTCGTCGAGCCACGCACCCTACCGGAAGTATTCGACGGCATCCTGCTGGTCGGCCGCGCCACGGGCCAGACGGCGGAGGCGACGCGCCTGGTCGACTCCCTGCGCGAGCGCAGCGCGGCGGTGACGGCGCGGGTGAGCGGCAAGCCCCGACCGCGCACCTTCCTGGAGCTATCACCGCAACTGCACACCGCCGGACCGAACTCCTTTCTGAATGATCTGCTCGAGCGCGCCGGCGGGGCCAACATCGCCGCTGGCGCCAGCACGCCCTGGCCGCAACTCAGCCAGGAGGCGCTGATTCAGGCCGACCCGCAGGTCATCCTCCTGAGCTACGACGCCAGTGGCGAGACGCCGGCGCAGGTCAAGGCCCGCCCCGGCTGGCACACGCTCAGCGCCGTCAAGGACGGCCGCGTCGTGACCATCAATCCCGATCTGATCGCCCGGCCGGGTCCGCGCATCGTCGACGGCCTGGAGGCGCTGGCTAGCGCCCTCCACCCGCCGGCCCCGTCCGGTGGTAAACCATGAAGGCGCCGGCCGCCACGCGGGGCCAGACCGTCCGGGTCTGGCCGTGGCCGCGCCGCGCCTCGCCGCTGCTGGTCGCGACAGCGTTGCTGATCGTGGCCTCGATCTCGGCAGTGGCGCTGGGCAAGGCCGCCATTCCGCTCGACGTGCAGGCGCAGATCATCGGCCACCGGCTGTTGGGGCTGCCGGTGGCCGTCACCTGGCCAACCGCCTACGAGACGATCGTGCTGCATATCCGGCTGCCACGCATCGTACTCGCGGCGCTGGTCGGCGCGGCGCTGGCCGCCGCTGGCGTCGGCTACCAGGGCCTGTTCCGCAATCCGCTGGCCGACCCGTACCTGATGGGGGTCGCGTCGGGCGCCGGCCTGGGAGCAGTGCTGGCAATGGTGCTGCCGTCGCCACCCGGCTGGAGCGGGCTGGGCCTGGTGCAGGCGTTCGCCTTCGCCGGCGCACTGCTCACCGTCGCCGCCGTCATCCTGATCGCCCGCGTCGGCCGGACGACGCCCCTGACGACGCTGGTGCTGGCCGGTGTCGCCGTCGGCGCGCTCGCCAGCGCCGGCATGGCCTTCCTGCTGACGCTCCGCGCCGAGCGGCTGGTGGTGGCCAATGCCTGGCTGCTCGGTGGCTTCGGCGTCGCCGGCTGGCGCGAGGTGTGGCTGGTGGCGCCGCTGGTGGCAGCGGCTATCGGCGTGCTGGCGCTCACCAGCCGCCTGCTCAATGCGCTGCAGGGTGGCGACGACGACGCGGCCAGCCTCGGCGTTCCCGTCCAGCGGCTGATGCTTGTCGTCGTCGGCGCGGCGACGCTGGCGACGGCGGCGGCGGTATCGGCCGCCGGCCTGATCGGCTTCGTCGGCCTGATCGTGCCGCACACGGCCCGCCTGCTCACTGGCCCGGACCACCGCCGGCTCCTGCCGGTGGCGGCGCTGGCCGGCGCGGCATTCCTGCTCGCCGCCGACACGGTGGCGCGCTCGCTGCCCGGCGCCGGCGAGGTGCCGGTCGGCGTCATCACCGCTGCCTGCGGCGCACCCTTCTTCCTGGCGCTGCTGCGCCGGCAGAAGCGGGGGTTGCTCTGATGGCGGCGGTGCTGGCACTCGAGTCGGTCAGTGTCGACTACGGCGGCGCGCCCGTCGTCGACGGCGTGTCGCTGTCGCTGTCGCCCGGCCGAGTCGTCGGCCTGCTCGGGCCGAACGGCGCCGGCAAGTCGACGCTGCTGCGCCTGGCGGCCGGCCTGCTCGCGCCGCGCGCCGGCCGGGTGTGCCTGGATGGCCGGCCGCTGGCCGCGCTGAGCCGCGCGGCGGTGGCACGCCGCATCGCCGTCGTGCCGCAGGGCGGCCAGGCGCCGGCCGCGTTCACCGGCTGGGAGGTGGCGCTGATGGGCCGCACGCCACACCTCGGCTGGTTCGGCCACGAGGGACCGGCCGACATCGCCGCCACCCGCCGCGCGCTGACGCTGGCCGACGCGCTGCCCCTGGCCGAGCGCCGCGTGAGCGACCTCTCCGGCGGTGAGCGGCAGCGATTGCTGCTAGCACGGGCGCTGGCCCAGGAGCCGGCGGTGCTGCTGCTCGACGAGCCGACCGTCCATCTCGACCTCGCCCATCAGATGGCGCTGCTCGACCTGATCGGTCAACTCGCGCGCGGCGCGGACCTGGCGGCCATGGCCGTCTTCCACGACCTCAACCTGGCCGCCGCAGCCTGTGACGAGGTCGTCGTCCTGGCTGGCGGGCGCATCCAGGCCGCCGGCCCACCGGCCGCCGTGCTGACGTCCGATCTGCTGCGGCGCGTCTTCGGCCTGGCCTTGCAGGTGACGACGCATCCCACCAGCGGCCAGCCAGTCGTGCTGCTGCCGGATATCAGCGCCGCGCGCGGCGTCGCCCCCCCGACCCCATTCACTGAGCTGTCGCACTAGGAGCGCCCGGCATGAGCACACCTGTCGCGCCGCCGACCGACCCAGCCACTGTCGAGCCGATCCACCCCGCCCTGACCGACACGGCCCGCGCCGAGCAAGCGGCGACGGTGCGCGCCCAGCAGCGCCGGCCCGACCGGCGGGCGAAGGGGCTGGTCATCGTCCACACCGGCGACGGCAAGGGCAAGACGACCGCCGCGCTGGGCTTGCTGCTGCGCGCCTGGGGCCGCGATCTGCGGGTCGTTATGCTCCAGTTCATCAAAGCCAAAGGCGCACGCTGGGGCGAAGTCCAGGCAGCCCGCCGGCTCGGCATCGAGATCATCCCGCTCGGCGCCGGTTTCACCTGGGACAGCGCCAACATCGCCGTCGACCGCGCCCTGGCGCAGGCCGGTTGGGCCGAGTGCCGCCAGCGCATCGAGAGCGGCGCATACGATATCGTCATCCTCGATGAGATCACCTACTGCTTCACCTACGGCTGGTTAGACCTGGATGAGGTGCTGGCCGTGCTGCGACGCCGCCCGTCCGCTCAGCACGTCGTCCTTACCGGCCGCGATGCCCCGGAGCCACTGATCGCCTTTGCCGATCTGGCGACCGAGATGCGTGAGATCAAACATCCCTATCATCAGGGCGTCAAGGCTCAGAAAGGCATCGAGTTCTGAACGTGGCCCATCCCTACCACCTCCGCCAACTCAAGCAGGGCGTCGGCACCTGGAATAGCTGGCGGCGCGGCTGGCCGGCGGTGCAGCCAGACCTGCGCAGCGCGAACCTGACCGGCCTGGCGCTGCGGCGGGCCAACCTGGCGCTGGCCGACCTGACGCGGGTCCGCCTCGGCTCGGCCGACCTGTGTCACGCCAACCTGACCGGGGCGACACTGATCGGGGCCGACCTGCGCGCCGCCAGCCTGGTCGGCGCTGACCTGGATGGGGCCGACCTGACCGGCGCCGACCTGGCCGGCGCCGACCTGCGCGCCGCCCGCCTGACCGGCGCCCGGTGTCACGGGGCGCGCTTCACTGGCGCCGATCTGCGTGGCGCGCTGGTCGACCACGCGCTAGACCTCGATCGGCGCGGCGCCTGGCTCTGAGCCGGCGATCGACTGCACCGCTGGTCCCACGCGGCGAGCCAGCGTATGATCGGACGGCCGAACCGGACGGGAAGGTGTTGCGGGGTCGCCGGCCGCGCCGGGGCCAGGAGGAGAGGGTCGCATGAAGCTGGCAGGCAAGGTCGCGCTGATTACCGGCGGCGGCGGCGCGATGGGCGGCGCGCAGGCGCGGCTGTTCGCGCAGGAGGGCGCGGCCGTGGCGGTGGCCGATCTGTTCCTGGACAAGGCCCAGGCGGTCGCCGGCGCGATCGAGGCCGATGGCGGTCGGGCGCTGCCGGTGGAACTCGACGTGCAGCGCGCCGATCAATGGGCGGCGGCGGTGGCGGCGACCGAGTACGCGCTCGGTCCGGTCAGCATCCTCTGCAACAACGCTGGCGCCAACGTGCGCGTCGGCTTCGACGAGCAGACTGAGGAGATGTGGCAACTCATCATCGGCACGATCCTGACCGGGTCGTTTCTGGGCATCAAGGCGGCTATTCCATCGATGCGGCGCGCGGGAGGCGGCGTGATTGTCAATCTCGGCTCGCTGGCCTCGATCCGACCCGGCGGCGGCAGTCCCGCCTACGGCGCCGGCAAGATGGGACTGGTCGGGCTGACGCGCGCGGCGGCGTCGACGTATGCCAAGGAGAACATTCGCTGCGTCATCGTCTCACCTGGCCACGTCGACACCCCGTTCATCCGTGAGAACAACCCCTACAGCCCGAACGACCCGCGCACCAGCATCGACAATCCGGCCAACTACGAGCGCCGGCTGCGCGGCACCCCGCTCGGCCGCCTGCAGACGCCAGAGGACATCGCCCGCGCTTTCCTGTTCGCCGTTAGCGACGACGCAGCGATGATCACCGGCTCAATGATCACCGTCGACGGTGGCGCGGCCCTCACCTGAGTCATCGCCAGACCAGTATGCTCACCCACCACCCGCCGCGAGCGCGTTCGCGGCCGCCCTGCCACCGCGCACCTGAGGAGGAACCATGCCGCACCTGACCGGCGGACAGGCGCTTGTGCAGTCGCTGTTGCGCGAGGGGGTCGACACCGTCTTCGGGTTGCCCGGCGTCCAGCTCGATTGGGCGTTCGACGCACTCTACGCCGCGCGTGACCGGGTGCGCGTGGTGCATACTCGCCACGAGCAGGCGACCTCGTACATGGCCGACGGCTACTCCCGCGCGACCGGCAAGATCGGCGTCTGCCTGGTCGTGCCGGGGCCGGGCCTGCTCAACGCCATGGCTGGTCTGTCCACCGCCTACGCCTGCAACTCGCCCGTGCTGTGCATCTCCGGGCAAATCCAGTCGGACCTCATCGGTGTCGGGCGCGGTCTGTTGCACGAGATTCCACACCAGTTGGAGATGATGGCGTCGGTGACGAAATGGGCGGCGCGGGCCGACACGCCGGCAGCCGTGCCGGGACTGGTGCGCGAGGCCTTCCGCCAGTTGCGCTCGGGCCGGCCCCGACCGGTCCATCTGGAGGTGCCACCGGATGTGCTGGCGGCCAGCGGCGAAGTGACGCTGCTCGACCCGGCCGCGCCCGACCAGGCCATACCCGACCCGGCCGCGCTGCGCCAGGCAGCGGCGGCACTGGCGCGCGCCGAGCGACCGCTCATTTTCGTTGGCGGCGGCATCGCCGCGGCAGCCGCTTGGGACGAGTTGCGGGCGCTGGCCGAAGCGCTGCAGGCGCCGGTGGTGATGTCGGCCAATGGCCGTGGCGCTCTGTCGGACCGGCACCCCCTGGCGCTGCCGCCAGTGGCCGGCCGACTGCTGCTGCCGCGCGCCGACGCCGTGCTGGCTGTCGGCACGCGCTTCGTGCAGCCGACGACTGAGTGGGGGCTGCCCGCCGGCGCGACGGTGATCCAGATCGACGCCGACCCGACCGAGATTGGCCGCAATGCCGCACCAACGATCGGCATCGCCGCCAATGCGAAGCCGGCGCTGGCGGCGCTGTGCGCCGAATTGCCCGCCCGGCAACGCCCCGATCGCGCCGCCGAGCTAGCCGCGGTGCGCGACCACATCGCCGACCTGCTGTTCGAGGTCCAGCCGCAAGCGGCCTACACAGCGGCGATCCGCGCCGCCATGCCGGACGACGGTGTCCTCGTCACCGACATGACCCAGGTCGGCTACTTTGCCCGCAATGGCTATCCCGTGTACGGGCCACGGACCCATTTGACGCCCGGCTATCAGGGCACGCTCGGCTGTGGCTTCCCGATCGCCCTTGGCGCGCAGGTAGGCCATCCCGACCGCAAGGTCGTGTCGGTCAATGGCGATGGCGGATTCATGTTCAACGTCCAGGAGCTGGCGACCATGCGCCAACACGCCATCAATGCCATCGCCATCGTCTTCAACGACGGCGCCTTCGGTAACGTCAAGCGCATCCAGCAGCAGCAGTTCGGCGGCCGCGAGATCGCCTCGGAGTTGCGCAACCCCGATTTCGTGCGGCTGGCGGACGTGTTCGGCGTCGGCGGCTTGCGCGCCACGACGCCCGACGCGCTCGGCGGCGCGTTGCGCGAGGCGCTGGCGACCAACGGCCCGATGCTGATCGAGGCGCCGGTCGGCGAGATGCCCGGCACCTGGTTCCTGCAGAGCGTGCCGGTCAGCCGCGACTGGTGGTGACGGCTGGGGTCGGGGGGCAGGGGTCGGGGGTGGGACAGGGTAGTTCCCGCCGGTTCACCCCAAAGGCGCCATCTACCCCCGTCACCCCAGCGAAAGCCGAGGTCCAAGCCGCTACCAGCCACCGGCGCGTCCCCGAGCCGACCGCTGGATGCCGGCGTGCGCCGGCATGACGAACCGGGTGGGGTCCGTCCGCCCCCCGTCCCCCGTCCCCTGCCTCAGTACGGCAGTTGTGTCTCCGGGTGCGCGCGCATGTAGTGGGCGAGTGCGACGCCGAGATCCTCCTGGAGCTGGATGGTGAGACCACCATCGACGACAAGCGCATGGCCGGTGATGAATGACGCATCGTCGGAGCAGAGGAAAGCGACGGCGTTGGCGATGTCAGCCGGCGTGCCAGTGCGGCGCACCGGATATTGGGCGTCGAAGAAGCGCAGGCCGGACTCGTTATCAGCCCAGCGTGCCCGCATCCGCTCGGTAACAATGTGGCCGGGGCAGATCGCGTTGACACGGATGCCGAGCGGGCCGAAGTCGCAGGCCATCTGCCGGGTCATGCCGATGACGGCGCTCTTGCCGGCCTCGTAGACGAGCGAGCCGGGGGACATCAGCAGACCGTGGACGCTGGCGATATTGACGATCGCGCCACCGCCGGCCGCCTGCAGGTGCGGCACGGCTTCTTTGACGCCGAGAAAGATCGACGTCATCAGCGCACCGAGACCCTGGTTCCAGGCTGCCTCGCTCACGTCGACGGCACTGCCGCGCATTCCTGGCGCACCGCCAAAGGCGTTGTTGACCAGCAGCGTCAGTTTCCCCCACCGCGTGACCGCCGTCTCGACCATGCGCCGCACGTCGTCGTGACGGGTGACGTCGCCGATGAGGACGGCCGCCTCACCGCCGGCGGTGGCGATGGTGGCAGCGTTGCGCTCAGCGGCTGGCGCGTCGATGTCGACGATCAGCACCCGCGCGCCCTCCTCCGCCAGTCGCCGCGCCGTCGCGCCGCCGATGCCCTGCGCTCCACCCGTTACAACCGCGACGTGTCCAGCTAGTCGTGCCATCTGTGCCTCTCCTGCTCGGTCTACGTGAATGCGATGCTGCCGAATGCTCTCGCGTGGCGTACAGTAGCACGCCGGGAACGCGGGCGCGACCCATCGATGGGCCACTGCGACGGACTGCGCAGCACGCGGGCAACCTGACCAGGAGGGCGATATGGGCAACCGGTTGAGCGGCAAGGTGGCGCTGGTGACGGGTGGCGGTGGCGGCATCGGCGAGGCAACGGCGCGGCTGTTCGCCGAGGAGGGCGCGGCGGTGCTGGTCGTCGACCGGGACGTGGCCGCGGCGGAGCGGGTGGCGCGAGCGCTCGACCCGACCGGTGAGCGGGCGCTCGCGCTCGGCGCCGACCTGGCGAGCGAGGCCGAGGCCGCGCGCACTGTCACTGCGGCGGTGGACGGTTTCGGCCGCCTGGACGCACTCGCCAATGTCGCTGGCGTGCGTGTCTGGGGACCGGTAGCCGAGGCAACACCGGCCGACTGGCAGGCGGTGATCGACGTCAACCTGCTGGCCGTCGCCTACTGCTCCAAGCACGCCGTCGCGCCGATGGCGCGTGCCGGCGGCGGCAGCATCGTCAACGTCTCGTCAGCCAACGCCATTGTCGGGCGCGGCGGCATGGGACCGTACGACGCAACCAAGGCAGGCGTGCTGGCGCTGACGCGGACAATGGCGTGCGAGCATGCCAACCAGGGCATCCGCGTCAACGCGGTCTGCCCCGGCCCAACGCTGACGCAGTTCCACGTCCGGCGGCGCGCGGTGCGCGACGGCCTGTCGCTGGCCGACGCCGAGGCGGCAGTGCGGGCAGCCGAGATCAACAACCTGCTGAAGCGGCAGGCCGAGCCACGAGAGATCGCGTACGCCATCCTGTTCCTGGCCTGTGACGAGTCGTCATATGTGACCGGCGCCACCTTCATGATCGACGGCGGCCTGTCGGTGTAATGACACGGCACTGCGCACTGGCGGCCCGGCGCGATGGCATAGAACGTGCGATGCCTGGCGCTGTCAGGTCCCGGCCAACCGTGTCGCGTGCCGGTGTCGATACAATCGACGTGACGTTCGCCCGGACCTTCGCTCGCGATATCGTCATCCCAACCCTGACTGCCGGCCCCGATTGGCACGTCCGGAGACCTGATGGATAAGACGGTCAGTGACATGGGCGCTCTCATGTCCGCGTCGGTATACGACCAGGCGCCGCATGGGATCGTGCTGACTGACCTCAGCCTGACCGTGAGCGGGTGGAACTCCTGGCTGGAGCAGCACGCCGGCGCACCGGCGGCCGAGGTCGTGGGCCAGCCATTGTTGGCCTTCTTTCCGGACCTCGTGCGGCGCGGACTGGACGACGCGTACCGGCGGGCGCTGGCAGGGACCACCATTACGCTAACCCATGAGGAGATCGGCTGCCTGCTGCCGATGCCGGCGCCACCCAATACGGCCGGCTATCAGGACATGCAGCAGGACAGCCGCATCGCGCCGCTCATCGAGCAGGGCCACGTCGTCGGCACCGTCACGGTCGTCGCCGACGTGACCGAGCATGCCGCGCTGGCGGCCACGCTGGCCGACCAACGGGCGCGCGACCAGGCGCTGGGGGTCGTCACGCGGGCGCTCAATGAGGTGGGCCTGCGGCCGGACGCGATGCTGGCGACAGTGGCACGGCTGGCGGGCGAGATGGTTGGCGACCTGGCGATCCTGTGGCTGGTGTCGCCGGATGGGCGCTGGCTGGAGCCGGCCGCCCTGTATCACGCCGATGCCGACTTCCTGACTACCGCGCGCGAGGTCGCCACGAGCGAGCCGCATCCGGTCGATGCCGGCGTCAATGGTCAGGTCGTCCAGACCGGCACAGCCCAGCGGGTGACGGCCGACTCGCCCGAAGCGCTGGCCCGCCAGATTCTGCCGCCTCACGCCAACCACCTGATCCAGGCGCTGCCCTTCAGTCTCCTGGCCGTGCCGGTGCGCTCGCGGGACCAGACCATCGGCAGCCTGTCCCTCTCCCGGCAGACCACGGCGCGTCCGTACACAGCGACCGACCAGACGTTCATCCAGGATCTGGCCGACCGCGCGGCGCTGGCAATCGAGCATGCCCGGCTCTACCGCGCCGAGCAGGCGTCGACCCATCAATTGCAGCGTCTCCAGGCGATCACATCCGCCTTCGCGCACGTGATGACGGCGCCGCAGGTCGCGTCGGTCGTCATGGAGTTCGGTGCGCCGATGCTGGATGCAGCCGGCGGCCTGGTGTTGGCGGTCACCGCCGACGGCGCGGCGCTGACGCTGCTCCGATCGATCGGGTACCGGGACGAGGTGCTGCCGGCCTGGCAGCATGTACCAATCGCCGACCTGACGCCGCTGAGTGATGCGGCGCGGCTGGGCGAGTCAATCTTTCTCGAGTCGAGTGCGGCCTGGGTGGCCCGTTTCCCCACGGTCGAGCCGGTGAGGCAGCCCACACCCTATCAAGCCTTTGCCATCCTGCCCCTCCACGGGGAACGAGCCGTCATCGGTGTCCTGGCGTTCAGCTTCGCGCAACCGCGATCCTTCGGCGCCGACGCCCGCGCGCTGCTCGAGGCAGTCGCCGGTCAGTGCGCCCAGGCGCTGGAGCGCGCCCGTCTGTATGACGCCGCGCAGGCCGCGCGCGCCGAGGCCGAGCGCCTGGCCGAGCGCGCCGACCGCGTGCGCACTGTGACGACGGCCCTGGCTGCGGCGACGACTTCGGCGCAGGTCGCCGCGCTGCTGCTGACCCACGCCGCAGCAGCGGTCGACGCCCAGCACGGCGACATCTATCAGGTCGATGACGGCGATCTGTTACCGCTGGCTATCTACAGCGCCCCCGGGGCGATGCTGGCGGCCGAAACGCTCGACGATGCCGGCCCGATCGTCCAGGTCGCTCGCACCGGCCAGCCCTTCTGGCGTGAGATGACTGACCGTGAGGCGCCGGGTCGATTTCAGGCGGGCGCATTGGCCGCAGTCCCGTTGCTCACCGATGGCCGCTGCCTCGGTGTGCTCGCGCTGGCGTTCGCGCCTACCCACTCGTTCCCGCCAGCGGAGCGGGCTTTCATCGAGACGATGGCCGGGCAGGCCGCACAGGCGCTGGTGCGCACCCAGATCGAGGCGGCCGTGCGCGCCAGCGAAGAGCGCTTCCGCACGCTGGCCGGCGCGGTGCCGTCGATCGTCTGGGCGGCCGCACCGGATGGGAGGATCACCTACGCCAACGACCGCTGGTATGCCTACTGCGGCCTGACACCGGAGGAGAACGCCGTCCGCTGGCCGGAGATGGCCCTCCACCCCGACGATCGGGAGCGCTGCGCCACTATGTGGACCCGGGCGCTGCGGGATGGCACGGACTACGAGATCGAGGTGCGCAACCGCCGCCATGACGGTGAGTATCGCTGGTTCCTGACGCGCGCCGTGCCGACGCACGATGCGGCCGGCCAGGTCGCTGGCTGGTTTGGCGCCACGACCGACATCCACGATCGCAAGCAGGCCGAGGCTGAGCGCGAGCGCCTGTTGGTCGAGCTTCAGGCGGGCGAGGCGCGCTATCGAGGGCTGTTCGATGGTGTCGCCGACGCGATCGTCGTTATCTCAGAAGATGGGCGCTACACCGAGGCCAACCGCGCCGCCGCCGCGCTGACCGGCTACAGCCAGGACGCGCTGCGCCAGATGGGCATCGGCGATCTGTCCGGCGACCCCGCGGCGGTGCGCGCTGGCTGGGCGGCCCTCAAAGCGGCTGGTGACTGGCATGGCGAGACTGACGTGCGCCACCGGGATGGCCACGATATCCCGGTCGAGACGTGGGTGACCAGCACGCCGCTGCCGACCGGGCGCACCTTCATCTCGGCCATGCGCGACATCCGGGCGCGGCGGACGCTGGAGCGCCAGCAGCAGGAATTCCTGGCCATGATCAGCCACGATCTCAAGACGCCGCTGACTGGCATCAGCGGCATGGCCCAGCTCATGCACCGGCGCGGCGCCTACAGCGAGCGTGGCGTCGGCGTCATCATCAATCAGGCCCAGCACATGCAGCGCCTGATTGATGATCTGCTCGACCTGGCGCGGCAGGAGGCGAGTCAGTTGGACCTGCGCCGCGTCGAGTTTGATCTCGTCGTGTTGGTCAAGACTGTGGCTGCGGCGACGCTGGCGCCTAGCTCGGCGCACCGGCTCCACCTGACCCTGCCGGACCAGCCCGTCGTCGGCATGTGGGACCACGATCGCATGACGCAACTGCTCCACAATCTCCTGTCGAACGCGATCAAGTACAGCCCCGATGGCGGCTCGATCTGGGTGACCCTGGCGCGGGACGGCCACGATATCCGTCTGAGCGTGCGCGACGAGGGGATCGGTATCGCCCCAGCCGAGCTACCACGCCTGTTTGATCGCTACTATCGCGTCCGGCGCGCGCGCGGTGATGCGATCGGCGGCCTGGGGCTTGGCCTGGCCATCGCCCAAGCGATCGTCGAGGCCCACGGCGGCCGCATTGCCGTCGAGTCGGTCGAGGGCGCCGGCAGCACCTTCACGGTTACACTGCCGGTAGCCGGTAACCGGTAGCCAGAGGCTACTGCGTCACACCACCGAAGGCCAGCGCCCGCACGCGCAAGACGGCGTAGAGCGCGATGAACGCTGGCGTCGGTACGCCCAGCGCCCGGCCGCGGCGCACGACGGCGCCGGTCAACTGGTCCAGCTCGGTGCGACGGCGGGCCTCGAAGTCGCGCTGCATCGACGTCTTCGCCGCCGCTGGGAAGTCGCGGATGACGGCGACGGTCGTCTCGACGGCATCGGGCGGCAGCGCCACGCCGGCGGTGCGCCCAACGGCGACGACCTCCTCGATCAAGGTCCGGTAGAGCGCCGTGCCCTCGGGCGTGTCGCGGATCGGGCCGAGTGCCGAGTCGCAGGCGGTCGTCATCGTCGCGTGTGGCGCCTGCATGATGAACTTAGTCCACACACCAACCAGCGGGTCGGGACTGAGCGTCACCTCGACACCGGCCTCGCGGAGCGCAGTGGCGATCGTCTCGGCGCGCGGCGTGACGCCACCGACCAGCTCCCCAAAGGTGATGCGGCGGAACGGGCTGGTCTGGTCGATGACGCCGGGCGCGGTCAGGCTGGTCAGAATCAGGGTCGTGCCGGCCAGCACATGCTCGGCGCCGAGCGCGGCCGCCAACTGGTCGGCGCTGTCGACGCCGTTCAGCAGCGTCAGCACGGCCGTGTCTGGCCCGATGACGGGACGCAGCGCCAGCGCCGCCGTGTCGGTGTCGTAGCCCTTGACGGTGAACAGGACGAGATCGACCGGCGCGTCGGACTCGGCCGGCGCGGCCACGGCCCGCACGGGCTGCAGCCGGTGCGTTTGGCCACCGCTGTGGACCGTCAGTCCCTGCGCGCGCATGGCGGCCAGGTGCGCGCCACGCGCTACGAACGCGACCTCGTGCCCGCGCAGCGCCAGCGTCGCGCCATAGTAGGCGCCGACCGCACCCGCCCCCATCACCAGCACGCGCATCGGTACGTCCCTTCCTGTCGACCGCCGACCCGAGGCCAGCACCTGGCATCATCGGCCGATGGTAGGAGCCGGCAGTCGCGATTGTCAACGGCCAGGGACCGCCATCACGGCGGAGTGTCTCGCCACCCTGCGATCGGGCGCTGGCGCCGTGCCAGTGCTTCCCGAGTGTGGTGTTCGTCGCTATAGTCCACGTGCGGCCGATAGCGGCCAGGTGCGGACACTGGCGTGCTGGTCAGAGCGCCTCCGGCCGGTGGGCCTCGTTAATTGTGAAAGGAGCAGCGCATGCGGCTCGAAGATCAGGTGGCCATCGTCACGGGCGCCGGCCGCGGCATCGGCCGCGCCACCGCCGTGCAACTCGCCGAGGAAGGAGCAGCCGTCGTGCTGGCGGCGCGCGGCGAGGTCGAGCTGGCAGCCACCGCCGCCGAGATCGCCGGCCGACCTGGCGGCCAGAGCCGCCCCACGCCACTGGTCGTCGTCTGCGACATCACCGACCCGGCCCAGGTCGAGGCGCTGGTCGCCCGGACCCTGGCCGCGCATGGCCGGATCGACATCCTCGTCAACAACGCCGGGTTCGCCCACCAGGCCCCGGTCGAGGAGATCACGCTGGCCAACTGGCAGATGTCGTTGGCCGTCAACACCACTGGCACCTATCTGTGCAGCCAGGCGGTGCTGCCGGCGATGCGCCGCCAGCGCAGTGGCAAGATCATCAATATCGTCTCCGGCGCCGGCAAGCGTGGCTTACCACGGCGCACCGCCTACAGCGCCGCCAAGTTCGGCGTGATCGGCTTCTCGCAGTGCCTGCAACAGGAGGTCAAGAGCGACGGCATCGCCGTCAGTTGCATCTGTCCCGGTCCGGTCGATACGGAAATGCGCACGGCCAACAACCCCGGCGAGGATCGCTCCTTGCTGCTCCAGCCGGAGGACCTGGCCGAGGTCATCGTCTTCGTCGCTACCCGCCGCGGCATGGTCGTCCTGCCAGAGATGGAAGTCCGCCCGCTGCCGCACATGTGATGGGCAGACGCAGGGGTCTGGAGCCGACGCACAGCATGGTCCCCATCGGCGGGCATGCCTGCTGCCTCGCCGCCAATTCCTACGTTGGATAGCTGGCGATCGATCACGCCGGCACGACCGCTTGCGTCCGCCATGTCCGGCCCAGAAGGCGGCGATATACTCAGGCGGGCGCCGGCCCACACTGGTGAGGCCGGCGGGGAGGGATATGAGCGAGACGATGGCGCCGCCACGGCTGGCGCTGGAGCTGGGCGGTCGGCCGATCGCGCAGGCCATCAAGACTGAGCTGGTAGCCGACGTGGCGGGCTACGTCGCCGCGCACGGCTACGCGCCGGTGCTGGCGATGGTGTTGCTCGGCGACGACAAACCGTCGCGCGCCTACAGCCGGCGCATCGCCAGGACGTGCGATGAGGTTGGCCTGCGCTACCGGCCGGTCGAGCTTGCCGATGATGTAGACGAGGAAGCGCTGCGACAGGCGCTGGAGGCGCTCAACGCCGAGCGCGAGGTCGCCGGCATCCTCGTCCAGATGCCGCTGCCGCCGCACCTGCCGCAGAGCGTCGTCATCGATACACTGGCGCCGGCCAAGGACATCGACGGCATCACACCGACCCACGCCGGCCGACTGCTGCTCGGCCTCGAGTCGCTGGTGCCGAATACGCCGGCCGGCGGCCTGGAGCTATTGCGCCGCTACGATATCCCGCTAGCCGGCCGGCGCGCCGTCGTCGTCGGGCGCAGCAACGTCGTCGGCAAGCCGATGGCGCTGCTGCTGCTGCGCGAGCACTGCACCGTCACGCTCGCCCACAGCCGCACCGTCGATCTGGCGGCGGTGACGCGGGCGGCCGACATCGTGGTCGTCGCCATCGGCCGGCCGGGCTTCATCACCGCCGAGCATATCCGGCCGGGCGCGGTCGTGATCGACTTCGGCATCAACGTCCTGCCTGATGGCCAGATCGTTGGCGATGTCGACTACGCGGCGGCGCGCGAAGTGGCGGCAGCCATCACGCCCGTGCCCGGCGGCACCGGCCTAGTAACGAACGCGCTGCTGGCGCGCAACTGCCTGATCGCCGCCCAGCGCCAGCGCCGCGACGAGGAGCGCGAGCGCCGGCGACAGCCAACACCGCCGGTCATCGGACAGTAGCGCCGGACGACCAAGCGGCAGCCTGGTCTGGGTGATCGCGGCGTTGGCGAAGGTGACCGGGAAGGCTGCCTGGCGTGATCGGGTCTACTGGCTCACGCGCAGCTCATCACACCAGGAGGTCCAGTTGGCCCCTGCAGGTCGAGACGATGGCGGCACGCGGCAGGCGCAGCGCATGAGCACTGACCTCTTCGCCGGCACAGCCGCCTATTATGCCCGCTTCCGGCCGGCCTACCCGCCCGCGCTGCTGGACGACCTGGCCGCCGATTGCGGGCTGGACGGCACGGGCTGCTTGCTCGACCTGGGCTGCGGCACCGGGCACCTCGCCATCGGGCTGCGGCCCCGGTTCGCGCACGTTGTCGGCCTGGACGCTAGCGACGAGATGCTGGCCGAGGCGCGTCGCCAGGCCAGCGCGGCCGGCATCGACGACATCACCTGGCTCGCCGCGCCGGCCGAAACCGTCTCGTCCGACCTCGGCCGCTTCCGGCTGGTGACAATCGGCCGCGCCTTCCACTGGATGCAGCAGGAGGAGGTGCTGCGGCGTTGCCGAGCGGTGTTGGCGCCAGGTGGGGCGCTGGCGATCGGCGGCGATGGCGGTAGCGTTTGGAGTGGCACGTTGCCCTGGCAGCAGGCGACGGTCGAAGTCGTGCGGCGCTGGCTCGGGCCGGAGCGCCGCGCCGGTGGCGGCATCTTCGCTGCCCATGAGACACCCTGGAGTGATGTGCTGGCGCCGGCTGGCTGGGTGTACCGGCACGAGCGCGAGCACCGGGTTCGCCACGTCTGGACAGTCGAGACGATCGCCGGCCTCCTCTACTCATCGTCCTTCTGCCGGCGCGACTACCTGGGCGACCGGGTGGCGGCCTTCGAGGAGGACTTGCGCCGAACGCTGCTGGCGCTAGCGCCGGCCGACCGCTTCGAGCAGGAGATCGTGTTCGCCTATATGCTGGCGCAGCCAGTGTGACCGCTGACCGGTGAGATCGGTAGGCTCGTGATGTCGACTATCGTGTTGGAGGCTCACATGCCTATGAGACGCCGTTGGGGCCGCTCGGCCGCCTGGCCGACTACCTCGTTCTGGAACGTTACCTGCGGGATTTCCTCCTGGGGCGCAACCGCGTCCTGAAAGCCATGGCCGAAGCCGGCATTGACAGGGGCAGCGGAAACAGTATCTAGTCCCTTCAGTTTCCGCGATATTGAATGTTGGCGACCTGAATCAGCTTGTCCCAGCGGTGGTGCGCCTCGACCGAGCGGATCGTGCCCGACCGCGAGCGCATGACCAGCGAGTGGGTGCTGGCGCCGCCACTGCTGTAGCGCACTCCCTTGAGCAACTCGCCGTCGGTGATGCCGGTGATCGAGACGAACACGTTGTCGCCGCCGCAGAGGTCATCGGTGCCGAGTACCTTGTCCAGCGGCAGGCCGGCCGCCTCGGCTCGGCGACGCTCATCGTCGTTGCGCGGCCAGAGCCGGCACTGGATCTCGCCACCGAAGCACTTCATCGCCGCGGCACTGATGACCGCTTCCGGCGCGCCGCCGACGCCCATCAGCGCGTCGACGCCGGTTGTCAGCGGCGAGGCGGCCATGATTGAGCCGCCAACATCACCATCAGTGATCAGCTTGATGCGCGCGCCGGCGGCGCGCACTCGGCGGATCAGCTCCTCGTGGCGCGGCCGGTCGAGGATGCAGACGGTGATCTCGCTCATATCGACGCCCTTGGCGGCCCGAATCGCCGCCAGGTTGTCCTCCACCGGCGCCTGGATGTCGACCTTGCCGCGCGCCGCCGGCCCGACCGCCAGCTTGTCCATGTAGACGATGCCGGGCGCGTAGTACATCGTGTCGCGCTCCGCCAGCGCCACGACCGACACCGAGTTCGGCATCCCCTGTGCCAGCAGCCGCGTGCCGTCGATCGGGTCGACAGCGATATCGACCGCGGGCGGTCGGCCGTTCCCGATGCGCTCGCCAATATAGAGCATCGGCGCCTCGTCTTTTTCGCCTTCTCCAATAACGACGATGCCATCCATATCGATCGATGCCAGCGCGAAGCGCATAGCGTTGACCGAGGCGCCGTCGGACTCATTCTTCATGCCGCGCCCCATGAAGCGCGCCGCCGCCAGTGCGCTGGCCTCGGTGACGCGCACCAGATCGAGGCCCAGGTTGCGATCGATCGCTTGTTCGCCGGACATCGTCGCTCCTCCTCCTGCCGGCACGCCGTCGTGCCCCTGCTCATGCCGGCCCATCATACGCTCCGGTCGGCCGGGCGTCACCGCGCCTGCGGCGGCCGGGGCGCGACCTTCCCCTCAACTATCGGCCGGTGGCGTGGCCGGCCGCAGCCCGGGGCGCCGGGAGCCACGGGCGGGTCCTCAATCGCGGGAGCGTCCGAGCCAGGCGCGCGCGGCGGCTGGCAACTGGTCAGCGGCGGCCTGGCGAACGGTGCAGGTCGGGAGTGACTGCAGGAAGGCTGCGCCATAGCTCTTGGAGAGCAATCGCCGGTCGAGGACGGCCACGACGCCGCGATCGGTGCGGCTGCGGATCAGCCGGCCGAAGCCCTGCTTGAAGGTCAGGATCGTCTGCGGCACGGCGTACTCGGCAAACGGGTTCTCAAACAGCTCCGAGCGGGCGGCGAAGACCGGGTCGGTCGGCACGCGGAACGGCAGCTTGGCGATTACCAGCACTGACAGCGCGTCCCCGACGACGTCGACGCCCTCCCAAAAGCTAGCCGTGCCGAGGACGACGGTGGCCGGATTGGCCCGCAGCCGGTCGAGCAACTGCCGCGGCGAGCCGTCGATGCGCTGACCCAGCACCAGAATGCCGCGCGCCTCCAGCGGGGTCTTGATCGCCGCGTAGGTGGTGCGCAGCGAGCTGTGCGAGGTGAACAGCACCAGCGTGCGCCCCTGCGTCGCCTGGCCCTGCGCGATCAGCGTCTGCTCCAGCCGGCGCTGGTAGCCGGGCCGGTTCGGCTCGGGCATATCATCGGCCAGGAAGAGCAGCGCCGCGCTCTGAAAGTCGAACGGCGATTCGAGGCGTAGCTCGTCGGCGTCGGGCAGGCCGAGCCGCTCGCGCACGTAGGCGAAGCTGCCGCTGGCCGTCAGCGTCGCCGACGTCAGCACCAGCGTGTCTTTGTCAGCGAACAGGCCGGCCGCCAGCGTGTCGGCCACGCGCAGCGGCGCGGCGTGGAGCGACACAGCGCGGGCGGCACGGTTCGTCTCCAGCCAGTAGATCATCGTCGTCGCCGGGTCGGCAATGATGCCGTGCAGGCGCAGGCGCAGTTCCGCCTGGGCGCGCTGCGCCGCCGCCAGGTCGCCGACCAGCGTCTCGTAGTCGACGACGGTCCGCGCATCGAGCCGCTCCAGCAGCCCGGCCACCTCGGCCAGCACGGCGGCGACGCCCGCCAGCGCCTGGCTGAGCGACTCCCAGCCTTCCTCGATGGCAGCCCAGCCACTGCGCTGCCGGCTGGCCCCGGTCAGGCGCAATCGAGGGTCGTACTGCTCGCTTGCCTCGGCCTGCTCGACGGCGAACTCTTCCAGCCGGGCGAACAGCGCCGTCGCCGCTTGCCGCGCCACCGGCGCCAGTTCGATCAAGCGGTCGGCCTGGCGGTCGGCCGCCTGCTGGATGGAGGACGGCGCCTTGCTGACGCGCAGGTGCGTGATCAGGTCGGCGGCGAAACCCTCCGGCCGGCCGCCAGCGCCGCGCACCAGGCGGTCGAGCGCCTCGAAGACGGCACGCCGGTCGACGGTGTAGCCCAGTTGATCGGTCGCCTCATCCTCCAGCCGGTGGGCCTCATCGACGATCAGGTGCTTGTACGGCGGCAGCACCTGGCTGTTGGCGACCATGTCCGACAGCAGCAGCGCATGATTGACGACGACGATGTGCGCCGCCTCGGCCGCGCGCCGGGCACGGTGCAGGTAGCACTGGCCACGCCGGTTGTAGGGGCAGGTGGTGGCGTTGCACGTGTCGGGCGTGGCCATCACGCGCGCCCAGGTGACCTCCTCGCCCGGCAGCAGGCGCAGCTCAGCGCGGTCGCCGGTGTCGGTGCTTTGCAGCCAGAGCAAGATCTTCACGAGCGTGCGCACTTCCTCGCGCGGCAGCGCGCCACCGCGCCGCAGCGCGAACCAGCGGCGCAGGCACAGGTAGTTCGACCGGCCCTTGACCAGTGCCGCCCGGAAGGTCGCCGGCAGCGCCCCGTCGCCGGTGGCGACCAGCGCCGCCCGCACCGCCGGGATGTCCTTGTGGAAGAGCTGATCCTGCAGTGGGATCGTCTTGGTCGAGATGACGACCGGCTCGCCGCGCTGGACGGCCAGGGCCATCGCTGGCAGCAGGTAGGCCATGCTCTTGCCGGTGCCGGTGCCGGCCTCGACCAGCAACTGGCCACCCGCATCAGCCGTGTGCGTCACGGCCGCCAGCATCGCCACTTGCTGCGGCCGGTACTCAAAGCCGTCGATGCGCTGGGCAAAGCCGCTGTCCGGCGCGAGCGCGGCCGCGAGCGCCGCCGCCGGCAGGGGGCCGGTGTCGCCGGTCGGCTCCAGCGGCGCCGGCCGCGGCCGGGCGACCAGATAGGCCGACTCGCCCAACTGGCCAACTCGGCCCGGCAGGGCCGCGCGCAGGGCGCTGCCCAGGCTGGCGCCGAAGCTGTCGCGCGTCCGCTCGCGCTGCGCCTCGACAAACAGTCGGTGCAGCGGCCAGCCCGCACCGGCGCTGATCTGGACGACCTCACCCAGCGTCTCAGCCTCAAACTCGAGCAGCTTCGCCCACAGCCCGGCGAAAACCTGGCGTGTCAGATCGGTGTCGGCCAGCGCGCGGTGCGCGCCCGCCGGCGCCGCGACGCCGAGCGCGCCGGCGATGGACGGCAGGCTGTAGGTCGTCAGTTGCGGCAGCAGCAGCGCCGCCAGCTCGAAGGTATCGATCAGCGGGTTGGCCAGCGCCAGACCGGCGGCACGCAGCATGGCCAGGTCCAACTCGATCGACTGGCCGACGATGGGATGGTCCTGGACAAAAGCGCGCAGACCCGGCAGCAGCGCGCCGATCGGCGGTGCGGCGTCGACCTCGCGCTGGGTGATACCCGTCAGCGCGGTGATGCCGAACGGAATGGCGATGCCCGGCCGGACCAGCGACTGCCAGCGATCCAGCACCCGGTCCATCGTGAATGTGATGGCCGCCACCTCGATAATGCGATCGGCAGCCGGGTTCATGCCGGTCGCCTCCACGTCGAGGGCCACATAGACCGTATTCACCGCCCTCCCCATCACCTAGCAGGCGTCGGGCTGTGATGACCACGCCGCGACACCGGCCGGCCCACTGCCTTCGATCGTACCGCAGGTCGGTCGGCCGTGCGGCACGGCTCAGGCGTCGTCGAGGTTCAGGATCAGCGTCCTGATCTCGCGCGGCGTGCGGTTGCGGAGTGGCTGGCCGATCGCCTTCTCGATGTCGTCGCGGTTGAAGTAGCCGCGGCTGCGCGCCCAGGGCCAGAAAGCCGACCAGTCGTTGTCGGCCTGGCTCCCCTCGTCGTCGCCAGCCCCATCATCCTCGGTGGCATCGTCGGCGGCGCTCGCGGCCGACCGACCCAGCACCGAGCGCGCGGTCGGCCCAGCCGCCGGGCGGGCGCGCTCGCCACCTCGAGCGCCCAGGCTGGGCGGCAGATCGCGCGCCGGTGGCTCGCCTCGCTGCACGCTCGGCATGGCCGGCGGCGGTGGGCCGGCACGCCCTTCGGCCCGCACCGGCGCGGCCGGCGGCTCGGCTGGCGCGGGTGGTCGCTCGCGCACGGCGCTCGGCCGCGGCGCGGGCGGGGTGGCATCGGCGACGGGCGGCGCGGTGACGCCCAGGGCCGCCTCGGTCGACTCGACCGGCCCGGCCGGCTCCTCCGACACTACGTCGACGATCGGCTGCGCCTGCGCGAAGATCGCCGCCAGTTTGGGCGGCAGCGCCCGCCCGCCTCCTGGCCCCACCGTCACTCCGGACGGCAGATCGCCGGCCGCGGCCGGGGCCGGCGCTGGCGCCGGGGATGGGGGCGGCTGGGCACGGCCGACCGGCGCGGCCAGCGGTGGTGTGGCAGGGCTGGCCAGTTCGGCGGCCAGGACGTGATCGGCGGCGTAGGCGGTGCCGAAGCCGAGCGCCAGCAACGCCCGCCCCAGCGCGGCCGACTCGGCCGCCTCTACGTCCGCGCCCGTGCCGTAGCCGGTGGCCGACCCACCGCCCGGAATAGTGACAGTGGCCCGAAAGACGGCGCGCTCTGGCGTGATCTGCACGTGCTCAGTCGTGACCTGCGCCTCGGGCTGCTCGGTGCGCAGCCAGACCAGCCGCCACTTCACATCCAGGTAGTCAACAGTCTGCCCCTGCAGATGCACCCGGCGCACATGGCGGCGCGGGTCAAACGACATCTCGGCCATGCGATGCCCTCGCTCGTCAGCGTCACCAGGGCCGGCCGCGCGCCGGCCTCCTGAGCTTAACACGTGCGTGACCGGCGGGGTTGCTCCCTGGCGGCCCAGGGCACGCATCGTTGCCTTCGGTGGGCGCTCGGGGCCGGCGCCATCCTGGCATAGGCCACCGGCGGATGGTATCGTCTGGGTGATGGAGAACGGATTTCCCACTCCCCGTGTGACCAGTCGGCAGGGGGCGCATGACCGCCCACACTGGACCGTGGGCAGCGTGGGCGCCCGCGCGGCGCTGGTGGCGCTGCTGGGACTGCTGCTGGCGGCAGCGCTGCCGACCGCGCCGGCCGTCACCGCCGCACCGGTGACCGCGCCGGCCGCGACCGGTCATCTCATCGTCGGTCTGCGCCGCGGTGCCGGCTTCGACGATGCCGACGCACCGACGCCGCGGCTGGCCACCAGCCAACTCTTCGGTCCGGCCGTCCAGCGCATCGCCCCGCTCGGGGACGGCGCCTTTCAGCTCGATCTCGGCCCGACCGGCGACCCGGCAGCGGTCGCCGCCGGACTGCTGCGCCAGCCGGCTGTCCGCTACGCGGAGCCGGATTATCTGTTGACGTCGGCGGCCATGCCTGCCCCGTTCACCGGCCAGCCGAGCGACCCGGCCTGGCGCGCGCAGGAGGAGATGCGTCGCATCGACGCCGATCGCGCCTGGACGATCACGACCGGCAGTCCCGACGTCATCATCGCTTTCCTCGACAGCGGCGTGCTGCCGTCACACGTCGACTTCACCGGCAAGCTGCTGCCAGGCTACGATTTCCTGGCCGATCGGCCCGGCGGCATCGACGACAACGGCCACGGCACCTTCACCGCCGCGCTCGCCGCCGGCCAGGGCAACAACGAGGGCGGCATCGCCGGCGTCTGCTGGGGGTGCCGGGTGCTGCCACTCAAGATCCTCGACCGGCGCGGCCTCGGGCCGGTCAGTGCCTTCAGCCGGGCGATGCGCTACGCTGTCGAGCGTGGCGCGCGCATCGTCAACGTCTCCGCCAGCGTCACGACCTCCTCGACCCTCATGCGCGACGCCGTCGCCGATGCAATCGAGCAGGGCGTGCTGATCGTCGCCGCGGCCGGCAACGAGGGCAGCGACCGGCCGATGTACCCGGCCGCATTCGACCGGGTGTTAGCGGTCGGCGCGACCGACCGCACCGACCGCTTCGCGCCGCTCAGCAGTTTCGGCGCCTTCGTCGATCTGGTCGCGCCGGGCGTTGCCATGACGACCGCATCGATCGCCGCCAACGATGCGACAACCGTCCGCGACGGCACCTCGATGTCAGCCCCGCTCGTCACCGGCGCGGCCGGGCTGCTGCTGAGCGTGCGCTCCGACCTGAGCGTTGATGGGCTGACCAATCTGCTGACCGAGACGGCCGTCGACCTGGGGCCGCGCGGTCGGGATGACCGCTTCGGCCATGGCCGGCTGTCCGTCTACGATGCCGTGCTGGTAGCCGCCAGCCCGCCCACGGTCGGAGGCGCCGAGCTGGCGCTGGTCACCACCAGCGCCCCGTCCCGGATCGGGCTGGCGGCCATCGGCCTGGACCCAACCGAGAAGCTGCGCGTCTGGGCGCCGCTGGTCGATGGCCACTATCTCTTCCGCCGCGATCTGACGACCGATGCCACCGGCCGTGTCACGGCCAGCCTCGATCTCGACTGCAATGCCCCCGCCGGTCCCTATCGACTGACGGTCGCCGGCGATCGCTCGGCGCGCGTGGCGACGGCGGCCGCGACGATCATCGAGCCACCAGCGCGGGCCTGCTTCCAACCGCTGACGCCGCGCCCCAGCACCGACGAGCGCCTGTTCTTCGCCGACACGCGGCACACGCTCAGCGGCGGCTTTCGCACCTACTGGGAGGAGCGGGGCGGGATTCCGATCTTCGGCTATCCCATCTCCGAGGAGTTCCGCGAGCTGAATGTCGCCGACGGCCGCACCTACACCGTCCAGTACTTCGAGCGCGCCCGCTTCGAGTATCACCCGGAGCACAAGGCCACCGAATACGAGGTCGAACTGGGGCTGCTGGACCGGCTGCTGACGGCCGGGCGCGCGTTCCCGTCCACACCCGCCGGCGTCGAGACCGCCACGCGCCGCTTCTTCCCCGAAACTCAGCACTCGCTGAGCAACGAGTTCCTGACCTACTGGGATGACCACGGCGGGCTGGCGCTCTTCGGCTATCCGATCTCCGAGCCGGCGCTGGAGAACGGCTGGCTGACGCAGCACTTCCAGCGCGCCCGCTTCGAACTGCATCCGGACCCGCCGGCGCCGGCGCAGGTGCTGCTCGGCCACCTCGGCATCGACGCCGCCCGCCGGGCGGGTTACCTGCCGTAGTCGCCGGTGGACCAGTGGCAACCGACGGCTGGCTACTGACGCCCAGCCAGCGCCGGCTCCAGCGCCGCCGCCTGCCGCTCCTGCCAGACGCCCAGGCGGCGGTAGCGGGCAAAGCGCCGGCGCAGCAGCCCATCGACGCCGGCCGCCTGCTCGGCGCGCAGCGCACCGAGCGCCTCGCCGACGGCCGCGCGCAGCGTGGCGATGGTCGTCGCCGGGTCGAGATGCGCGCCGCCCAGCGGCTCCGGCACCACGCCATCAACGATGCCGAAGGTGGCCAGCTCCGGCGCGGTGATCCGCATCATCGCCGCCGCCGCCGGCGCCTGGGCAGCGTCGTTCCACAGGATGGCCGCCGCTGCCTCCGGGCTAGCGACGGCGTAGATGGCGTTCTCCAGCATCAGCACGCGGTCGGCCACGCCGATCGCCAGCGCGCCGCCGCTGCCGCCCTCGCCGATGACGACGGCCACCGTCGGCACGCGCAGCTGCACCATCGTCTGAATCGCCTCGGCGATAGCGGTCGCCTGGCCACGCTCCTCCGAGTGCAGACCCGGCTCGGCGCCCGGCGTGTCGATCAGGCTGACGACCGGGAAGCCAAACTTCTCGGCGTGGCGCATGAGCCGGGCCGCCTTGCGGTAGCCCTCCGGCTTCGGCATGGCAAAGTTGCGGCGCAGGTTCTCACGCGTATCGTTACCCTTCTGATGCCCCAGCACCAGCACCGTTTGCCCATCCAGCCGCGCCAGCGCGCCGATCAGCGCCGGGTCATCGCCGAAGGCGCGATCGCCGTGCAACTCGACATGGGTCGGGCACCAGGCGCGCAGGTAGTCGAGCAGGTGCGGCCGGCATGGTTGCCGCGCCAGGTGCACTCGCTCCCAGGCGTCGGCGGCGCTCGGCTCAGGCGATGGCGTCATGTGGCGCTTCTCCGCGGTAGAGGCTCAGCAGGGTGGTCAGATAGCCGGGCAACTCGCGGCGCGGGACGATCGCATCCAGCATGCCGTGCTGCAGCAGGAACTCGGCCGTCTGGAACCCCTCGGGCAGCTTCTGGCGGATCGTCTGCTCGATGACGCGCGGCCCGGCGAAGCCGATCATGGCGCCGGGTTCAGCCAGAATCACGTCGGCCTGCATAGCGTAGCTGGCGGTGACACCGCCGAAGCACGGATCGGTCAGCAGTGCGATGTGCGGCAGGCGCACCGCGGCCAGCTCGGCCAGCGCCGCCGAGGTCTTGGCCATCTGCATGAGCGCCAGCGTACCCTCGTGCATGCGCGCACCACCGGAGGCCGACACCGTCAGCAGCGGCACGCCGCGTGCCAGGGCGCGATCGCTGGCGCGCACCAACTTCTCGCCGAAGACCGACCCCATGCTCGCGCCCAGAAAGGCGAAGTCGGCCACCGCCACCTCGGCCGGCTGGTCGCCGATCGTCAGCGCGCCGCAGACCAGGGCGTCGGCCAGGCCAGTGCGGGCCTGGGTTTGCACCAGCTTGTCGCGGTACGACTCACTGCCACCAACAAACCCCAGTGGGTCGTCCGGCCACAGATCGGCGTCGTGCTCGACGAAGGCGCCGCCATCGGCCAACAAGGCGATACGATCACGGGCGCTCAGCCGCGCGTGGTAGCGGCACTTCTGGCAGACGCGCGCGTTGCGCTCGAACTCCTTAACGTAGATCAGGTCCTTGCACTGCGGACACTTGACCCACAGGTTGTCGGGCACCTCGCGCCCAGCCTGATTCGCCTCCCCCAGGACCGTTGGCTGATGACGACGGAGCAACTCGCGCATGGCGCCTCCTGAGTCCGTGTGCCCGGAGCAGTATAACGCAGCAGGGCAGGAGGGCCAGGAGGCGAAGGAGGAACGGGAGGAAAGGCGAATCCTAGCCGTTGCGCGTGAGCCACGGCTCACCCCGTCGATTGGCCAGCACCCGTGGCGTGATGTCGTACAGCGTCTCGTGGCCGCTGACGTGCCGGTCCAACTCGTCGAGCATCAGGCGGAAGCAGCGCGGACCGTTCGCCAGCGACACGCCCGCGATGTGCGGCGTCAGGAAGACATTCGGCAGATCACGAATCGGGTGCCCGACCGGGATCGGCTCGGGATCGAACACGTCGAGCGCCGCCGTTATGTCGCTTCGTCGCAGGCGCTCGACCAGCGCCTCCGAGTCGATGACCTTCCCTCGCGACACGTTGACGAGCGCCGCGCCCGGCGGCAGCAGCTCCAGCTCGCGCCGACCGATCATGCCCTGCGTCCGCGGCGTCAACGGCACGAGTGAGACGACCACGTCGGATTGCGCCAGCACATGGTCAAGGCTCGTCAGCAGGAACCCGTAGGCGTCGGCGATCTCCTTCGCGAGGTACGGGTCGTAGACGCGGACCTCGCAGCGGAATGGCTGCAGCAGCTCCAGGAGGCGCCGCCCGATGATGCCGCAGCCGATCAAGCCGACGCGCTTCCCGGTCAACTCGCCACGAATGAAGCCAAGGTCGGAGCGCGGGCGCCGGTACTCGGCGTCGCCGATGAGGTGGCGGAACTGCTCGCCGGCGTTGCGCAGCGCGATGAGCATCAGGCCGAGCGCCCACTCCGCGACCGGGTACGACGAGCCATTGGTGGTGTCGACGACGCGGATGCCGCGCGCCACCGCCGCCTCGACGTCGATGCGCGCCGCGAAGCGGTCGCCGGTCAGCTCACCAATGAAGGTGAGCCGCGGCGCGGCTTCCATGACCGCGACGCCGATCCGCGGCGCGCCATGGCAGACGAGCATGGCGTCAACGTCGCCGGCGCGCGCGACGATCTGCGCCGTCACCTCGGGCGCATCGGGCACGCTGACCCAGTCGAAGCCGGTCACCGACGCCTCGAGCCACTCCAGGTCGATGAACGTCTCCAGGCGCGCCCGATTGTCGCTGGTGAGGTGCCAGTCGTGGATCTCGCGATTGCAGACAAGGAGGACTTTGACACGACGAGCTGGCGTCATTCGGAACGCCCCCTACCCCATCTTGAACCCGCCGTCGACGTTGATGCTTTGCCCGGTGATATTGCGCGCATCATCGGAGGCGAGGAAGGCGACCATCTTGGCGACATCGACCGGCTCGAGCTCCCGGCCGAAGCGGTTCACCTGGATCGCCGCCTGGCGCCGCGCCGTCGCGACCTCCGCCTCGGTCACATCCGGCCGTCCACGCAGCGCGCGCGCCGCGATCGCCAGCCCCATCGGTGTCGTCATGCGCGATGGGCAGACACAGTTGACGTTGATGTTGAAGCGGGCGGCCGACCCCGCCAGCAGCTGCGTGTGGCGGATCACGGCCGCCTTGCTCAGCGCGTAGGCCGAGCCACCCAGCGGCGGCCGCGCCGCGCCAGCGTCATCGGTCGCGCTCGCTGGCGCGTCACCCGGCTTGCCCGCCGTCGAGCTGATATTGATGATCTTGCCGTAGCGCCGCTCGGCCATGTGCGGCATGGCCGCGTCACAACAGTGCACGATGCCGCGCAAGTTGACATCGAAGACGAAGTCCCAATCCGCGTCGCGGTCGACGGCGCCGTCGGGGCTGGCTGGCCCATGGGCGACGCCCGCGTTGTTGACGAGGATATCCAGCGCGCCCCAGCGCGCCACCACCGTCGCGACTGCTTCGTTCGCGGCGGCGCGGGAGCGCACGTCGAGCCGGAGCGCCATGGCCCGGCGGCCAGCCTCCTCGATCTCGGCCACCACGCGCTCGGCGTGGTCGAGCAGGACGTCGCCAATGGCGACATCCGCCCCTTGCTCGGCCAGCACGAGCGCAATCGCCCGCCCGACGCCTTGCCCGCCACCCGTCACGAGTGCGGTGCGGCCGGTCAGATCGGCGATCATCGGTTCACCTCCTCCGGAATCAGTCTGGACCGAGGCTCGACCTACCAGGCAGCGACCGCGTGACCGATCCCGATTCGTCAACCACCGCCGCCGCAGCCGTCACGGCGTCGACCGCTACGACGCCGGCCTCGCCCGGAACGGATACCGGGTGAGGAACGTCTCGTCCACCTCCACACCCAGCCCGGGCGCCTCCGACACGATGACGTAGCCACCGTCGCGCCGCACCGGCGTGGAGAGGAGGTGGCAGGCCGGCTCTTCCTCATCCCACAGGCAGTACTCCTGCAGCGTGCAGTTGGGGATCGCAGCGTCGAGCTGGATCGAGGCGGCCGTCAGGAGCGGGCTGATGAAGTTGTGGGTGATGACGCCGGCATGGAACGACTCGGCCAGCGCGGCGATCTTCTTGCAGTGGGTCAAGCCACCGGACAGCCCGACGTCCGGCCGGACGTAGTGGACGCTGTTCTGCGTCAACAGGTCGGCGAACTCGTGGATGGTGTGGTGGCGCTCGCCAAAGGCGAGCGGGAGGGTCACCTTGCTGGCCACTTCCGCGTGCGCCCGCATGCTGAGCGGCGGGATCGGGTCTTCATAGAACAGCGGCCGGAACGGTTCGAGGAAACGCGCCAGCGCGATCGCGTCGCCCGGGGTCAGCTTGCGGTGGACCTCGACGCCGATGTCGATCTCCCAGCCAACCGTCTCGCGCACCGCCGCTAACCGCCGCACGGTCTCCTCAATGATCTTCGACTGGCTGAGCGTCTGATGGCGCGGTGGCAGCGGGTCGAGCTTGATCGCGGTAAAGCCCTCATTGAGCGCAAACCGGGCGCGCTCGACGAGGGTGTCGATCTCCTGGTTCGACGAGCCGGCCATCAGGTAGTGCAGCCGCACCCGGTCGCGCTGCCGACCGCCGAGCAGTTGGTAGGCCGGCACCTGGAAGTGCCGGCCGGCGATGTCCCACAGCGCCATGTCAACGGCGCTGAGCGCGCCCATCTGATCGGCGCCGCGGAACGGCGACGCGCTCCAGAGCGCGTACCAGAGGCGCTCGATCTGGAGTGGGTCCTGGCCGATCAGGCGCTCGCGGTACCGCTCGACGACCTGCTGGACCGCCTCGGGAAAGCTGAAGTAGGCGCTCTGGCCCCACCCGGTGAGGCCGCTATCCGTGCGGATGCGCACCAGCAGATAGGTATGCGCCAGCAGGCCCTCGACCGTTTCGATCTTCATCCGAACCCCCACGCGACATCGCCAGTCGGCACCACGCGCTGCCGAGCAAGCACGGAGCGGCGGGCGTCGGGAGCGACTCGCACCGATGCCCGCCGCTTGACTACGAGGTCGGCTTCAACCGGTGGATTACCAGGGCAAATCCTTCCCATGGGATATACGGGGCCACATAGGGGGTTGCCGCCGACGGCCAGCCGGTCCAATAAGTCGTGTTGAACATCACGACGTGGCGCTCCTCGGCCGTGTAGACTGACGGCATGTCGCGCAACAGGATATCCGTGGCCTTCTTCGTGAGTTCGACATAGGCCGGGTCGTCGGGCGACGGCTGCATCGCCTCCATCTTGTCGAGCAGTGCATCGAGCTCGGGGTTCTTGTAGCGCGTGATCGCCCTGACTTCCGGGGTCGGCTGACCGAGCGGCAGCGCGTACTTGCTGTGGAAATAGCGAAGCGTCTGCCATGGGTCGTCGATGCTGCCGCAGGTTTGGTCGCGCGTCAGCTCGAAGTCACCGATCGTCCGCTCGTTGCCAGCGACCTGCTTCCAGACCGCGTCGAACCCGGCCGCCTGCAATTGCTCGGTGATCACCGGAGCTTGCGGGTCGCTCACGCCGACCATCAGCGTGAGTTGCCACACCGAGCCGTCAGGCTTCATCCACTTGCCATTCGCATTCCGCTTGTAGCCCTTGCGGGTCAGGATCTCCTCAGTCTTCTTCAGGTCATGCATCTGTGGGTTGTACTTGTTCACGATGTCTTTGAAGAACGCGACGTATTTCTGGACACCGTACGACGAGAATGGCGCGACTGCCACGGACGTCCCGCCCTCGTAGGCGAGGTTGACGAGTTGTTCGCGGTCAATGGCGTAGTTGATCGCCCAGCGAATCTCGGGGTCATCAAATGGCGGCTTCATCACGTTGAACGCGACGCGATAGACACATCCATCTGGCCCACCCCAGACTGGCCCCTTGTCCGCCCAGGTCGCCAGTTTGGGATTCTGCGCGCGCGCCGCCTCGAAATTGCCCTTCGTCAGCGCACCGCCGACATCCAGGTCGTTGCTGACGTAGAGCTGTGGCATGGCTTCCGCCGTAGCCGGCTTGACGATGACGCGCTCCACCGCCGGCAGACTCGGCGCCAGGCCAACATCCTTTGCCCACCAACTATCGCGTCGATCAAACATGATCGAGTTTGTATCCGTGTGCGCGAGCATGTATGGGCCAGTTCCAAACGGCCAGTTCTTGGCCGGGTCGTAGAACTCGAATGTCTTGAGGTTCTGCCCCTTGAAAACGTGCTCGGGCAGCCAGACGATGCGCGCGGCCTGTCCGGAGGCGAGGTAGTCGCCCGCCCAGCGTGGACCGCTCTTGTTCAATGTGATCTTGACGGTCAGATCATCCGAGGCAACTGCCTCCTTGACCCATTCCTTGACCTGGGTCGACATGATCAAGTCCGGGGCCGCCGCTTTGACGGCGTCGAGCGTGAAGACGACGTCCTTGGCGGTGAACGGCTGGCCGTCAGCCCACTTGACGCCCTTGCGCAGCGTGACCGTCACCTCGGTGAAGGTCGAGTTCATCTTCCAGCTCTCGCCCAGCCAGGGGATGATCTTGCCGTCGTTGTAATTGGTGTAGAAGAGCATCTCGTTGATTGTGTAGTGCAACGCATTGCGCTGATGCGTGTTGAACCCAACCCCGGCGTACGGATTGAAGTTCGTCGGCGTCGGAATCTGGTTCGAACTGCCGAGGTCCCAGCCGGTGCTCACCAGCGTTCGGTTGCGAGCGACCTGGCGGGGGGTAGTTGCCGGCGCGGCCGGCTTGGGCGCGGCCGCGGTCGTTGGCGCCGGCGCGGCCGGGTTGGCCGCGGCCGCGGTCGTTGGCGCTGGCGCGGCCGGCTTCGCTGTCGGCGCGGCCGTTGGCGCCGGCGCGGGCGCTCCCTGGCACGCCGCCAACAGCGGCACTGCCGCCATCGAACCGAGGCCGAGCGTACCGAAGAGAAATCGCCGTCTGGACCATGGCTGCGACATGTCACCATCTCCTACGTGCAACTGACGTGGCCACCTGCCGAGACGCTATCCTCGGCGCGTCGCCGAAGAGACCCGCGGGGCACCCTCGAACACAGGCGCCGATCAAACCCTGCTGCGCAACCTCCGGTCGATCAGGGCATCCAGGCCAACAGAGATCAGGAGCAACCCGACAAACAGCAAGACAATCATGACGAGCGGCGGCCCCCACCACCACCACATTCCACGCAGCACGGCTCCGTAGAATTGTGCCCAGTAGATCATCAGCCCGAGGGTTATCGCGTTCTGAGGCCCGAGGCCAAGCACTTCAAGGCCAACCGTCGCCAGCGCGGCGCCGGAAACCGCTCCGACAAAACTCGCCAGGATGTAGGGCAAGAGGTTCGGCATGATCTCCTTGATCACGACCTCGATGCCTGACGCGCCGCTGAGCCGGGCAACCTGAATGTAGGCGCGCTCGCGCAGCGAGAGTGTCTGCGAGCGGATCGCCCGGGCCGGATACATCCAGGCCAGCGATGCGACGATCAACCCCATTAACGCAACGCTGATCGTGCGCAGATTGGCAGCGATGAGGACGAGCACGAGTACGCCCGGAATCGTGATCAATGTATCGGTCGCGATCCGCACTACGGCGTCCACAACGCCACCAAAATAGCCGGCGCACAGTCCGAGCAGTGTCCCAACGCTCAGACCGATGATTCCGGCAATGAGCGCGATCTTGAGCGTCTCCGGTGTCGCCAGCACGAGGGTGACGAAGACATCGCGCCCTTGCGCGTCGGTGCCGAGAATTCGCTCGCTCGTGGGAGGCATGCTCGGTCGCAGCGCGCCGACACGGGCGAGGCGCTGATCGACCAGGAGCGGTCCAAACACCGAAAAGACCGCGATCAGCGCAATGATCACTATCCCCGCACTCAACGTTGGATACGCGCGCAGGAAGCCGTCTCGCCACTGGCGTGACACGCTGTCGGTCGGTTTCGTCGCTGACACACCCACCGCATTCCGCGAGACCATGCTCGTCCTTCCTGTCCGGCGAGGCGTCTGCCTACTTCTGGCGATAGGCGATTCGTGGGTCAACAAGCGGGTACAGCAGGTCCATAATGAACAGTGCTGCGCTCAATGAAACGGAGAGAACGAGCACGATGCCCTGAATGACCATGTAGTCTTTCGATCGAATGGCCTCGAACAGCTTGAGACCAACCCCCGGATAGGAAAAGATCACCTCGACCAGGATTGCCCCCGACACGATGTGGCCGAGCGCTAGCGCCAGGTGGGTGAACTGCGGGAGCATGCAGGTCCGAATGCCGTAATTCAAGAACACGGTGCGTTCTTTCAGTCCCTTGGCCGTTGCCATTGTGATGTAGTCTTCACCAAGAACGGTGATCATCATCCCGCGCATTCCGAGCGCCCATGAGCCCATGCTCGCCAGCACGATCGCCAACGCTGGCAAGATCGCGTGTGAGACGATGTCCAGTGCCGTTCCAAAACTGAATGTCAGCACGCCAGTGAATGAAAATCCTCCTCCGGGCGGCAGCAATCGCCATCTGATCGCCAATAGATATATCAACACGATTCCAAGCAGATAGTATGGAATCGCGGATAGCACCATTGCGACCGGTACGATGAATCTTAGCGGTCTCGATGAGCTTCTCCAGGCCATGAAGCTACCAAGCAGCGATCCAATGACAAAGCTGATGACAACACTGGCGCCGAGTAGCCCGATCGTCCACGGCAGCGCACTGATGATGCGGCTGGAGACACGCTCAGGGAAGTATTGGAGTGAATAGCCCAAATCAAGGCGAAAAAGTGCTCCCCAGTAGTTGAGGTACTGCTTCCAGAGCGGCTGATCCAGGCCAAATTTCTCACGATACGCTTCGACCATCGCCGTAATATCGCCCTGTCCTCCTGAGGACTGGGCCATTTGAGTGAAGCGCTCTTCGATCGGGTCGCCAGGCGTCAGGCGTGGCAGAACGAAGTTGATGCTGACAGCGAGCCAGATGATGACGAGCAGAGTGCCGACCCGCCCAAGCAGGTATCCCAGACTCATAGCACACCTACCGCTTCAGGAATCCGCCCATGTAGCGCGGTGACCGTCAGATGGCGCGGGGCGCATCGTGACCGGTGGCGATGGCCGGCGACCAGCCGTAGCCCCATTGCCGAATACCATCTCCGCAGTCCGGCCGGCCGTTCAGCAGGGTCAGCTCGACCCAACAGTGACGTCCGAACCCGACCTCGTACTGTGTACCAAAGCTGCCGACGTGGCCGCATCCTATGGCTCAGCCGAGAAGCTGTCAAAGATCCGATGCACGCGTTCCCATTTTCATAGCTGAGTATTCTGGCGATAACGCGGGAACTGATCGACGTCCAAAGTGGTTGGCCTTCCTGCGCTCCACGGGTTGACTGGACACCGAGTGAGGGCATGATGGCCTCGAGGCGGTGTGGAGACGGGCAAGGGGAATGACCGGCAGCCGACCAGCGGAGACGGCGCGGAGCGGGGGCGGTTCACCACCCGCCACAAGCAGGAGCTCGTCCTGCGGCTCGTCCGCGGCGAGCCGCTCGAGACCGTCAGTCGCGACGTCGGCGTGACGGCCGCGACCCTGGCGGCTTGGTGCAACCAGCTCCTCTCCAGCGGCGCGGCGGCCCTCAAGCGCCGACACCCCGCGCCCGCGACCGAAGGAACCGGGCGGCTCCAGGCCAAGATCAGCGAGCTGACGATGGCCAACGAGCTGCTGCAGGGGAAGATCACCCGCCTATACCGAAGCGCGCATGGGAATAGCATCTTCGTATTGCGTAGCGTAGGGGCGGTTCGCGAATCGCCCCTACGGTGGCCTGGGCATCCCGTCTGGGCTTCGGTTTAGAGGTCGAGGCGATGCGCCGGGCCACCTCGACCTCCGCCGGCACGCGCTACGGCCTGGCCCGAGTGTGTCGCGCCTGGCGCGTCGCCCGCTCGACGGGCTGCTGGCAGCGCGCGCGCTGCCTTTCCACCCGACCAGCGACCCGCACCCCAGATACGTGGGCCGCGCGCCGGGATGATCGACACCGAGATGACCGAGCGCATCCGCGCCGTGCTGGCGGCGGCCGACTTCCACGGCGAGGGCCCCCGGAAGGTCTGGGCCTGGTTGCGGGCCCAGGACATGCGGACCTCCAAACGGCGGCCGACGCGTTGCGACGCCTTGCCAGCCTCCAGGCGCCGCAACGCGTCGGCCGCCGCACGGACCGCGCGCCCACGACGGCACGATCATCACCGAGCAGCCGAATGTCATGAGGGAGACCGACCTGACGATGACCTGGACCGCCCAGGTGCGGACCGATCTCACCGCGCCGCAGGCTCAGACGGCATGATTACCTAGTTGGCGGTGTCCAAGGGACCGGGAGGGGTTCACTCGCCACCACCGATGACTAACTTCCCGCCTTCCTGACCATCTTCCGCGTGCCAGCCGACTACCAGGAGCAGGTGGACACGCTCTTCCATCAGGCCGACACCGGCGATGACCTCGACGATTGGCGCCGGCGCAAGCTGACCGCGCGGCTGGAGCGGCTGGCCAGCCTGTACGAGTGGGGCGACCTGGACGTGGCCGCCTACCGCAGCCGGCGCCAGGAGATTGAGCAAGAGCTAGCGACGTTGCGCCCGGCCAGCGAGCGGGCCGCCTGGCTGGCTGAAACGGCCGCCTACCTGCACGACATCGGCCCGGCGTGGCAGGCGGCCGGCCCAGAGGACCGCAATACCATCGCCGCCTCACTCGTCCAGCAGGTGACGATCACCGACGACCGAATCGAAGAGGCCATCATCCTACCGGAGATGGCCCCCTTCTTCGTCCTTGACGCCGCCTGTGATGTTCCGCGGAAGCGACGGGATTCGAACCCGCGATCTCAGCCTTGACAGGGCTGCATGTTAGGCCACTACACCACGCCTCCAGACCCACCCGTACTATACGTGATCGGCTATCGCGACGTCAACACCGGCGGGGCCGCATACCGCACCGGCCTGGTGGCATCCCCGTCTGGTCCTTGACGGCTCGGAGCGGCCAGCGTAGCATACTGGGCAAAGTGAAGATCGCTGGGGGAGCGCGCAAGCGCTGAGAGTGTGGCCAGCCGCCACAGACCCCTCGAACCTGATCCGGATCATGCCGGCGAAGGGAAGCGAGCAGGGCACCGCAGTACGGCCACCCGCTCCCCGACAGAGCGCCGGTGGCCGTGTGGCTTCCGGCCTCGGGTTCATCGTCCCGCTGGCGCGGCGCACGCGACGGTCGCGCGCCGGAGAGGCCACCCATGCCGCTTGCCCTGACCATCGATGGCCTGGCGAAGGCGTATCCAACGCCCGACGGCCGCCGCCTGCCAGTGCTGGTCGACCTGACGCTGGCTGTCCCACCAGGCGCGTTCGTCGCACTGGTGGGGCCGTCCGGCAGCGGCAAGAGTACGCTCTTTGCGCTTATTGCCGGTCTGGAGCGGCCAGATAGCGGGCGCATCCTGCTCGACGGCATCGACATCGCCGGGCGCACCGGCCTGGTCGGCTACATGCCGCAACGGGACCTCTTGCTCCCCTGGCGCACCCTCCTCGACAACGCGGTCCTGGCGCTCGATGTCGCCGGCACGCCGCGGCCAGCGGCCTACGCCCGCGCCCGCGCCCTCTTGGAGCGTTTCGGCCTGGCCGGCTTCGAGCATGCCTATCCGGCGGCCCTCTCCGGCGGCATGCGCCAGCGTGCCGCGCTCCTGCGCACCGTGCTCGCCGGCAAGGCGCTGTTGCTCCTCGACGAGCCATTTGGCGCGCTCGACGCCCTCACCCGCGCCGCCATGCAGGCGTGGCTGCTCGATGTCTGGTCCGATTTGGGCGTGACCGTCCTGTTCATTACCCACGACGTCGAGGAGGCGCTTTTTCTGGCCGACACGGTCTATGTCCTGACGCCCCGGCCGGCCCGCGTCGCGCTGCGGCTGGAGGTGATGCTCGCGCGGCCACGCCACTATGACGTCGTGACTTCGCCAGTCTTCGTCGCTCACAAGGTCGCCCTGCTGGCCGCACTGCATGCCCCTGCCGTCGCGGGCGGCGCCTCATGACGCCCGCCAGGCCCATCACGCCGTCGACTCGCGCCGGCATACCGCCGCGGCTCGGCCGCGCGCTCCTTCAGGGCGGCCTGGCGCTGGCCGCCCTGCTGGTGCTGTGGGAGATCGCGGTCGTCGCCACCGATACGCCCGCCTGGCTCCTGCCGCCGCCGAGCGCCATTGTCTCTGCGACGATCGCCGCTCGCGAGCTTGTGGTCTGGCATACCGGAGTGACGCTGCTGGAGGCGTTGCTCGGCTTTGCAGTCGCCCTGACGCTAGGCGTGCTGCTGGCGCTGGCCATGGCGCTGTCGCCAGCGCTGGAGCGCGCCCTCTACCCGGTCGTCATCGCCACCCAGGCCATCAATCCGCTGGCCATCGCACCCCTGCTGATCATCTGGCTGGGCTATGGCCTGGCGCCGAAGATCGTCATCGTCGTGCTGGTTTGCTTCTTCCCGATCGTCGTCAACACCGTCGACGGCCTGCGCGCGACCGATGCCGATCTGGTGCGGCTGCTGACCAGCTTCGGCGCGACCCGCTGGCAGACGGTGCGCCTGGTGCGCCTGCCGGCCGCGCTGCCATTCCTGCTGTCCGGCGCCAAGATCGCCATCGCCGTCAGTGTCATCGGCGCCGTCATCGGCGAGTGGGTCGGCGCCAGCGCCGGCCTCGGCTACTTCATGATCCGCTCGGCGGCCGCGCTCCAGACGGCGCGCGTCTTCGCCGCCGTCGTCATCACCGCGCTGCTCGGCCTGGTTTTGTTCGGCCTGGCCGCGGCCGTCGAGCGGCGCCTGTTGCCCTGGCGGCGTCCCGCTGCCTGATCGTCTCAGAGAGGAGATTGTATGCGCTCGTCCCGCTCGATCCTGCTGGTACTCGCCAGCCTGCTGCTCCTGGCCTGTGGCCAGGTCGCCCCGCCGACCGCCACCTCCCCACCAGCGCCGGCGACGACGGCTTCGACCGCACCCACGGCCGCGCCGACCAGTGCCCCAACCGCTGCGGCCACCGTTGTGCCGACCAGCGCGCCGACTAGCGCACCGACGGCCGTGCCGGCCACTACCGCGCCGACGGCCGTCCCGACCAGGACCGCGACGGCCGCGCCAACCGCGCCAACCGCGCCCGCCACCACCACCAAGGTCTCGGTGGCACTCGATTGGTACCCGTGGGCCAACCACACCGGTCTCTATCTCGCTCGCGACCGCGGCTACTACCGCGCCGAGGGCCTGGAGGTCGAGCTGTACGTTCCGGCCAACCCGGAGGACGGCCTCAAGCTCGTCGCCGCCGGCAAGGACACCTTCGGCATCTCCTATCAGACCGATGTGCTGCTCGCGCGCGGCGAGGGCGTGCCGGTCACGTCAATCGCCGCCATGGTCCAGGTCCCACTCAACAGCATCATGAGTCTCAAGACCTCGAACATCACCCGGCCCAAGCATCTGGAGGGCAAGAAGATCGGCAGCGCCGGCCTGCCGTCTGATGATGCGCTGCTGGCGACGATGCTGGCCCACGACGGCGCCGATCCGGCCAAGGTCGAGGTCATCAACGTCGGCTTCGACCTGATGCCGGCCCTGCTCGGCAAGCGCGTCGACGCCGTCATCGGCGCTTACTGGGTCCACGAGTCGATTCTGGCCGAGCTGCAAGGTCAGCCGGTCAATGTCATGCGCGTGGAGGACTACGGCGTGCCGCCCTACTACGAACTGGTCATCGTCGCCGCCGACCAGACGGTCGCCCAGCAGGCAGACCTTGCCCGCCGCTTCCTGCGCGCCACTGCCCGAGGCTATGCCGATGCCGCCGCCGACCACAAGGCCGCCGTCGACCTCCTGGTCAAGGTCAACCCGGAGACGAACCGGCCCGTCGAGGAGCAGGGGCTGCCGCTGCTCGCGCCGCTCTGGACGAAGGGCGCCGCCTACTTCGGCCAGCAGACGGCCGCGCGCTGGCAGGCCTACGCCGACTGGCTCAAGAGCCGCGGCGTGCTCGATGCCAAGGTCAACCCGGCGGACGCCGTCGCGCTCGACCTCGCCAGGCCGTAACCGCTGGCGCTGGGCGGCACCGCGCCGCGCGTTGCCGCCCACGCCGGCCGTCGCCTATAATCGGGCGAGCAGTGACGAGCGGGCAGGCACGCGCCGGCACAGCCGGATGGCGCGCGCCGGCTGGCGGGCGAAACATCGATGCGCCGGCCCGCCCGCTCGCATGACACGCCGCGCCGGCCCGGGCACCGTCGCCACGGGCGTCGCGCGCACACCGTCGGGAGGGTTGGTCTGTGAAGCGGTATGCAACCGAGCGAATCCGGAACATCGGCCTGTTTGGCCACGGCGCCTCGGGCAAGACGTCGCTGACCGAGGCGCTGCTCTTCGCCAGCAAGGCCATCACCCGCCTGGGCCGCGTCGAGGAGGGCAACACCACCTCCGACTATGACCCGGATGAGGTCCGTCGGCGTGTTTCCATCTCGGTCGCCGTCGCTCCCATCGAGTGGCGCGACCACAAGCTCAACATCATCGACGCCCCCGGCTACGCCGACTTCGTCGGCGACATGGTCTCGGCGGCGCGCATCGCCGACGCCGCCGTCGTGCTGCTCGACGCGTCGGCCGGCGTCGAGGTCGGCACCGAGCAAGCCTGGGCCGCCTGCACACGCGCCGGCTGCGCCCGCCTGCTCTACATCAATAAGATGGACCGCGAGAACGCCGACTTCGGCGCCGCGCTCGACTCAGCCCGCCGCATCCTCGGCGCCAATCTCGTGCCACTGCAGGTCCCCATCGGCAAGGAGACTGGCTTCAAGGGCATCGTCGATATTCTCCAGCGCACGGCCTACCTCGCCAGCGGTAACCGCGATGGGGTCAGCACGGAGGCCGAGGTTCCCGCCGACCTGGCGGCCGAGGTCGACCGCTACCGCGAGTTGCTGGTCGAGAAGGTGGCTGAAACCGATGACGCCCTGATCGAGAAGTACCTGGAGGGCGAGACCATCGCCGACGATGAGCTGAGCGCTGCGCTCGCCGCCGGCATTCGCGCCGGCCAGCTCGTGCCGGTGCTGTGCGGCTCGGCCACACTCGTCGCCGGCATGACCCATCTGCTCGACACGTTGATCGCGCTCGCCCCGTCGCCGGCCCAGGCCCAGCCAATCACAGCCACCAACCCCACCACCGGCAAGGTGGAGACGCTCATCGCCGACCCGGCTGCCCCTCTGGCGGCGCTGGTCTTCAAGACCCTTGAGACGCAGTTCGGGCGCCAGACCTACATCCGTGTCTTTTCCGGCACCCTCGCCTCCAACAGCCACGTCCTCAACGCCAGCCGCGGCCGAGACGAGCGCGTCGGTCAGCTCCAGACCGCGCGCGGCAAGGAACTCCAGCCCATCGACGCCGTGCCGGCCGGCGATATCGGCATGGTCACCAAGCTGGCCGATACCCTCACCGGCGATACGCTGTCCGCCACTGACCACCCGCTCGTGTTGCCGGGCATTGAGTTTCCGACCACCGTCTACGAGGCCGCCATCGTGCCGCGCTCCAAGACCGATCTCGACAAGCTCGGGCCGGCGCTGGCGAAGATGCTCACCGAGGATCCCGTCCTGCGCAGCCGCCGCTCGGATGCCGCCGAGACGATCGTCGCCGGCATGGGCGAGTCGCACATCCAGGTCGTCGGCGAGCGCATGGCGCGCAAGTTCGGTGTCAATGTCGACGCCCATCTGCCGATGGTCCCGTACCGCGAGACGATCTCAGCCCCGGCCCGCCGCGTTGAGTACCGCCACAAGAAGCAGACCGGCGGCGCCGGGCAGTTCGGCCACGTCGTTCTGGACCTCGAGCCGCTGCCGGATAAGGACTTCGAGTTCGCCGAAACAATCTTCGGCGGGTCGGTGCCCAGGCAGTACATCCCCGGCGTCGAGAAGGGCGTGCGGGAGGCGGTGCATGAGGGGCCGCTGGCCGGCTACCCGCTCCAGAACATCAAGATCATCCTCACCGACGGCTCCTACCACGACGTCGACTCCTCCGAGATCGCCTTCAAGATCGCTGCGTCACAGGCGGTCAAGAAGGGCGCGCTCCAAGCCCGACCGGTGCTGCTGGAACCGGTGATGAAAGTCGAGATCGACATTCCCGAGAGCTACATGGGCGATATCATGAGCGATCTCAACACCAAGCGCGGTCAGGTGCTGGGCATGAACCCGGCCGAGACCGGCATCACCACCATCGAGGCGATGGTGCCGCTGGCCGAGATCCAGCGCTATGCCACCGATCTGCGCGCCATCACCCAGGGGCGCGGCACCTTCCGCATGGCCTTCGACCACTACCAGACCGTGCCGCCGCACGTCGCCGATGCCGTCATCGCTGCCGCCCGGAAGGCACGCGACGACGGGGGCTGAGGACTGAACCAATTGGGTCCGTCTGTCGTACTATTGAGAGAGGTGGCGCTGAGGACGGCTGGCTCGCGAGACGCGCCGAGGAGCGAACGGATGCAGGCGATACTCGACGCGATCGCGCGGGTGGCCCGATTGCTGGGAGAGGTGGTGCGGCCAGCGCCGGCGCCGGTGTACGTCCCGGTGCGTGTGCGCCCAGCCGTGCGTCGCCGCCGATAGCAGGTAAGCCTTCCCGGCCAGGTCGTTTTTCGGGCGGGCAGCCGCCACGCAAAACGACCCCGCCATGCCTTGACGGCCGGGTCGGGCAGTGGGTATACTCTTTCGGTGGCCGGCGACCACGAGGCGCATTCGTCTAGTGGCCTAGGACGCCGCCCTCTCAAGGCGGAGATCAGGGGTTCGAATCCCCTATGCGCTACTGAACAACTCGCTCACCGGCCGGTCGCCCCGCTTCGGCGCGGTCGATCGGCGAGCAGAACGACCCACCTGCGGTCCGTCGTCAGACGCGGCCCAGTGTTCGGTGTCGGCACTTTGACAAGGGACGAAGAGAACGAGGACAGCGAGGTGTGGCTTGAGCGCGGTGACCGCGCCAGGCCAGTGCGAGGCTACTCTCGTGAACGCGAAGCCCGTGAGGGCTGGGTCGTTTGGATGGAGAGTTTGATCCTGGCTCAGGACTAACGCTGGCGGCGCGCCTAATGCATGCAAGTCGAGCGCGTCCGGTTTCGGCCGGGTGAGCGGCAGACGGGTGAGTAACGCGTAGCTAACCTGC
>JADLAZ010000243.1 GCA_020849725.1 Chloroflexota bacterium
TGCGTATTTCGGCCCATCGTGACCGGCCATTTCGGCATCGTGACCGCGCGTTTCGGTCCAACGTGACCGCGCATTTCGGCTGATCGTAGTCGGCCGTTTCGGCATCGTGACCGGCATTTCGGCGATCGTGACCGCCGAGACGGCGCCCGAGACGCCCGGCCCGGCGGGCGGTGCTGCGTAGAGAACTGAACCCAGGCCCGTACCCTCGGCGGCTTTGCCCGCGGGAGGCGACGGTGCCCAGGAAGAGGATGGCTCTACGCATGATCAAGGATGTGATTCGACTGAAGTGGGCCGCGCGCCTGACCCACGAGGAGATCGCTGCGACGCTGAAAGTCTCCAAGGGCGTGGTGGCGAAGTACGTGGCGCTGGCCGGCGCCGCGGGGCTGGACTGGCAGACGGTGCAGCACTGGGACGAGCGAGAACTGGCGGCCCGATTGCTGCCGCGCTCGACCGAGGCGCAGCCGGTGGTGGTACCCGACTGGGGCCGCATCCACCGCGAGCTCGACCGCAAGGGCATGACGCTGATGCTGCTGTGGCAGGAGTACGTGGCCGGGCATCCGCACGGTCGCACCTGGCGCTACACGCAGTTCTGCGAGCACTACAAGGCGTTTGCCGGGCGTCTGAAGCGCTCAATGCGCCAGCACCGGCGCGCCGGCGAGAAGCTGTTCATCGACTACGCCGGCCCGAGCGTGGCGTTGACCGGCGGCGAGCGCGCACAGGTGTTTGTGGCCGCGATGGGCGCCTCCAGCTACACCTTCGCCTGCGCGACGCCGGCGCAGAAGCTCGAGGACTGGATCGGCTCGATGGTGCGCGCACTCGAGTTCTACGGCGGCGTGCCGCAACTGATTGTCCCCGACAACGCCAGCGCCGTCATCGCCCAGGCCGACCGCTACGAGCCGCGGGCCAACCAGACGGTGCTGGACTTCGCCCGCCACTATGGCACCTCGGTGCTCCCGGCCAGGCCGCGGGCTCCAAGGGACAAAGCGACGGCCGAGTCTGCGGTACAGGTCGTCACCCGATGGGTCCTGATGCGCCTGCGCCATCGGCGCTTCGACACCGTCGGCGAGGTCGACGCGGCGATCGCCGGGCTGCTGGCGTCGCTGAACGATCGGCCGTTCCAGAAGCTGCCCGGCAGCCGCGCCAGCACCTTCGCCCAGATCGACGCGCCGGCGCTGATGCCGCTGCCCACGAGCCGCTACGAGATCGCCCGCTTCAAGACCGTCAAGGTCCACATCGACTACCACGTCGAGATCGACGGCCATCGCTACAGCGCCCCTCATGCCTTCGTGGGCCAGACGCTGGAGGCCAGGCTGACTGCGCGCGGCATCGAGCTGCTGCTGCGCGGCCAGCGCATCGCCAGCCACGCCCGCAGCGCCCGGCATGGCGGCTTCACCACCGTCGACGAACACATGCCCGCCGCGCACCGGGCGCACCGCGACTGGACCCCACAGCGGCTCATCGCCTGGGGTCAACGCGTGGGGCTGGCCACCGGCGAGGTCGTCCACCGCATCCTCGCCCAGAACAAGCACCCCGAGCACGGCTATCGATCCTGCCTCGGGCTGCTCGGCCTGGCCAAGCGCTACGGCAACGCCCGGCTGGAGGCGGCCTGCGAGCGGGCGCTGGTGCTGGGCGCCTTCAAGTACCGCCACGTGCGCGACATCCTTGCCAACAACCGCGACCAGTTGGCCCTGGACGCCAGCGAGCCGGGCTGGACTAGCCCCGCGCATCCGAACCTGCGCGGCCCCGGCCACTACCAGTGATCGCCCCCGCGATGACGTCATCAACTCTCAACTCCACCGGAACCACCGACATGCTCGACTACGCCACGCTGGCCAACCTCAACGCCCTCAAACTGTTCGGCTGCGCCGAAGGATTGCAGCAGCAGAAGTCTCAACCCGAGATGCTCACCATGGCCTTCGACGAGCGGCTGGCGCTGCTGGTCGATCGCGAGATGAACGCCCGCAGCGACCGCAAGCGCGCGCGCCTGCTGCAACGCGCACGCCTGAAGGTGCCGGGCGCCTGCATCGAGGACGCCGACTTCGCCGGCATCCGCGGGCTGGACCGGCGTACCCTCACCGCACTGGCCCTGTCGGGCTGGATCGAGCGCGGCGACACCGTCGTGCTCGGCGGGCCGACCGGCGTAGGAAAAACTTGGTTGGCCTGTGCGCTGGGCCAGCACGCCTGCCGTCGCGGCCACAGCGCTCTGTACCTGCGCGTGCCGCGGCTGCCCGAGGAGTTGCGCGTCGTGCGCGCCAGCGGCACCTTGCGCAAGTGGCTGGCCGAACTCGCCCGCACCGATGTGCTCATCCTCGATGACTGGGGCACTGGCACCATCGACGCCACGACCCGTGCCGATCTGCTGGAGATCGTCGACGATCGCGCCGGCCAGCGCGCCACCGTCCTCACTCACCAGCTTCCGGTCGAGCACTGGCACGGCTGGATCGGCGACGCCACCGTCGCCGACGCCATCCTCGACCGGCTCCTGCCCAAGGCTCATCGCTTTAGCCTCGATGGCCCCTCGCGCCGCGGCTCGCGGCCCGCCAAGGCCGGCGCAAAGGAGGATCCGATGACCTGACCCAACCACCAGCGCAGTACACTCATGGACTACGCAGCACCGACCCCGGGCCGGCGGTCACGATCACCGAAACGCCCGGTCACGATGCCGAAACCGACGGTCACGATCAACCGTGATCGTGGTCACGATGCGCCGAAATGCGCGGTCACGTTCGCCGAAATACGCA
>JADLAZ010000244.1 GCA_020849725.1 Chloroflexota bacterium
CAGATCACGACGCTGATCACGCTCTTCCTGGGGGCGGTGGCGGGCATCTCGCTGCTGGTCGGCGGCATCGGCATCATGAACATCATGCTGGTGTCGGTCACCGAGCGCACGCGCGAGATCGGTATTCGCAAGGCGATCGGCGCGCGCGAGCGCGACATTCTGAGCCAGTTCCTGATCGAGGCGGTGCTGCTGAGCCTGGTCGGCGGCGCGCTGGGCATCCTGCTCGGCGTCGGCGTGGCGCTGGCGGTGAACGCCGCCGGCCAGCGCACGACGGTGGCGCCCTGGTCGATCCTGCTGGCGGCGAGCGTAGCGATGGCGATCGGCGTCTTCTTCGGCTTCTACCCGGCGCGGCGCGCGGCCCGCCTCAACCCGATCGACGCCTTGCGCTACGAGTGAGTGTGACAGCCGGCCCGCGCGTGCCGGTGGAGGTGAGGAGAGCATGCGGCGACGGGCGCTGATCGCGGGGGGCGGGGTCGTGGTGGCCGTGGTGCTGGCCGTCGGCGTCTGGCAGTTGGCCTACGCCCAGGGCCAGGTGGCCGGACGGGCCGAGGTGGCGGCTGCCCGCGCCGAGTTCACCCAGGGCCGGCCAGTCGGCTCTGGTGGTGCGACCGGGGCGCCGGGTGGCGGGGCCGGCGGTCAGGGTGGCCAGGGTGGTCAGGGCGGCCAGGGCGGGCGCGCTGGGCAGGGGCCGGTCGCCGGGACGATCGACAAGGTCGATGGGACGACGCTGACGGTCACGACGGAGGCCGGCGCCGTCGCCGTGACGCTCGGTGGGCAGACCCGCATCACGCGGCAAGCGGCGGCCGCCGCCAACGACTTGAAGGCCGGCGACCGTATCGTCGTCACCGGCCCGCGCGCGGCCGACGGCACGCTCGCCGCCGTCGCCATTCAGATCCAGCCATCGGGGCAGTGACCGCCGCCGGGCTGTCGCGCCGCATGCGACAGCCCCGCCGAGGAGCCACCATGGCGCGCTGGAGTCCGTTGCGCGACTTCGCGCTCGTCCTGGCGATGGCCGTGCCGGGCTTCCTCGCCTGCGGCGCGGTCTTCATCTCCATCGACCCCATCGCGACCAACCGCTGGCGGCCACTCATCGACGACGCGGCGCTGGCGCTGGCGCTGGTGACGGTCATCGCCTATCTGCTGGCCGGGCTGGCGGTCACGGCGGCCTCGACCGACCCAGACGTGACCTGGGGCGGGTGCAGCATCGTCATGCTGTTCAGCCTGGGCATCCTGCTGCCGATCTGGGTCGGCCTCGGGCGGGCCACGGCCGCGCGGGAGCCGCTGTTCGCCGCTGTCCTCTGGCTCCAACCGGTCCTGGCGGTCGCCGCCTACCTGCTCGGGGCCGGATGCGTGGCGCTCGGGCGGCGTGTCCAGGCCGCGCGCCGGTCACCGGCCGACCGTGCGCGCCCGATGGTGTGATAGGCGGGCCGCGCCGGCCGCCCGGCCGGCCCAGACAGGAGCGATGGCCATGGACGAGGCGATGATGCGCCCGCCGGCGGCGACCACCCCGACCACCGCCATCGCGGCGCCGGTCACCGCCGCCGAACGCATCGACACCGTCGACATCGTGCGCGGCTTCGCGCTGTTCGGCATTCTGGCCGTCAACATGGCCTACTTCAGTCACCCGCTGTTCGCGCTGATCGGCGGGCTGACCATCAGCACAACCCCACTCGATCGCGCCGCCGCTTTCTTGATCCGGTTCCTGGCCGAGGGCAAGTTCTACTCGCTGTTCTCGTTCCTCTTTGGCCTGGGCCTGGTGCTGCAGATGACGCGCGCCGAGGCGCGCGGCGTTGCCTTCGTGCCGCTCTACGCGCGCCGGCTGCTGGTGCTGCTCGGTATCGGCCTGATCCACGCCACGCTCATCTGGAACGGCGACATCCTGGTGACCTACGCGCTGCTCGGCTTCGTGCTGCTGCTGTTCCGCCGGCAGTCGCCGCGGGCGCTGCTGGTCTGGGCCGGGGTGTTGCTGCTGGCGCTGCCACTACTGACGATCGTCGGCGCCAGCGTGCTGGAGCTGGGCCGCCTGGCCGGCGATTCGGCCGCCATCGACGCCTCGTTCGCCGCCAGTGAGGCCCAGTTTGCCGCCCTCGCTGCCGCGGCGCAGCGTGTCTACGTGACCGGCACGTTCGCCGAGATCACCGTCCAGCGCGTGCGGGAGTATCTGTTCTTCCTGCCGTACCAGCTCTACACGATGCCCAGCATCCTGGCGATGTTCCTGTTGGGCTTGTATGCCGGCCGCCAGGGCATTGCCCAGGACATCGCCGGCCATCTGCCGCTGATCCGGCGTGTGGCCGCCTGGGGTCTCGGCCTGGGGCTGCCGCTCAGCCTGCTCTACGCCATCATCAGTGACGGCGCCTCCCGCACCGAGCCGACGCCGCTGGAGGCGATCGCCGTCACGACCTGGGCGATCGGCACGCCGGCGCTGGCGCTCGGCTATGCTGCCGGCCTGACGCTGCTGGCGCGGCTGGGCGCCTGGCGGCGCCGGCTCATGCCGCTGGCGGCGGCGGGGCGCATGTCGCTCAGCAATTACCTCATGCAGTCGCTCGTCTGCACCTTCATCTTCTATGGCTACGGGCTGGGTCTGTTCGGACAGGTCGGGGCGGCGGCCGGCCTGCTGCTGACGATCAGCATCTATGCCGTCCAGGCGCCGCTCAGCGTCTGGTGGCTGCGCCGCTTCCGCTTCGGCCCGGCCGAGTGGGTGTGGCGCACCCTGACCTACGGCCGGCGGCAGCCGTTCCGGCTGCCCGCCGGGAGCTAGGGGCTGATCGTCTGCCCCCACACGTCCACCCCGTCCACCCGGTATCCTAGCGCACGCCGAAGTGGACAGGGCGCAGCCGACCAGCGTATCCAGCACCCAGCAGCCGCCCCCCGATCTGTCGCGTATGATGTGCGGCAGGCGGCCCAGGAGGGGCTGGCTCGGGCTGCGCGGTGACCGCGGGGGGAGCAGGGTGTGACGATGGCGAGTGGCCGGTGGCGGATAGGGTGGGTGCTGCTGCTGGTCATCGCCGGCCTGCTGGCCCCGGAGCCGGCGCGGCTGCCGCTGGCGCGACCGGACGCCGGCCCGGCGGCGGTGCTGGCGCAAGAGCCGCCGCCGCTGGCCAGTCAGGTCTTCCCCGAGACGGGCCGGCGCGTCAGTGGTGACTTCTTGGACGCCTGGCAGGCCGGCGGGGGGCTAGCGATTCTCGGCCTGCCGATCACCGAGGAGCGATTGGAGATCGCCGGTGAGGACGGCTCCCTCATCACCGTCCAATGGTTCGAACGCGCCCGGCTGGAGCGCCCGCCAGCGGCAGCCGACGGGCCGGCGATCGTCCACTTCGGCCTGCTCGGCCGGCACGCGCTCGGCGGCCGGTCGCTGACGGCGGCGACGTACCTGCCGGGTGAGCGCACGCGACACTTTCCAGAGACCGATCGGGCCGTCGCCGGCGCCTTCCTCGACTTCTGGGAGCAGCATGGCGGCGTGGCCATCTTCGGTTATCCGCTGACTGGCCTGGTGCGCGAGGTCGGACCACTTGATGGCGTCGAGCGCACGGTCCAGTACTTCGAGCGGGCGCGCTTTGAGGACCATGCCGACGGCGCCGGGCCGCCAGTCCAGCTCGGCTTGCTGGGGCGGGAACTGCTGGCGCAGCCGGTGCGGCTGTGGTGGGAGGCCGAGGAGGCGCTGGCGCACACCTTCACGACCGCCTTCGTCTATGCCGGCGGTCTGAGCCGCGACCAGGCGCTGTACGTGCGCAGCGCCGAACCAGCGGCCGACAATGGCCGCTACCGGGCGCGCTACCAGGTGCGCGTGCCGCGGCCGGACCGCTATCTCTTCTGGGCCCACCTCCTGACGCTCGACGAAGCCTCGCCGCTGCGCTGGCGCCTGGATGCCGGACCCTGGACGCCAATCGCGCGCGCCACACCACCGGCCGCCATCACGACCTTGCCGGCGCCACACCGGTACGGCTGGTATCAGCTCGCGGCGCTGTCGCTGCCGGCCGGCTGGCACGCGCTGGAGCTGGAAGTTGCCACCGACGGCGAGGCGATCGCCGGTCTCGATGCCTTCGCACTGACGACGGCGGCCGACGCGCCACCGCTGCGAGCGGGCGCCGTGCCAGCGCAGGCGCTGCCACCGGTCGTCACGCTCCGGGCGGACCTGGCCGGGCCGGTGACGGCCTGGCCGCGGCTGCACCGTGGGCTGGCCCAGGGTGGCGAGCATCCCGACCCGGCCTATCTGGCGCGGGTGGCTGACCGGCTGCGGGCGCTCGACGCCCGCTACGTGCGCCTCGACCACGCCTTTGACTACTACGATGTGTTGCAGCGCGACGGGCGCGGGCGCCTGGTCTATGACTTCAGCCGGCTGGACGCTGCGCTGGACGCGGTGCTGGCCAGCGGCGCCCAGCCGGTCCTGTCGCTCGGCCTGACGCCAGCGCTGCTGTCGCCGACGGGCGCCGAGCATGCGCCGCCGAGTGACCTGCGCGCCTGGCGGGAGCTGGTGGCGGCGACTGTGCACCACGTCAACGGCGAGCGTCAACTCGGCGTGCGCTACTGGGAGGTCTGGAACGAGCCGAACCTGAGCGGCTTCTGGTCCGGCTCCTTTCAGGACTACGCTCACCTGTACGATGTCACCGCTGCCGCCGTCGTCGCTGCCGACCCGACCGCGCGCGTCGGTGGGCCGGCCACCTCCGGTCACGAGTACTGGGTGCGCGCGCTCATCGAGCATGTTGCCGTGTCACGGGCGCGCCTCGATTTTGTCTCCTGGCACACCTACCACATTCGGCCGGTGATGCTGGCCAACCAGGTGGCGCTGGTGCGCCGCGAGCTGGCTCGGTATCCCCGTCTGCGCGATACCGAGCTGATGGTGACGGAGTGGAGCCTGCACAGCGACTTCGGCGCACGCGCCGGTTACGTCGGCGATACGCACGTCATGGCGGCCTACGCCGCCGCCGTCGTGCACACGCTGACGGATGCTGGTGTCGACCAGGCGCTGTTCTTCGAAGCGGTCGATGGCCAGCCGCCACCGGGCCAGTCGACCTGGGGCCGCTGGGGCGCGCTGACCTATGATGGCCAGCCGAAGCCGGTCTACCACGCCCTGATGGCGCTGAACCGGCTCCACGATGGGCGGCTGCCGGCGACGAGCAGCGACCCCCGACTGGGGATGCTCGTCACCCGCGCGGGTGACCGGCTGGCGCTGCTGGTCTGGCGCCTGGCGGCCGATGACGAGGGCGCGCAGGCGGCGCGGCTGTCGCTGGCGCAGCCACCGGCCGGGATGATGACCCTGCGCCGCTGGACGATCGACGCCACCACCAGCCGGCTCGGCGGCGAGCTGGAGGAGGTGTCGCCGGTGACCGGCACGCGCGCCGGCGATACCTGGACGGCGACGCTGACGCTGGCGCCGAACAGTGTCACCCTGCTGACCTGGGAGCCGTGATCGGCGCCGGCCGCGTTACTCGAAGACGTCCGGGTTTGGCTCGCCCTCGACCTGGAGGATGCCGACCGCGCCCTTGACCATCCGGCCGAGGCTGTGGTCGACGAGCGTGTAGCTGCCCGGCACCTCGACGGTGAACTCGGCCATGGTCGCGCCGCCCGGCGGCACGAACGTAGTCTGCACGTCGTTGACCGGCGGTGTCGCGCCCTGGACGTAGACGCGCTCCATGATCTCGCCAATGACGTGGAAGCTGGCGCCGAGGTTGGGACCGCCGACGCCGAAGAAGATGCGCACCCGCTCGCCGACGCGCGCGCGCAGCGCCCGCTCGCCGGTCAGCGCGCCGACGCTGCCGTTGAAGACGACCAGATCGGGCTGCTCGGCCAGCATCTTCTCCATCGAGAAGCCGTGGTGACCCGGCTGGCCGCGCTGGCCGGTCAAGTAGAACTCACCCTGCATCACGTAGAATTCGCGGTCGACCGGCGCGTAGCCCTCCGGCGGCTCGACGACGATCAGGCCGTACATGCCGTTGGCGATGTGATGGGGCACCAGCGGCGTGGCGCAGTGGTAGACGTACGCGCCCGGCCGCAGCGCCCGGAAGCGGAAGCTCGTCTGCTCGCCGGGCGCGGTCTGCGTCTTGACCGCGCCGCCGCCGGGGCCGGTGACGGCGTGCAGGTCGATACTGTGGGCGACGGTGCTGTCGGCGGCGTTCTTCAGCACCAGCTCGACCGTGTCGCCCTGCCGCACGCGCACCATCGGGCCGGGCACGGTGCCATTGAAGGTCCAGGCGGTGTAGGTCTGGCCGGTGGCGAGTTGCGCGGCAACTTCGACCGTCTCCAACTCGACCTGCACCGTCGCCGGCTCGGACCGGTTGACCGGCGGCGCGACGGCCGGTGACGGCAGCCGGCCGGCGTCGGCGATGGCCGGCTGGACGGCTGGTTGGGCTTGCGCCAGGTCCGCGCCGCCGCGCCAGGCAGCCGGCTCGGCGCCAGCGACGAGCGCCAGGCCGGCGACCAGCAGACCCGCGCCGGTGAGAAGGGCGAACCGCATGCGTGCCGTGGACATCCTGCAGCCTTTCATCGCCGGGGCAGTCGAACGAAGAGTATCGGGTCGCGTCGTGGCGGCGTCAGCGCGACTGGTAGCGCCAGGCCAGATAGTGGCGGCCGACGTTGCCCATCTGGACCTGGTTGGCCGCGTCGTTGCGGGGGGTGAAGGTCAGCGCGCGCCGCTCAAAGACCTGGATCAGCACATCCTTGACCTCGCCATCGACCTTGACCTTGGCCCAGTAGGCGTCGGTGATCGGCAGGCCGACGGCGCCGTACCAGGGGTCGAACAGCGCTCCTTCGACCAGCGCGCCGCCCTGGCTGAGCAGGCCGGCGCTGTGCAAGTAGTCCCAGAAGACGCGGGGAATGGTGTGGCCGGTCTCCGGCACAAAGTCGGCATCCTCGGTGTAGACGCCCAGGGCATCGTCGCGGCCGATCGTGCCGGCCCGATCGATGGTCGCCGTCACCGGGCCGGTGCGCGGCGCGGCCGGCGCGACCAGGGCCGCGAAGGTGGCGTAGGTTGGGCCGGCCGTGTCGTTCTCGTCACCCGCGACCACGACCGTAGCCGGCGTGCGGTCCTCGTAGCGGTCGCGCCCGGTCTGGACGCGGCCGGTCACCAACTCCTTTGCCAGGAGCCCGCTGCTAACCCGGTCCACGCTGGTGCGCGGCGCATCCAGGTTGGTGATCTCCAGCCGCGCCTTGTCGAAGTACTGCACCAGCCGGCTGCCGCCTGGCGCCTCAGCGTAGTCCTCCCACATGACGGCGATGCCGGCCGGCCCCCAGGTGAAACTACGGCGCACTGCGCCGCTGGCGACCGGCTGATCGGCGACTGTCCAGCGCTCCCGGATCCCCGGCTCGGCGAAGCCGTCCGGCCGCTCGCCGTTGTGGGCACGGATCGCTAGCGTGACGTTGTAATACTCCTCCAGCGGCAGTGTGCCGCCCTGCTCGAACGGCATCTGATCGCGCACGAAGTGGAAGAGCGCGTCGAAGGTGGGGTACTTCTTCTGGAAGGGCGAAGCTTCCAGCGCTGGCCCCCAGCCGCCCTCCATCTCGCGGCCGTGGCACTCGGCGCAACGCGCCGCCTTGTAGACTTGGAGGCCGCGGTCGATCTGCGTCGTGGTGCTAGCGCGCGCGCCGCCGAGCAGGGTCAGCGGCGCCACCAGCGCCAGTGCGCCCCCCACGAGCGCCAGTCGAATCAGGTGCCGCATCCGGATCTCCCTCCTCGGCGGCGCGTGACACCCGCTGCGCGCCACGGCCAGCGACCGATACCAGTGCTGGTGACGGCGCACGGGACGGGTGCCGGTGCGTCGCCACGCCCGGCGGCAGTATCGTCGCATGGCCCACCGGCCACAACTGTGACTTCCATCACAAGCCATGCCGTCCGGCGCCGGGCGGGTGGGGGGTGTCAGGCCGTGGTCGGTGCCCAGGTCAGGATGGCGGCGCGCACCGGTGGTGTCGGCCAGTGCCAGAGGCCATCGTCGCCCTGCTGCAACCGCGTCGCCAGCGCCGCGCGCAGGCGCGCGTCGGCCAGCGAGTGGGGCGTGACCAGCAGCCGGTCGCGGTTCTCGGCCACGGCCTCATCCAGGTCGGCATAGGCCCAGCGTGCCGAGAACGTCAGCAATTGGACCTCGGCGACGATGCCGAGCTGGTACAGCAGGTTGTACAGGTCAATGAACGACGGCTCCGGAATGCGCGCCGCGCCGTGGACCTCCTGCCACAGGTCGGCCGGGCCGCGGAACTGGCCGACGCGGCTGACCATCACTACCAGCCGCCGGGCATGCGCGTCGAGCTTGCGCAGGAACGGCACGATATTGGCGATGGCGTAGTGAACGTGGACGCAGACGACGACATCGGCCGGCGCGACGGCAGCGGCGGCCCAGTCGGCGGCCACGACCTCGACGCGAGCGTCGAGGTTGCCTTCGATCAGACGCTGGCGCAGGTGCGCGCGCATCCCTGGCGATGGCTCCACGGCGACGACCTGCCGGGACAGCCCGGCCAGCGGCACGGTGTAGCGCCCCGCGCCCGCGCCAACATCGAGCACGGTGTCGCCGGGTCGCACCTCTCGGCGCAGGCGCAGCAACACGGCATCGTCGTCGGGCAGCGCCGCCGAGAAGCGGGCGAACAGGTCAGCGCGCTTCTCCCAGAAGTCGGCGTTCGGTCGCGCGCCGCCGAGCAGCGCCGCGCCCTGCGCCTCGCGACCCTCGACCAGCGCGTGCCAGCGGGCGGCCCAATCAATCGGTTCGGCAGCAGTCAGCATCGTGCGTCATGGCCTCCCGTGTGCGGGGCAGTCGCGCCGACTCGGCCCGTGCGCGGCCAGCGCCCTGGCATTCCAGCACAGTTGCCGCGCGCCGGCAACCGGGCAACGCCTGAACCCGGCCCGCGGCAGCGGTGACGACCGCCACTCGTCATGCCGGCCCGCGCCGGCATCCAGGCGTTCCCTTCCCGGCGTCAAGATCATGGGCAGCCGGGCGGTGGTCGGGCGCCGCGCCTCGCTAGTCTTGGCGCGTGCGGAGGGGCCGGTTATAGTCTGGGCAGTGCGCAGGCTGCCCTGTGCCGGCAGGCCATCGACACGGGCGCTGAGGATGAGGATGGAGACGCCATGACCTGGCTCGCGCTGGATGCTCCGCCGATCACGCTCATCCATCCCGACCACCGGCCGCTGGCGCTGGGCGTGATGGGGCTGCTGCGCTACCGGTTGCCCGAGAATGCGCATGCCCGCCGGTCCACCTCGCGCTGGGGCGACGGCTACGAGCGGTTGCTGCGGCGGGTCTGCGAGGTCGGTGATGAGGCGCCGGCGCTGATCCGTCCGGAGAAGCGCGACGTAGCCGTGGCCGGCGTCTGGGCGCTGCTGAACCAGTTGGGCGACCGCCGCCAGGCGGAGATGGTGGCGCTCTACTATGGCCTGGCCGTCGAGCCGACCCGGCCCCTAACGCTGGCCCAGGCCGGCAGTGTCTACAGTCTGACGCCGGCCCAGGCCCGCCGGCTCTGCCTGGCCGGCGAGACGGCGCTGCGGACCAGCTCCGGCCTGGCCGGCCTGCGCCGCCAGCTTGCGTAGCGGCCGCGCCCCCCAGCCTGGCGCGGACCACACGCAATGGTCCCGCGCTGCGTAGATCCCGATGGGTTCGCCGCGCGGAACGGGGCGGTCCCGGCCGCCGATCAACCGTGGACGGTGGCGTCAGTTCCGGGAGTGACGACACGTGAGCACATTGCCAACCGTACCGGTCCAGCAGCGCCAGCCGGGCTGCCTGCTGACGCTGATCTGGTTTGTCCTCGTCGGGTGGTGGGCGTCGGCCCTCTGGATCGGGCTGGCCTGGACGCTGGTCGTGCTGATCATCACCATGCCGCTCGGCCTGATCATGATCAACATGGTGCCGCTCGTGGCGACCCTGCGCCAGCCAGCGACCGAGTACACCGTCACCGCCGCCGGTGGGCTGCGCGAGCAGGGTATCCCGCAGCACCCCTTCCTGCTGCGGGCGCTCTATTTCATCCTGATCGGCTGGTGGCTGTCCGCGGCCTGGCTGGCCGTCTCCTGGGCCGCCAGCGTCACCCTGATCGGCATCCCGCTGGCCATCTGGATGTACAACCGCGTGCCGGCGATCACGACCCTGCGGCGCTATTAACCGGCCAGAACCGCGGGTGCCGAAACGAGTGGCATGGCCGCCTCTTTGCCTGCCGGACTTGTCCAGAGCGACGTGTCCCCACTCCCCCTGGCACGTCGCCTGGCGGTACAATCGCCGGCCGGCGCAGCATCATGCGCCGGCAGGAGGCCCGGAAACGAGGCCGGCGCCAGGGCGCCCGATCCGCATGGCGCTATCGACGATCGCCGTGGGCAACGCTGCTGATCACCAGGAGGCTGACCGTGTCCATCGCCGCGTCGTTTGTGACCACGCCCTATGGACGGTTCTACACCGAGGCGACCGGCGCCGGAGAGCCGGTCATCTTCATCCACGGCGGCACGGCGTCGTCACGGGAGTGGCGGCCGGTGCTGCCGGCGCTGGGTCGCCACGCGCGGTGCATTGCGATCGACCGGCTCGGCTGCGGCCAGTCCGACCGCAGCGCGGGCGGCTACGACCGCGCGACCCTGACGGCCAGCCTGCTGGCCTGCGCCGATGCGCTGGGCCTGGAGCGATTCGGTGTCGTCGGTCAGTCGTTCGGGGGCTTCTGGGCACTGTCGCTGGCCTTCGCCGCGCCTGAGCGCATCAGTCGCCTGGTCCTCGTCAATGCGAGCGGCGGGCCACTCACGGACGCGCAACTGGCGGCCCGGCGCGCCCGGCGCGGCGCGATGACGGTGCCGGCGCCCGCCGAGCGCGAGGCGGTCATCGAGCAGACGATGACCCGCATCTTTGCCGACCCCAGGCGCGTCCCCGCCACCTTTCGCGATGACCTGCGCTGGCAGATGGAGCGGGCCGACGCGGCACAGGTCGGCGCGGTCGACGACGAGTACGAGCGGCTGGCGCGGGCGCCATACCAGCAGTTGGCCATGCCGACGCTCGTGGTCTGGGGCGAAGCCGATACCATGATCTCTGTCGAGCACGCGCATCAACTCGTGGCGGCCATCCCCGGCGCACGGTACGCGGGCCTGCCGGGCGTCGGTCACACTTGCCAGATCGAGGCGCCAGCCGAGTTTGTCGCCGCCGTCGCGCCATTTCTCGATGCGTCGGCGGCCAACGGCTAGGCCCAGGCTGTCGCTCTCGGTTACACTGGGCGCGCGACCGTCACCGAGCAACCTGACCCAGCCGCGCGGCGATCTCAGTCAGGGTGACGCCGGTGACATGAAGCATCTTCTGACGCGCGCCGGCGCCCGCGGTGATGATGATGGCCGATTTCGGCACGCCGAGATACTCGGCCAGCAGCGCAACCAGCGCGGCATTGGCGACGCCCTCGACCGGCGGCGCGGTCAGCCGCACGCGCAGAGCGCCGCCGACCACGCCGTCCAGCCGCGACTGACTGGCCCGTGGCGTGACGCGCACCGGCAGCAGCACGCCGTCGCGCACCACGCGCAGGGCCAGCGCATCGGATGGCGGCGATGTGGCGTCGGGGCGCTGACCGGCTGGGCGAGTCGCGGCCACGTCAGAGCGACTCCAGGAAATCATGCACGATGCGGCAGAAGGCCAGCGGTGCGTCGGCGTGCAGCCCATGGCCGACGCCGGGCATGCGCACGTGCAAACCGTTGGGCAGCAGCGCCATCGCGCGCGCGGCGCGCTCGTCCTCCAGCGCGCCGCCCAGCGCCGGCTCGCCCTGCAACAGCAGCGTTGGGCTGGTGATGCGCGCCAGCCGTCGCTCCAGGTCGTAGCCCTCCTTGGCCCGGTCCTCGAGGATCAGCGTCAGCACGTCGGGGTCGAGCTGGGTCAGCGCCGTCGCCCGCGCCAGCAGCGCGGCCGGGTCGCTGGTCGGCTGGATCTCGGCCAGCGCCGGCAGCAGGTCGCGCGCCGGCGCACCGGAGCGGGCCAACTCGCGCAGGCGCAGGAAGCGCGGGCGCTCGGTCCGCTCGTCAAAGCGCTGGTCGCTGAAGGCGCCGAGCGGCGGGTCTTCCAGCACCAGCGCCCGCACCAGCTCCGGCGCGTCGGCGGCGACGGCGATGCCGATGATCGCGCCCAGCGAGTGGCCCATCACGACCGCCGGCTCCCCGACGCCGGCGCGCAGGAAGGCGATCACGTCGGCGGCATAGTCGACGATGCGGTAGCCGCCGGCCACCCGGCCAGAGCGCCCGTGGCCACGGTGATCGAGCGCGAACAGTCGCCAGCGTGGCGCGAAGGCCGGCATCACGGACAGCCAGTGTTGCCAGCGGCCGGTCACACCATGGAGCATCACCAGTGGTGGGCCATCGTCACCCAGTGCGACGGCGTTGAGCGTGGTCGCGCCGGTGTCGACGGTGAACTCGCGCAGCATGGATGCCTCCTCGTATATCGCCTGGTGGTTGGCGGGCTTCGGCTGTGTGTCGCCAGCGAGTCCGCCCGCTACTTGTCGTTGCGGCTGGCGTGCCGCCCGGCCAGGATCGCCTCCTGGGCACGCGTCGTCTCGGGGTCAGCGTTCTCGGTCAGCAGCCGGGCAACGCTGCTGAGGCGCTGTGCGAACAGCACCGGCCGGCCGAGGCGATCGGCAAGCTGGTCGGGGGTCATGTCGTCGAGGAAATTGCCGTAGCGCTGGCTGAGCATCGACTGCGGCAAGAACAGCGGGCCGGCGCCGGCATCGCTGGCGGTCACCGCCCGGGCCACGTCCGTGCCGGTGAGTAGTCCGGACACAGTGATCGTACGGCCAAAGAAGTCGTTCGGCACGGGCATCACCCGCAGGTCACTGCCGGCCAGCGTGTTGATCTCGTCGGTCAGCCGCGTCAGCACCGGCGCGATCAACTCGCCGCAGGCCAGCGTCGCCGACCGGCCGGCCAGGTCGAGGCGCGGCAACCGGCGGCGCAGGTGCGCGGCGTCGTCGAGCAGCAGCCGCGTCAGGCCGATGCCGTCCTCCAGTTGCGGGAACCCGTCGTAGTGGCGGCGACCGGGGAAGGGCCGACCGGCCAGCAGGTAGAACTCGTCGCCCAGGTAGATGAACGTCCGGCCGCGCGTGCGCCGGAAGCGACGTTGCCAGGTGGTGACCTGATCGATGACTGCGCCAGCCTGCTCCGGGCTGAAGGAGCGCAGGGGGATGCTCAGGTTCAGGTCGGAGGTGCCGCGGTGGCGCTCCTGCCGTCGGGCCTCGACGGCGATGCCGCGCGCGTTCAGCCCGACCGGCACGGCCGCGATCGACAGCACGTGCGGCAGCGCGCTCAGGTCGGCGATCGTCTGATCGAGCACACGGCCGTCGTTGACGCCCGGCACGGTGACGACCTGGGTATGCACCTCGATGCCGATGCGCCGCAGCCGCTCCAGATTGGCCAGGATGTCGGCCGAGTGGCGCAGGATGCGCGCCCGCGTGGCCGGGTCGGTCGCGTGGACGGAGACGTACAGTGGGCTGAGGCGCTGCTCCTCGATCCGCCGCCAGTCATCGTCGCTGAGGTTGGTGAGCGTGACGAAGTTGCCGAACAGGAACGAGTAGCGGTAGTCATCATCCTTGATGTAGAGTGTGCGGCGCAGCCCTGGCGGCACCTGCTTGACGAAGCAGAAGGGGCAGTCGTTGGCGCAGCGGCGAATCGGGCCGTCGAAGGTGATCTCGGTGAAGGTGATGCCCAACGCCGCGCCGCCGAAGCGGCCGAGGAACGTCACCTCTATGTCGTCGCGCAGCACGTGCAGACTGACCCGCTCGGCCGCGCTGTAGAATTCGTAGTCGATCAGGTCGCGCAGGACGTGGCCGTTGACGCTGAGGACGACATCACCGGGTCGCAGCTCGAGCGCAGCGGCCGGCGAGCCTGGCGCGACGGCGTCGATTACGCCGCCGGGCACGGGATCAGTCCGATCTTCTTGCCATACTTGGCCCACTTCGACAGGACGTGGACGACGAACGGGCTGGGCCGCGTGTGCAGCGTCGCGGCGCGCAGGTTGGCCAGGTACTGGCCCGGGCCGTCGAACGGCGCCAGCTCGGTGCAGGCCATGCCGTACTCCATGACGGAGTGGGCATCGCTGCCGGCACAGGTCGGCAGGTCGTGCTGGCGGGCGTAGGCGAGAGCGCGCGCGTTGTCGGCCGGCAGCGTCGTCCGGCTGTTGAAGACCTCGATGATGTCGACCAACCCGGCGGCGACGAGGTCGTCGAGCGCCGGCGCCGCCAGCCGGCTGCCGCGCAGCCGGTCGAACGGGTGCGGCACACACACCAGTCCACCCTGGTCGCGCACCTGGCGGGCAGTGACCGCTGGCGGCAGCCCGCGCGCGATCCGCTCCTGGATGAACAGGCCGATGATCTCGCCCTCGCTGGTCTTGATCTCCTCGGCGATGACGACCGGGAACGGCGCGATCGCCTTGACGGCGTAGGCGCCGGCGACCTCGTTGTGGTCGGTGACGATCAGGGCATCCAGACCGCGCCGCATGGCGGTGGCGACGACCGTCTCCGGCGCGACGGCGCAGTCCTTGGAGTAGCTGGTGTGCAGGTGGGTGTCGATCTTCACGGGCAACGCTGTCCTCTCCGGGCACGCTCATGGTGACGGGCCGGTTCGCGGATGGCCCCCCAGAGTATAGCGCACGGCCTCGCCGGACCATTTCCAGCCGGCGGCCGTGGTAGACTCGGCCGTGCGAGACGACCTGTGCGCGGAGGATGGGCGATGCCGCCGCCGTTTCCGGGGATGGACCCGTATCTGGCGCGCGACGTGGGCGCCGTCATGACGGGCCGGGTGGCGAGGCGGGCGATCGAACAGGCGTCGCCCATTGGGCGCATGCGTCCGCCGGTCGCTACGCTGGTCGGCGTGACGGCGCATCGTCCCTGGGCTGCGTGATGATGCCTGTCTTGAGCGTGGCGGTGCGGCGACGGGGCCTGACGATCATCCTGCTGGACACGTTCCTCATGTTCGGCGGGTTCTTTATGGTCATCCCGCTGCTCGCCGTCTACTACGTCGATCACTTGGGCTGGGCGGCGACGACGATCGGGTTGGTGCTGGCCGTCCGGCAGGCGTTGCAGCAGAGCCTGACCGTCATCGGGGGCGCGCTCGCTGACCGCTTCGGCGCGCGCCGGCTGATCTGGTCGGGACTGTTGGTGCGGGCGATCTCGTTCGCCGGTCTGGCCTGGGCCGACACGGCGCCGGCGCTGCTGGCGACGGCGGTGCTGGCGGCCGTCGGCGGTGGGCTGTTCGAGTCACCCCGACAGGCCGTCATCGCGGCACTGACCGCGCCTGCCGAGCGCCGCCGGTTCTTCGCGCTTAGCGGTGTCGTCGGTGGGTTGGGCATGACGCTGGGGCCGCTGCTGGGCGCGGCGCTCTTGCGCGTCGATTTCGCCGCCGTTTCGCTGGTAGCGTCGGCCTGCTTCGTCGTCGCCTTCCTGGTGACGCTGGTCGCGTTGCCGCCGGTGCCAATCGCGGCCGAGGGGCGGGGGCTGACGGCGGGCGTGCGCGAGGCGCTGGCCGACCGGCCGTTCATGCGCTACACCGGTCTGCTGATGGGCTACTGGTTCCTGTGGGTGCAGTTGACAATCGCGGTGCCGCTGGCCGGGCGGGCGCTGGCCGGCACGGCTGACGTCGTTGGCTGGATCTACGCGCTCAACGCCGGCATGATGGTCTGCCTGCAGTTGCCGGTGCTGCGCCTGGTCGAACGTCGCTTCAGCCCGCGAACGAGCCTGGTGTTGGGCCTGGTGACGATGGCCGGCGGCCTGACGCTGATCGCGCTGACCGGCTCGCTGGTAGGGCTGCTCGTCTGCGTCGCCATCTTCTCGTTCGGCGGGCTGCTGGCCGGCCCGAGCCAGCAGTCGGTGACGGCGGCGCTGGCGAACCCGAAGGCGCTTGGTTCCTACTTCGGCGTCAACGCGCTGGCGATGGCCTTTGGTGGTGGGTTGGGCAACATCGCTGGCGGCGTGCTGGTTGACCTGGCCGCCGCATGGGTGCTACCGGCGCTGCCCTGGCTCGTCTGCGGTGTGGTCGGCCTGGCGACCGCGGCCGGACTGAGCCGGCTGCGCATCGCCGACCACTGATGCTGGCGGCAGGCTAGCCCAGCACCTGCCGCAGCCGCTGGGCGATGGCCGTCTCCTCGCCGTCAACGATGCCGATCGGGTTGACGATCAGGCCGCCGGGGAAGCTGCCCAGCGCCACGGCCGGCTCGCCCTGCAGCAGCGCCTGTTGGACGGCCTCCCGCGTCGTGCCGAGCGCCGCCTCGTCGAAGTGGACCAGGCAGCAGGGCAGCACCGGCGGCCGGCCGTAGCGCCCGTCGACGACGACCTCGGCGCGCACGCCCGGCAGGCCGGTCAGGGCATCGGCAACCGTGCGCACGCGCCGCTCCCAGGCCCGCCGCTCGGCGGACTCGTCATGCGCCACGAACAGCTCGACGGCGCGCACCAGCCCAGCCACCTCCTCCTTGCCGACCTTCTGCGGCCGGCCGATGGCCGAGTAGGGATTGTTGTTGGCGGCGGCGGCGGCGATCAGGTCGCGCCGGCCGAGCACCAGACCGCTCGCCTGCGGGCCGCGCACGCCCTTGCCGCCGCTGAAGATAGCGATGTCGGCGCCGTCGCGCAGGAAGGCCCGCAGGTTGTCGACCGGCGGCAACTCAGCGGCGGCGTCGACGACCAGCGGCACACCGGCCGCGCGCGTCACGGCGGCGACCGAGGCGATCGATGCCGTCACGCCGGGCGCGTTGGCGCGCATCACGTCGAGCGTGGCGACGATCAGCAGCACGGCGGCGGTGCGCGGGCCGATGGCGGCGGCGAAGTCGGCGTCAGTCAGCCGCTCGGCCGAGCCGACGTGGACCAGTCGCGCCCCGACCGACTCGGCCGCCTGGTACATGTAGTTCGGCCGCCCGCCAGCGACGACGACGACCTCGTTCGGCATGCCGCTCGTGTCCGGCAGCGCCTGGACGCGCGCCGCGTCGGTCCCGGTCAGGCAGCCGGCGATCGCCAGCGCGATGCCGCCGGCTGCCCCCGACGATACCAGCGCCGCCTCGACGCCGGCCAGCTCGGCAATGCGCGCGCCGGCGCGCTCCTGCAGCGTGCGCAGCGGCACGAACGATCCGGCCGCCTCGGTCATGGCCTGCACGACCGGCGCCGGCATCAGCGAGCCGCCGTAGATGGTCACCGACCCCATGGCGTTGATGACCGGGCGCACGCCCAACTCACTGTAGATCGACATGCCGGACCTCCTGTCATGGGTTCACCGATCGTTGGTGGGTGGTCGCTGTCGCCGCCCGCGTGGCGGCGATGGCCTACTCGATGCCGGCGGCGTCAACGCACGAGCGATGTGCCCCAGTATACTCGCTCACGATCGGCTGGTGGGTCACGTGTCACACGCCGTGCCAGTGCGGCAGCGGGAGGCTACGCTGGGCGCGGGGTCGCGCCAGACGCCTGGCCGACGGTCACGAACCCCGGGCGCCCGTCACGCGCGGCGGCCGAACTGGCGCTCCAACTCGCCCTGGCTCAGGTGCAGGATCGTTGGCCGGCCGTGGGTACAGTGGCGCGGCTGGGCGCAGCGCTCGAGCTGAGCCAGCAACTGGCGCATCTCCTCCAGGCTCAGTGATTGCCCAGCCCGGATCGAGGCGTGGCAAGCGGTCGTGACGGCGACGCGCTCGATCCAGTCGCCCTCGCCGCCGGCGGCCATCTCTTCGACGATCGCCAGCACCGTGCCGGCGGTATCGCGGCGGCGCAGGATGCCCGGCACCGCCCGCACGGCGTAGGCGCCGGGGCCAAACGGCTCGATGGCGAAGCCGGCCTCGGCCAGCCGGTCGCCCTGACGCTCCAGGAACTCGATCGCCACCGAGCTTGGCTCAATCGTTATCGGCTCCAGCAGCAGTTGCGACTCGACGGCCGTCTTGGCCAGTTGGCCGCGCAACTCCTCGTAGACAATGCGCTCGTGGGCGGCGTGCTGGTCGACCAGATACAGGCCGGCTGGCCCCTCGGCGACGATGTAGGCATTGCCGACCTGGCCAACGACGCGCAGGATCGGCAGGCGGGCCAGCGGTGGGTCCATGTCGCGCTCCGGCGACGGCGCTGGCCGCCACGCCGGTGCGACCGGGTCCGGCAGCGGCGTGATGGCCGGTGCGGCCGGTTGCAGCGCGCTCAGCGCCAGCCGGCGCTCGCTGGCGGCGCTGAGTGGCGCAATGCCGAAGGCTGGCGCTGGCGCGGTCGTGCCGGCCAGCGTGGCGGTGGCGGCCGCGCGCAGCGCGCGAAAGATTGACCGCTCGTGCTGCAGGCGCACCTCGGCCTTGGTCGGATGGGTGTTGACATCGACCTCGGCCGGCGGCACGGAGATCTGGATGACCGCCACCGGGTGCCGGCCGACCATCAGCAGGCCGGTGTACGCTTCCTCCAGCGCGTAGGTCAGCGCCCGGCTCTGCACCCAGCGCCGGTTGACGAACAGGGCGATGTCCTGGCGATGGCTGCGACTCACCGGTGGCAGCGCCAGCAGGCCGGCGATGGTCGCCGTGCCGCTGTCCGGTCCCGATGGCGCCTCGGCGCGCAGCGCGACCATGGCGCGCGCCGTAGCCCGATCGTGGACGGCAGCCACCGCGGCCAGGAGGTCCCCCTGGCCGTCGGTGGCGAAGATCAGCCCGTCGTTGTGGCGCAGCTCGACGGCGACTTCGGGGTAGGCCAGCGCGTAGGCCGCGACGGTTCGGGTGATGACCGCGCTCTCGGTCGCGACCGTCTTGAGGAACTTCAGCCGGGCTGGCGTGGCCGCGAACAGGTCTTCGACGCTGATGATGGTGCCGGGCGCGGCGGCGCGCGGCTCGTCGGCGCGTGTCGCGCCCGCCTCGATGACGAGACAATGACCGGCGGGGGCGCCCGCCGGCCGGCTGAGCAGCGTCAGCCGGCTGACGGCAGCGATGCTGGGCAGGGCCTCACCACGGAATCCCAGGGTCGTGATCGCCTGCAGGTCCTCGGCCCGGCGCAGCTTGCTGGTCGCGTGCGGTCGCACCGCCAGTCGCGCCTCGTCCGCCGTCATCCCGCCGCCGTCGTCGGTCACGCGGATCAGCGCGCGGCCACCGTCACGGCACTCGACGCGCAGTCGCGTCGCGCCGGCGTCAAGCGCGTTCTCGATCAGCTCTTTGACGACCGATGCCGGGCGCTCGACCACCTCGCCGGCCGCGATCTGCGCCACAACATCGTCAGGCAACACCGTGATGGGCATGATGGCCACGCCTCCCGCACACCGAACGCCTGATCGAGTCTACCAGTCGCACCGGCGGGCGGCCCGGCCCGGCCGGCCGCGTCGTCGGAAGTCTGTCATCTGGCTTCGATAGCGGGCTGGCTTGTTCCGCCACTCTCCTGCTGGGGTATACTGCCGCCAGCGGCACACGCGTCGTGGCGGCCGGCACGGTCGCCGGTAGGAGGAGCGGACAGATGGCGACGACAACCCAGGAGCGGGTCGGCGAGTTGCGCCGCCTGGCGACGAAAACCCGACGCCTGATCGTTGAGACGATCCACAGCGTCAAGGCCGGCCACGTCGGCGGCCCGCTGTCGGCAGCCGACATCCTCGTGGCGCTCTACTTCGACGTGATGCGCATCGATCCTGATCGGCCCGCTTGGGAGGACCGCGACCGCTTCATTCTCAGCAAAGGCCACTCGGCGCTGGCGCAGTACACCGTGCTGGCGCTGCGTGGCTACCTGCCGGTCGAGGAGTTGGCCACCTTCGATCATCTCGGCACGCGCCTGCATGGCCACCCGGACATGAAGCTGCTGCCGGGTATCGAGATGAGCACCGGCTCGCTCGGCCAG
>JADLAZ010000245.1 GCA_020849725.1 Chloroflexota bacterium
CGCTCGCCGGCCGTCGTCGCCGCCGCCAGCAGCGCGTCGACTGCCACCTGCGGCTGGCCCATCACACCGGTGCAGACGGTGCCGAGCGCGACCACGCAGGCGCCGGTGAGCGTGGCCAGGTCGATCAACTGGCGCGCGCCTTGCTGGTTGGCAAATACGACGGCGTCGGCCAGCACCAGCCGGCCCTCGGCGTCGGTGTTGTTGACTTCGATGGTCGTGCCATTCATCGCCGTCAGGATGTCGCCTGGCCGCATCGAGCGGCCGCTGACCATGTTCTCAGCGCTGGCGATGACGGCGTCGATGGCGACCGCCGGTCGCAGCACCGCCACGGCCTTCATCGCCCCCAGCACCGCGGCAGCGCCGGCCATATCGCTTTTCATCGTCTCCATACCGACGCCCGGCTTCAGGTTGTAGCCTCCGGTCTCGAAGGTGATGCCTTTGCCGACGAAGGTGATCGGCGCGCTGCCATCCACGCCGGCCGGCCGATAGCGCAGGTGGATCAGGCGTGGCGGGTGGTCACTGCCCTTGCCGACGCCGAGCAGCGCGCCGGCGCCCATCGTCGCCAGTGCTTCGCCACCGTAAATCTGGCACTCCAGGCCAACCTCAGCCGCCATGGCCGCGGCGATAGCTCCCAGGCGGTCGGGCCACAGGTCCGAACCAGGCTGGTTGACCAGATCGCGCGCCAGCAGCACGCCGGCCGCGACCGCATCGCCGGCGGCGATGCCGGCGCGGGCATCGTCCTCCGCGCCCACCGGAGCCACGAGGTGGATCCGCTCTAGCCGTTTGTCGGCCGCCTTCTCGGCCTTGAACCGGGTGTCGCGGTAGGTGCCCAGCAGGACGCCCTCGGCCGCGGCCCGCGCCGCCGCGATGACTGGCGCGTCGTCGCCCAACACCAGCGCCAGCGACAACGCGCCCGCGTCACGCGCGGAGCGGGCGGCGCGCGCGGCCAGCAGCCGCACCCGCTCGACGGGGTCGCCCGACGCGGCGCCGATCCCGACCAGCGTCAGGAACCGGACCGGCGCCTGCCCAAAGGTGTAGACCGTGCGCACCGTGCCGGGCCGGCCGCGGAAGGCAGTTTCGCGCAGCAGCGCTGACAGGCGGCCGTCGAGCGCACCGTCGAGCGCGCGGGCCGCGGCGCCGGGATCGTCCCCGTCCTGCACGGGCACGGCCAGGGCCTCTACCGGCGCGGCCAGCGGGTCTCCCGTGGACACCGACCAGTCCATGAGGTACTCCCTTCTCCTCTGCAGGCGCAGAGGTCGCGGCGATTGTAGCAGACCCGGCGTCGCCCCCTGTCACGACGACCAGCGCCGACGATCACTCCACCAGCACACTCGGCGATGCCACCGGCACGTCACTCCAGGTGTACGCGGCGAGCAGGTCCGCCCGGATGGCCTCGGCGGCGGCGGTCGTGGCGGCATGGACCGTCACCAGTGGCGCACCGGCCTGCACCCGGTCGCCAACCTTGTGGTGCAGGAGCAGTCCCACCCGTCGATCGATGGCAGCACCTTTGTGGGCGCGCCCGCCACCCAGGCGCATGACGACCGTCCCGATCTGGAGTGCGTCGATAGCGGCGAGCCAGCCGCTGATCGGCGCCGGCACGTCCACGACCACCGGCGCCGCCGGCAGTCGGGACGGATTCTCCACCTGGCGCCGGTCGCCGCCCTGGGCCGCGATCGTGGCGGCCAGGCACGTCAGCGCCGAGCCGTCCTCGACCACCCGCCACGCCATCCGCTCGCCGGCAGCGACGTCGGGCACGGCTCCCGCCAGTGCCAGCAGTGCGCCGGCCTCGTGTCGGCACAGCGCCGTCAGGTCCGGCGGGCCGGCGCCGCGCAGTGTGGCGACAGCCTCGGCCACTTCCAGCGCGTTGCCCACTGCCCGGCCAAGGGGCTGATCCATCCACGACAGCACCGCTTCGGTGCGACGCCCAGCGCGGCGGCCGATCGTTTCCATCAGCGTCGCCAGCGTCCGGGCCTCGGCCACCGTCGTCATGAACGCACCGCGGCCGACCTTGACGTCGAGCAAGATGGCGGTCGCACCGGCCGCCAGTTTCTTGGACATGATACTGCTGGCGATCAATGCAATGCTTTGCACGGTGGCGGTCGCGTCCCGCAACGCGTAGATCAGACCATCGGCCGGCGCCAGCGCCGCCGATTGACCGGCCAGCACCAGACGGTGCGCGGCGAGAACGGTGCGGAACTGCTCGCTCGACAGCGACGCCGTGAACCCGTCAATGCTCTCCAGCTTGTCGATGGTGCCGCCAGTGTGGGCCAGGCCACGACCACTCATCTTGCCAACGTGAACGCCGCACGCCGCCACGATCGGGGCGACGACCAGTGTCGTCTTGTCGCCGACGCCGCCCGTGCTGTGCTTGTCGGCCACGACCGGCGCGATATCCGACAGGTCCAGCATTTCGCCAGAGCGCGCCATGGCAAGCGTGAGCGCGCCCGTCTCCTGCTCGGTCATCCCACGCCAGACGATCGCCATCAGCAGCGCCGCCATCTGGTAGTCGGGCATCCGGCCAGCGGTGTAGGCGCCGACGACCGCGTCGATCTCCTCGTCGGTCAGCGCCAGGCCGCGTCGCTTGCGATCGATTGTGTCGACACTGCGCGCCGTCGTGCTCACCCATCCTCCCCTTCGCCGGTCCCAGGGGGTAATTCCGTGCCGGCGCGAGCCATCCCTGGTCGGCCCCCTCCCCCGATCCTCCCCGTGTCAGGGAGAACCGCCTCCCACCAGGCAGCAGTCATTCCTCTGACACCAGGGGGCAGGTCCGATCGGCACATGCTGACCCGCGTGAGGCACGACAGCGCTCGGAGGGGCGCGAACCGCCCACCGTGGGCTGGCGCCGCGACATAGCGCCAAGCATACCGCGCCCCGGACGAGCGTGGCGCGGCGCCGTGCTGGCCGGGCATATCCGGCCCGGTTCGGCATGCTATGATTGGCGCCACGGGGCGCCCGCTGGCTGGCCTGCGCGAGTCACGTATGCCACGGATTGGTGAGATGACGTGCGATTCCCAGATCATCGCGCCTGGACAAATTGACGATGCCATGGCGGTGGTGGTCGCGGTCGAGCGCTGGCCGGCTCTGCTGCCATCGTATCGGCGGGTGCGCTACCACGGTCGCAGTGGCGGCGGCCACGCCTACCAATTCGATGCTCGGCTGGGACCGGCGACCGTGTGCTGGACCGCCGAGCAACTCGTCTTCGCGGGCGAGCGCCGGATCGTCTATCGCCACCTGCGTGGTGTGCCGACCGGCATGTGGAGCGAGTGGCGTCTGTCTCAGGTGGGCGATGGTGTCTCCATCAGCGTGCGCCACACCTGGCGTCAGCCAACGCCGGTCATTGGCCGGCTGGCGGAGGCGCTCGCCTGTCGTCTGCTGGTACAGCCCCTCACTGAGCGCACACTGGTCGAGCTGGCTGCGCTGCTGCGCTCCGGACAGGCCAGCGCGATTGGCCGCCTGACCGCTGCCTTCGGCGTGTCCGGAACGCTACCCGCCCCCGACTGATGGTGGTCACGCCGGGGGCAGGCCGGCGCCACTGGCCACCGGCGCGATTGGACCCACCGCTGCCGGGCGCCACCGCCGCGCCGCCAGCGCGATCAGCCAGCGGAACTCATCGCGCTCGGCGAGGGGAATCCCCTCATCGCCCAGGATATCAGCGACCAGCACCACCATGGCGTCGGCCGCTCCCAGCCGCTCGAGCGGCGCGGGCAGCAGGCGGGCGTCGGCCAGCAACGCATCACGCTCCCCCGCCGTTAGCGCCAGCGCCGCAGCTAGCGCCTCAACTTGCTCGCGGCCAGTCGGCTCGCGCTCGCCGGCCTCCAGACGGTTGACCGTACCGGGATTGATGCTCGCCCGCCGGCCCAGCTCATTCTGGGAAAGCCTGGCTGCCTGTCGCAACGCGCGGAGGCGGCTGCCAAAGGCACTATCCATGCTCGCTCCCACTGCCCGAGTCAACACCAGCCGGCGCTGACACAACGCCGCATGCGTTGCCTGGTCACCAGTGGGGCGGCCGGCACAGCTCTTACAGCCTTCCAACGCGATCCATACGTCAATCATCCCGCCAGTCGGTACGACGGCTGCTACGATCACCATGACGCCAGCGGCCGGCTGCACTGCGTCGCCACAACCACCACCGCGGCCCGTGCGTTTCCTGAAGTACAATCGCGGCGAGACGCGCCGTCGCCCGGCGCGGTGCTGACGCGAGACGGGTCTAGGGTGGCTTGTGGCTGCCACGACCCGAAACAGGCGCTGCGACATGGATGATCGCCTGACACGACGGGTAGCCGGATTGACCGACCGACAGCGGCGCCTGCTCCGCCTCGCCGCCAGTGGTGTCGGGCGGGCGGAGATCGCGCTGCGCCTGGGGCTGAGCGAGGCCGTCATCGCGCGCGAGTTAGCGGCGCTCTACCGGGCGCTGGGTGTGCAGACGCGCGACGAAGCGGCGCTAGTCTGGTGGGGGAGCCGCGAGGGCAGCCCCGCGCACCTGGCCGATGTCGCGCGCGACCTGATGGGCGACGACGTGCCGGGGGCATAGTCCGTGGCGCAGCGTGCTGCTGTGTGGCGCTCAGCCGTGGGGCTTGGCCGCCTGGCGCTCGAACCAGGCTAGCAGATCGCGCCGCTGGATCAGCAGCAAGTCATTGCC
>JADLAZ010000246.1 GCA_020849725.1 Chloroflexota bacterium
CGGCATCCAGGCGCGGGATCGATTTCAGCAGCCCGAGCGTGTACGGGTGCCGCGGATCGGCAAAGATGCTCTCCGTCTCAGCTGTCTCCACGATGTGACCAGCATACATGACGTTGGTGCGATCGGTCATGCCGGCGACGACGCCCAGGTCGTGGGTGATGAGGATGACGGCTGTGCCACGCTCCGTCTGCAGGTTCCGCATCAGATCAAGGATCTGGGCCTGGATCGTGACATCCAGCGCTGTCGTCGGCTCATCGGCGATCAGCAAGTCGGGGTTGCACGACAGCGCCATGGCGATCATGACTCTCTGGCGCATGCCACCGGAGAACTGGTGCGGATACTGGTCCACCCGACGCTCCGGATTGGGAATGCCGACCATCCGCAGCAGCTCGATCGTGCGTGCCCGCGCCTGGCTGGCATTCATGCCCATGTGCAGTTGCAGCGCCTCCGAGATCTGCCGGTTGACCGTCAGCACCGGGTTGAGTGACGTCATCGGGTCCTGGAAGATCATCGCGATCTTGTTGCCCCGGATGTGCCGCACCTGCTCTTCGGACATGTCGAGGATGCTCTGCCCATCAAGCATGATCGTGCCGGCGACGATCTTGCCCGGCGGCGACGGGATCAGCCGCATCAGCGACAGCGCGGTGATACTCTTGCCACAGCCCGACTCGCCGACGATGCCCAGCGTCTCGCCTCGCCGCACGGTGAACGACACACCGTCAACCGCCCTGACGACGCCGTCCTGGGTGAAGAACTGCGTCTTGAGGTTGTCCACTTCCAGCAGGTTGGCCATGCGCCCTCCTGGGAACCATCACCACCGAAGCGTCCCAGCCAGCTCGCCCACGCACGATGCCAGACCACGCGCCGCTGACAGCAGCCACCGCCGCGGACAGCGGCCAACCACGGTCCGATAAACATAACCCGCGCGACCGGCGCATCGGAGTTATAGCATGCCCGCTCGGCGGCCGTCAAACCGCGAGCATGGTTCCTCGATCATCAGGCTCTCTCCCGCCACTCTCCAGGGGATCGAGGCTGTGGCCGGTCGGCGCTGGGTCTCCTGACCCGTGGGCGCCGAGAGGGGGAGTTGGATATCAGGAGACCAGAGCGACCAGCCGCGCCGATCTCACGGGAGCAGCGCACCGAAGGCGCTGGTGCCGCCGGTGGCCACGTCGTGGTAGCGGAAGTACATCACGCGCTCGGCCAGCACCCCGCCAGCGCCGCCGTTGACGACGTCGACTTTGGTCGAAAAGGCCATGTTCGGTCCCAGGCCACCATTGCCGGCCGCGTGAACGACAATTGTCTTGCGCTGGTTGGCGGGGATGGTGACCAGCGGCGGCGACTGGGGCGCGCCACCGGCCAGGAGGTAGGTGATGCGCACTGTCGCAGCGGTGGGGTTCGGATTCTGCAGCGTCAGGTACTGCTCGAAACCCTGGCCCGTGTACCCCTCGGCGAACAAGACGCTCTGGCCGGCCTGGAGCAGGCTCGTCGCACCCATGACGTTGTGGCCGCCATCGATGCCGGCGATGGTCGCGCCGGCGTAGAGAAAGTACATTGGCCGCTCGACGACGGTCGGCTGGCTGGTCTGGACGGTGGTGGCATGGGCCTTGCCGCGCCCCAGGGCCGCTGGATGCGTCGCATCGTGGACGGGAACCGTGGTGCGGCTGGAGGGAAGCAGTGTGATCGGCTTCGACGTTGCTCCCTCGCCCTCGACGTAGTACGTGATCGTGCCCGTCACCATGGCCGGGTTCGGGTTCTGGATGGTCAGATACTCGTCGAACCCGCCGCCGGTGTAGCCTTCGGCGAAGTGCCAGGTCGTCGCGGCCACCGTCGCGCCGAGGGTGGCGCCCCCACCGGTGACCGTGCCGACCTCGGCGCTGCTGTAGCGGAAGTAGGTGACCCGCTCGACGACCAGGTTCTGACCGTTCGTCGTCGCAACCTTGGCCGAGAAGGCCCGACCCGGGCCAAGGCCCGCCGGATCGGCGGCGCTGTGGACGGACACAGTCCGCCGCTGACCAGCGCCGACCGTCAACGGTCGGTCCTGGGTCGGACCATCGTCCAGAAAGTAGGTGATCGACACGGCCGACGACGCGGCCGATGGGTTGTAGATGGTGAAGTAGGTGTCGAAGCCGGCGCCGGTGTAGCCTTCGGCGAAGTACCAGGCCGGCGCCGGCGCCGGCGCCGCGACGCCGAGATGGCCGCCGTTGACGCCGCTGACGGTCGCGATGCCGGGCCGGTTGTAGGACGCTCGCGCCGCGCCACTACCGTAGTTGGAGAAGTACATCGGCCGCTCGGCGATGAATGGGAAGTCGCTCTCCAGCCGCAGCGACAGCTCCTTGCTCGGGCCAGCGGCGGCGTTGATCGACAGCGTCGCGCGCTGGTTAGCCTCGACTGCCACAATCGTGCCCGGCACGCCCGACGAGCCGGCGGCATACTGGAAGAAGATCGCCACCTGAATCGCCACGCCGTTTGGGTTGCCGATCGTCACGTACTCGTCGAAGCCCGGCCCGGTGTAGCCTTCGGCGAAGTAGCGCACCGTCACCGGCCGCGGATTGAAGGTCACCGTTGACGTGACCACGTCCGACTGCCGACCCTCCTGGTCAGCCACCCGCACGCGCACGATCTTCTGCCCCGGGTTCCAATTGCCGCCCGCGCCCGGATTGGCCAGGTCCACATCGAACGTCTGCGGCCCCGGTTCGATGGCCGGCGTGATCGTCAGTCCGGTGCGGAAGGTCACGCCGTCGAGACTGTAGTCGTAGGTCGCCACACCCGAGCGGCTACTGCCGGTGGACGGCGGGTCGATCGCCACCACCGTCATCTGGATGCGCTGATTCGCCGTCGTCGTCGTCGATGGCGTGACGCTGACGATCACTGGCTTGGTGAAGTCCGGCACGTAGCTGGCGTCATAGGGGCAGCCATACGTCGCGACACTCGCCCCGAGGCAGGTCTGTCCGCTGCCGCTGCCCAGGTTGCCAGTGGGGTTCGGCAGCGTCTGGACAACCGTGCCGCTGTTGTCCATCTCGATGACGCGGTTGTTCTCGCCATCGGCGATGAGCGTGTTGCCGTTCGGCAAGCGCTCGGCGCTGCCAAGCAGGAACTTGGTTCGGTTGACCGGCCCCGGATTCTTGCCGGTGATGAACGTGCGCACCGTCTGGCCGGTGTCGGGATTGTATTCCAGCACTTGAAAGCGCGTCTTCTCCGGGATCAGCCAGGTGCCGTCGGGCGTGACCGAGACACGCGTCGGCGCACCCAGGCCGGTCTTCTGCCGAATGACGTTGCCGGCGGGGCTGATCTCAGCCACCTTGCCCAGCCCATGATCGGAGATGACCGTGTTCCCGTTCGGCAACCGCACCGCGGAGAAGACGCCGACCGGCGCGTCCTTGCCGGTGGGCTGGTTCTGATAGACCGCCGGCGTCGCGTCGGTAACAACCGTGCCCGGCGCGACCTCGATCACCCGCCGCCGATACTTGCTCAACTCGCTGATCAACCACTTGCCGTTCGGCAGCACCTGCACATCCGTCGGCAGGAATAGCCCGGTCACCTGGTTGACGATCGCACCCGAGGGCGTAACTTCCAGCGCCCGACCGAAAACGCGCGGGTTGGTGTCGATTTCGCCATTGTCGACCATCATGGTGTTGCCGTTGGCCAGTCGAAACGCCCGTGCCGGCGCTTCGATGACCGTTTTCTTCGTCGCCGGCTCGCCATAGCGGAATTGCACGGCGCCAGTGCTGTTGACCTCTAGCACGCGGTTGTTGTCGTAATCGGCGATCAGATAGCGCGTCTCGACCACAGCCGCGGTCGGCGCCGCCGCCACCGGCAACGCCCCTGCCAGGAACAGGGCCGCCAGCACCAGGCGCACCATCAGCAATCGCACGGCCAACGCTCCTCCCGTCGTGGTAATGGACCGAGAGTGGCCCAGCGATGGCGCCAGATGCACTGCCACGTATGGTCCTCCCGGGCCAGTCCTGGCCGCATGATACACTACCGGCGCGGGTCCGGCGACGACGGCAGTCCGTGCTGAGTCGCCCGGTCACTCGCCGCACCCGCGCCAGGCGCTACGCGCATGACGATCGCCTCGACCCACTACCGCCCGCGCCGCTCGCGCCGGCGGGCACGCCCGGAGCCGCGCCGCTGGACGGTTGGTGATGGGTTGGTTGCCACCGCGGTCGCGGTGCTGTTCCTGGCGCTGCACCTGGCGCTGATGGGCCACGTGATGGCCTGGCTCGATCCGGTGACCGGCGATGAGCCGTTCTATCTGGTCACCGCCGGCAGCATCATCCACGATGGCGACATCGACGAGACGAACAACTGGCTGGCGCGCGATGTCGATGGCTGGCTGCCGCCCAACCCGCTGCCGGCGGGCTGGCTCGGCTGGCCGCTGCCGGCGCGCGGCTTCCCGCCACACGGATCGCAAACCATCCGTGATGGTCTCTACAGCAAGCACGGCCTGGGCGTACCGGTGCTGATCCTGGGGCCGATGGCGCTCGGCGGCCGGGCCGGCGTCGTCCTGCTCTACGGCGCCATCGGCGCCTTGATCGCCGCCAACGCCTATCTCCTGGCGCGGCTGCTGAGCGCGCCGCCGCTGATGGCCGCTGTGATCGCTGGCCTCATCGCCCTGACCAACCCCATCCTCAGCTACAGCTTTCTGATCTTCCCGGAGTTACCGGCCGCCCTGCTCACGCTGTACGCTTTCCGCCGCCTGCTCATGCCCACCAATACCTGGCTCCAGGGGCTGGCCATCGGCCTGGCGATCGCCGCGCTGCCGTGGCTGCACGCCCGCCTCGCGCTGGTCGCGGTCGCGCTCGGCATCATGCTGCTGGTGCGCGCCGGCCAGGGCCGAGTGCGCCTCCCGTTGCTCCTCACGCTGGCGCCGCCGGCGCTGTCGGCGCTCGGCCTGGTCGCCTTCTACTGGTACTTTTACGGTCGCCCCTGGCCCAACACCCAGGACCACGCCGGCTTGACGACGTCGCTCCAGGGCTGGTCGGCCGGTCTGGCCGGGCTGCTGATGGACCAGCAGTGGGGATTGCTCCTGACAGCGCCAATCTATGTGCTGGTTGGCGCCGGCCTCATCGCGCTCGGCCGCGCGCGCGTCGACATCCTTGTCTGGCTGTCGATCGTCACGCTCCCTTACGTCGGGCTCATCGGCGCCTACAACCAGTGGTGGGGCGAGTGGTGCCCACCGGCCCGCTACCTGACGCCCATTATCCCGCTGGCGGCAGCGCCACTGGCGGCACTGTGGGTCCAGGACCGCACGCGCATCACGACCGTGCTGGTGGCGCTGCTGGCCGTCCCGAGTGTGTTGGTGATGGGGTTGTTTCTGATCAACCCACGTCTCATGTACAATCATCCAACCGGACAAAGCCAGGTGTTGGCAGCGCTGGCGCGGCGCAGCCTCGACGACCCGCTCGTGCCAATGGTCGACGAGATCACGCCGGCGTTCCCGTCCTTCGTCGTTGCGAGTCCGGCCGGCGATACCGTGCGCCTGTGGTGGCTGCTGGGCCTGCTGGCGCTCATCATTCTCACCACGATGGCGACCTGGGAATCGTCCCCACCCGCCGGCGATTCACGCCTGGAACGCCTGCCGAGATGATGGCGAAATGCGGGCGAGCGGGCGCCGGTCGTCATTGCAGGCCCTCCGGACCGGGTCTATAATCCATCGAGAGGCAGACCCGGCGCCGTGGCGCCGCCAGAAGCGAGGCGCACCGATGGACTCAGGTACCTACATATGGCGTCAGCCTTGAGCGGCACTGGTGAGCGTCGACCTCGCCAGTGCCGTTTTGACGCCCGGTCACGCGGCCGGCGGGCGGTCGCCACGTTGCACAGTTAGGTCGACAGGGCCCCGTGGGTGATGATGGGCGCGGGTCGCGCGCCCGGTGGCGGCACACCGCATGGGCATACCAGAGGAGGGTCGCATGCATTCCAGTCTCATCGGCAAGATCGAGAAGGCCCGGCGCTACGCCCAGGAACCCCAGCGGCTAGCAATCGGAGCGCTGAGCGCGACCGTCCACGGCGACCACGACGACTACCGGCTCGAACTCGACGAAAACCAGTGGTTGTGCAGTTGCCACTCCTTTGACGTGCTGGGCCTGTGCGCGCACGTGATGGCTGTGCAGCGCCTGTTGGACGTGATGCTGTCAGCCGAGGCGCGCACTGCCGTTGGCTACGAGCCGGCCGCCCAGTCATCCCTGATTGGGAAGATCGAGAAGGCCGGCCGCTATGCTCAGCAGCCGGAGCGCGTTCGCATCGAGCGCCTTGGGCTGACCTTTCAGGGGTCACACGACGCCTACGAGTTGCGCCTGGCGCATGCCGACTGGCGGTGTAGCTGCCACACCTACGAGGCCGTCGGGCTGTGCGCGCACATCATGGCCGTGCAGCGGGTGCTGGAGCCGATGCTATCGGTGGAGGCACGCACGTCGGAGGGCCTGGCGGCCGCGGTGTGAGCCCCACGTCCCAGCGCCGCCGGTCGGGTTGTCGCGGCCCGCGTGATCGCGACCTGCCGGCAGCGCGGCCTGCCTTGTGAGACAGCATGCTCGATTCCCCCCGAATGCCAGGATTCAATCAGGCAACGGCGCTGATGGACCGATATCACGGGCCGTTGCAGGTCATCGCGGCATCGCTGCGCGCGCCGACCGAGGTGCTGCTGAACCCCTGGCTCATCATGCCCGTCGTCGTGGTGGCTCTGGACGGCCCGGCAACGGCCATCGGCGCCATCGTAACGGCGGCGGCCATCGGCTGGCTGATTCCCCAACTCCTGGCCGAGCGCGCGGCACATCGGCCCTGGTTCCTGGCAGCCCGTGCCGGCGTGGCGGTCACGCTCGCCCTGGTCCTGGCCATTGCCGGCGGCGCCGGCGCGCTCGGGCCAATCCTGGTGCTGGTCACGGCATTCTGGGCGCTGGGTGGGGTCCTGGTGGCCGGCCAGCCGGGGGGGCTGCTCGAGCGGCCGGCGCATGCTGACATCGGCAGTCAGGTCGCGCTGCTGGCTGGCGGCGCGCTGGCGGTCCTGACCAGTCTGGCGGCCGGGCGCGCGCTGGGGCCAGATGGGGCATCATTTCCCGGCTGGGCGGTCCAGGGCGCGCTCGTCGCGGCTCTCCTGCTCGGGGCAGCGGCGGTGCTGACTTGGCGCGATCGCTCGTCATCAGGATGGGCCGCACCCTGGACCGATCTGCCGCTGGCGCCGGCGCTCGTGATGCACGGCCGGCGACCCCGCCGCTATCTCGTCTTTCGGCTGGCGCTGGCGCTGGCCGCGCTGGCCGACCCCCTGCTGATCATCACCGGATTGCGCGCATTCGATCTCCCGATGCAGGCGATCGGGGTGGTCCTGGCGCTGCACGCCCTCGTCGCTGTGGCCGCCGGTGTCGGCCTGCCGTCGCTCGTGGCCACCGGTCACGCCCGGCTCATGGCGCAACTGGCTGCGCTGGCGCGCGTCCTCGTCCCGATCGGGGCACTGTCGATCCCGGTCCTTCTGAGCGCCAGCCCGGTCGTGGCGCGGCTGCCGCGCGAGGCATCCTGGCTAGCGCCAGCGGCCTGGTTCGGCCTGGCGCTGCTGCTCAGCCTGGCCGTTGTCATCACCAGCGCGGCCGATACGGCCTATCTCTCGGAGGCGATGGCGCCGAGCCATCGCGGGGCGATGCGCGGCTTGCTGGTAATCGTGCTGGCGCTAGCGAGTGTGGCCTACGTCGGCGGCGGCGCCATCGCCGACCGGTGGGGCATGCAGCCGCTGTGGCTTGCGGCCGCGCTGCTGGGCGTGGTCGCTCTGCTCGCTAGCGGTCTGCTGCTGGACGTGCCGCCGGCCGACACGCGTGAGCTGACCGACACTGGCGCGTTGCCGACGTTTCGGGAGCTGCATGACTCGGCCTGATTGGGCGGTGAGGTGGGTCGCACGGTAACGACCCGGCAAATGGCGGGGGTGTGTGGTTGTCGTGGTATGAGCTGGTGATCGATCTCCTCCTGGGTATGTTCGCGAGTGCCTATGGCACGCTTATCGGCGCGGGTGGCGGCTTCATTATGTCGCCCATACTCATTCTGGCGCCGATCTACAACCTGGCGCCCAAGGTGGCCGCCGCGACCTCGCTCACGGCCGTCGTCTTCAACGCCGCCACCGCCGTGCACGCCTATACACGGCAGAAGCGGATCGACTACTTCACCGGCCTGCGCTTCGCGCTGGCCACGGTACCGAGCGCCATCCTTGGCACGCTCATCGTCGGCGCCATCCCGGAGCGTGCCTTTAAGGCGATTTTCGGCCTGCTGCTCATCCTGATCGCCGGCTACATGGCGGTACGCGGCGAGCGACCAGCCGGCCGGCCGGCCGGGTTCGAGGCGGACGCGGCGGTGCTGGCCGCCGAGGGGAAGACGGTGCGCACCGTCACCGATGCCCACGGACGGCGCTTCATCTTTGGCTATCGCATGTCGCACGGGCTGCTGCTCAGCGCCGGCGTCGGTATCTTGTCGAGCCTGCTCGGCGTCGGTGGCGGCATCATGATGACGCCGGTCATGATCTCGCTGTTCGGCATCCCGGCCCATATCGCCGTCGCCACCGCCCAGTTCATCCTGCTGATCTCAGCAGCGACCGGCGCGGCCTCGTACCTGCTGCAGGGCGCCGTCGACGTGCCCACGGCGATCGGGCTTGGCCTCGGCGGCATCGTTGGGGCGCGCATCGGCGCCGCTATCGCCCATCGCGTGCATGGCAAGCTGATCGTGCGCCTGCTCGCGGTGGCGCTGCTCCTCGTCGGGGTGCGCCTGCTGGCCGCCAGCCTGGGCCTGTGACCCAGCCAGCGCTGGCGTCGGGTCGGCTGTGGCGGACTACGGCAGGTAGTTCAGCGGATTGCGGTAGCCGTAATTCTGCAAGACCATGAAATGCAGGTGCGGCCCGGTCGAGCGCCCGGTGCTGCCCATATAGCCGATGATCTGCCCACGACCGACTGCCTGACCGGGGGAGACGACCGCGCGGCTGAAGTGGCCGTACCAGGTCTGCAAGCCGCCACCGTGGTCGACGAACACGGCGATGCCGAGACCGTCGTTGCGCCAGCCGGACCAGATAACGACGCCGCCATCGGCCGCGACAACCGGCGTGCCGGAGGCATTGGCCAGGTCCAGGCCGTTGTGACCGCCGCTGAAATAGGTCGTGATGGACCCAGTCGTCGGCCAGACCATGCGACCGGTTGGCGCCGGTCGCGCCGGCGCCGGCGGCAACGGCACAGCTGTCGGGCGTGGCGCGGGTCGCTCGGCCGGCGCTGACGCGGCCACTTGAGCGGGCGGCGCCGATGCTTGCTGCACGACCGGCTCGGCCGGCTCCGGTTCGGCCGGCGGTGGATCAGGCAAGCGGCCGCCGGGCACGACCAGCGCCTGGCCGGGCACGACTTCGCCACCGACGCCCAGTCCATTGGGGGCGTAGCCGCGGATAGCGCTCTCATCGACCCGATAGCGCGCTGCCAGCTCACCGACCGAGTCTCCTGCCTGGACGATCAGGCCCACGCCGGACACCGGCAGGATGGCCAGACGCTGGCCGATGAGCAGAAAATCGGCATCCTCAAGGCTGTTGGCAGAGATGATCGTCTCCGGCGTCACGTTGTAGCGCTCGGCGACAGCGAACACTGTTTCGCCGTCTTGCACGGTGTGCATCGTCACCGTGGTGCGCTCGGGCATCGTGCCGCCCGGCGCCAGCAGCATGCGCCCTGGCGCCACATCAGCGGCGTCGCGGATGCCGTTGGGCCGGTAGTCGATGATGGCCTGGACCGGCACCCGGTAGGTCGAGGCGATCGAGTCCAGCGTGTCACTCTGGCGAACGACGTGCAGCATGCCCTTCACCGGTGGGACGCGGAGCTGCTGCCCGACCGTCGGCTGAGCGGTTGGGTCGGTCAGGCCATTGGCCCACTGCAGTGTCGGCACATCCACGCCATACTGCGTGGCAATCGTCGACAATGTCTCCCCTGCCTTGACCTCGTGGACGCCGATCCGCTGTGGCGCGAGCGTGATCGGCAGCGCCGGCACGGCCAGGTAGTCGCCAGCCAAGGCACTTCGGCCGGCCGGCGCCGGCAGCGCCAACCGGCGGTCGCGCGGGTCGGCCATCGTCGCCGGGTCCAGCAGGTGGTCCGTGCCGGTGTGGGTCGAGATGCGGTCCAGTGGCGGCGCCGGCAAGGCTTGCTCCTGCCAGGGACGGCTGCCTATGCCAGCCACCAGCACCAGCACCAGCAGGGCGACGTGGGGAGCCCAGCGGCGCAGCGGACCCGCCGGTGTGGTCGCGTCACCGCCGACAACCAGCCTCACGGCCACAGACCACCATGAGCGTTCATCCGGTGACGGCGCTGGGTGAACTGGAACCACGCGCACCGGCGCGCTCGACCGGTCAGCCACCGGCGCCGATGGCTCAACCGCCACCACCGCGGCCACGCTGCGCCCGCCTGGTAGTGACGTGAGCCGCTCTCGTCGCGCCACGCTCGGTTCCGGCGCGGCCCGCTGGCCGGGTGCGGGCCGCTCTCGGGAACTCTCCAGCACCTTGCCTCCCCAACAGGCGACCGGTGACACTTGGGCCACTCCGGTCGCCGCCGGCCGCCGCTTGGAGGCGGCCAGCACTGCCGCACGACGGTACCAGCCGGTCACGATGCTGTCAACGTTTGCCTCTGTGACAGACAAGCCTGACCGCCGGCCGCCGCTCGGCGCAGGAGCGCCTGCATGATTCGCCTGCTCATCCTCGCCCCAACGCCGGTGGCCCGCGCTGGCTGGCGCGCGCTGCTGGCTGCTACCGCGCCGGGCGCGATCGCCATCGCCGCCGAGACGGGGTCCATGGCAGAACTGACCGCGCAAATCGGCCAGGCACGCCCTGATGTCGTCCTCCTCGACCCTGCGCCGGATGACGAGTCATTCGTGGACATGCTGCGAGCGGTCACGCGCACGTATCCCGGACTGCGCGCGATCGTGCTGGGCGAGCCGCGCGCCGTCACCGCCACCGAGGCGCTCGGCGCTGGGGCGCGTGGCTACCTGCGCCTGGCCGTGTCCGGCGCCGAGGTGGCAGCCGCCATTGCGGCCGTGAACGAGGGGCTGATCGTCCTCGACCCGGTCGCCAGCGGCCCGCTGCTCGACCGCGTGACCGGCACGCCTACCGCACCACTACCGCCGCCCGCACCGCTGCCCAGCCTGACGCGGCGCGAGTTGGAGGTACTCCAGTTGCTGGCCTCCGGTCTGACCAACCGGGGCATCGCCCGTCAGTTGCGGATGAGCGAGCACACCGCCAAGTTCCATGTCGGCTCGGTGCTGGGCAAGCTCGGCGCGGCCTCGCGCGCAGAGGCGGTCGCGGTCGCCGCCCGGGCCGGGCTGCTGTTGCACTAGCCGGTCCTTCCCACCCGATCGGGCAGGTGGCCGGCCCACCCGATCCGACGATGGCGCCCCGGGGCAGGCGGCCTATGCTGACGCTGGACACGCTGTCGCTCGTCTCTATCCCCAGCAAAGGAGGCTCCCGTGAGTGCATCCCAATCACCCGCCGGCCGTCTGTTGCAGTCGCTCTCGGACGACTTGGCCAACGCCGTTGCGTCCGCCGGCCGCGGTATCGTGCGCGTCGAAGCCCGCCGGTCGAACCCGGCCAGCGGCGTCATCTGGTCCAGTGACGGCCTGATCCTCACCGCGCACCACGTGCTGGAGCGCGACGACGCGATCAAGGTCGTTCTCGACGATGGCCGGGAGGTCAGCGCGACGATCGCCGGCCGCGACCCCGGTTCGGACCTGGCCGTACTTCGCGCGTCGGCCAGCGGCTTGCCGGCTGTAACACCGGCGCCGGCTGACAGTGTCCGCCTGGGCCACCTGGTGCTGGCGGTCGGCCGGCCGTTCGCTCTCAGTGCGACCCTGGGTGTGGTGTCCTCAGTTGGCGGTCCATGGCGCACCTGGCACGGCGGGCGGCTGGACCGCCTCGTGCAGACTGACGCTCCATTTCACCCTGGCTACTCCGGCGGCGCGCTGATCGATGCGGCTGGGCGCCTGGTCGGGTTGATCAGCTCGCAACTCGGGCGCGGCTTGAATCTGGCCATCCCGGCCGACCTGGCTGCCGGTATCGCCGAGGCGCTGCTCAGCCAGGGCCGGATCCGCCGCGCCTTCCTCGGCATTGGCAGTCAGCCGGTCGACCTGCCTGGTAGCCTCCGTCAGCGCCTGAGCCTGGAGCAATCGACCGGCCTGCTCATCATCACCATCGAGACCGGCGGGCCGGCTGAGCGCGCTGGTTTGCTCGTCGGCGACATCCTGATTGGCCTGAGCGGCCAGCCGGTCGCCGCCATCGACGATCTGCAAGCGCATCTGGCCGCACTCGCCCCCGGCGTTGCGGCGCCTATCCGCCTCGTGCGTGGCGGCGCCCTGACCGACGTGACGGTGACGCTCGGCGAGCGCGGCGCGCCACCGGCGTAGCGTTCCCCACCCTTATGGAGGAGCGACATGACCCTGGATACCGTGACCGCCAGCGCCGGCATCGCCGCCGAACTCGGCGCATTGGCGGACCGCGTACGCCCCAGCGTGGTCGAAATCCAATCCCGGCACGGCCACGGCACGGGCATCATCTGGACGACCGATGGCCTGATCGTCACCAACGACCATGTCGCACCGCAAGACAGCGTCGCGGTGACACTGGCCGACGGCCGCCGGCTGTCGGCCAGCGCGGTTCAGCGCGACCGGCTTCACGATCTCGTCGCATTGCGCGTGCCGGCGACGGACCTGCCCGCGGCGACGATCGGCGATTCGTCGGTGGCGCGCATCGGCCAGTTGGTCGTGGCCGTCGGCAACCCGCTCGGCATGCCGCGCGTGGTCACCGCCGGCATCATCAGTGGTCCGCGCGCTGGAAGCCACGGTCGGCTGCGCTGGCAAGACGGCATCCAAGCTGGCATCGAGTTGCGGCCCGGCAACTCGGGTGGGCCACTGGTCAACGTTGCCGGCGAGGTCATCGCCGTCAACGCGCTGGTCATCGGCCCACGTCTGGCCCTGTCGATCCCCAGCGCAACCGTCGCGGCGATGCTCGCCACGGGCACCCGGCCGCGCCTGGGGCTGCGCGTCCAGGCGGCGACCATGCCGGCCGCGCTGGCGCGGGCCACCGGCCAGGCGCATGGCCTGCTCACTATCGGCGTTGACGACGACAGTCCGGCCGACCGGGCCGGCCTTCTCCCCGGCGATCTACTCCTGTCCATCGCCAGTCATGACGCCGGCCCCACCACGGTTCCCCTCCTCGAGCCAGGCGACCTGGCGCTGGCCCTTCGCCGCGCCACGCCGGACACGCCACTGACGCTCAATCTCAGCCGCGCCGGCTCAGTGATCCGCTGCACGCTCGCGCCCGACACGGACTGAGTCTGCTGGCTCCCTCCGCCTCGCGCTCTTCCTGGCCCACGCACTTGCCAGGCTGGCAGCGCCCACGGTACACTCTCGCCACTTCGCGTCTCGCCCCGCTGCCTCGGCGTCTGCCGCTGGTGTCTGGCCTGTCACCGCCGCCCCGCGTGTCCGGTATTGGCGCGTCCCGCGCTGGCGCTTCGCTGCCCCACGACCGCCACGGGTCGCCTTCGCCCGCCATCGGGCGTAGTTGAAAGGGGTTCCCCATGGTCGCCCACATGACGCTCGATCAATTGGCACGGTACCTCAACATGGACCGGCTGGACGCCAAGAATGCGCTCAATCGCATCGGCATCTGCGCGCCATCGGCTGACGATGAGACCATCATCGTCACCGCGCACGATCTGCAGCGCGTCACCACCAACATCGCTGAGTACGAGCGTGGCTGGGAGACGAGTAGCGCCGCCGCGCGCGAGCGACCGGGCGTCTAAACCGAAGCCCAGACGGGATGCCCAGGCCACCGTAGGGGCGGTTCGCGAACCGCCCCTACGCTACGCAATACGAAGTATGCTATTCCCATGCGCGCTTCGATATAGACAACTGGCCACTGCCGCCGTCAACGGTATGGTGTACACTGGAGTCGCCCCTCCGACGGATCGCGCATCGCTCACCAAGGAGACGACCCATGGCAATCGCGCCGACTGACATCGCCGCCGCGGAACGCCAGGCTGCGCTGCTTGCCGACGCTGATCGGGTACTGGCTGGTGGTGGTCTCGGGCTGTTCACCTTGCCGCCGGACGTCAACCTCGTGATTGCCGAGGGCCATGGCAGCCATGTCACTGACGTTGCCGGCCGGGACTTCATCGACTATCACCTTGGCTCCGGACCGGCGCTGCTGGGGCATGGCCATCCGGCCGTTACCGAGGCGGTCGCCGCCCAGCTCACGCGCGGCACGACCTACTATTTCCTCAATGAGCCGGTCATCCGCCTGGCCACCCGGCTGGTCGCGGCCATCCCGTGCGCCGATCAAGTCCACTTCACCGGCTCAGGCACCGAGGCAACCTTCTTCGCGCTGCGCGTGGCGCGGGCGCACACCGGCCGCAACGCCATTCTCAAGTTCGAGGGTGGCTGGCACGGCATGCACGATTACGCGCTCTGGGGCACGCTGCCGGCCACACCCTCGCCCTATCCGCACGCTGCGCCCGACTCGGCCGGCATTCCGGCGTCGATCAGCGACACCGTCCTGGTCGCGCCTTTCAACGACACCGAGCGCGCCGTGGCGATTATCGAGGCCAACGCTGCCAATCTAGCGGCGGTTATCGTCGAGCCGCTGGAGCGGGTCTTGCGGCCGGAGTCGGGCTTCCTGCAGGCAGTGCGCGAGGTGACGCGGCGGCACGGCATCGTGCTCATCTTCGACGAAGTCGTGACCGGCTTTCGCATCGCCTGGGGCGGCGCACAGGAGGCCTACGGCGTCGTGCCGGACCTGGCAACGTATGGCAAGGCGATGAGTGGCGGCTTCCCGATGGCGGCCATCGCCGGGCGCGCCGAGGTCATGGCCGCGCTGGACGGCCGGCGCACGGCCCGGCCGCAGATGGCCTGGGCCAGCGGCACGCTCAACGGCAACCCGATCAGTGCCACCGCCGGCAACGTGGCGCTGGACCTGCTCTCCCAGCCGGGCGTCTACGACCACCTGCACCACATCGGCGGCCGGCTGCGACGGGAGTTGACCGCGCTGGGTCGCGGCCACGGCTTCCCGGTGCAGGCGCCCGGCGAAGATGCCGTCTTCGGCATACGCTTCACCCCGGTCGAGCCGCTGCGCACCTGGGCCGACCACATGACGGCCGACAAGAGTCTCGGGCAGCGGTGGGCGATCGAATGCCTGCGGCGCGGCCTGCTCGTGAACCCGAACGAAAAATTCTACATCTCCATTGCCCACACCGATGCCGACGTCGATCGCACCCTCGAGGTCGCCGACGCGGCCTTCCGGGCGCTGCGGATGTAGGCATCGGCACGACACCTGGGAGGGCCGCCGATCAACCACGAACGCGATGCCGTCAGGGTGCGCCGTGGCTGCCGGGCTTGCGCCCGATGACAGTGTAGCCGGCAAAGCCTCCCAGCTCGCACTCAATGCCAAATCCAGCCAGCACCAGATTGGTCACCACCGTCGAGGCGAGGCAGTAGTCGATGTCGGTGAGGAACTCACTGATCGCGACCGTGCCGCCGGGCCGGAGCACGCGGTAGATTTCCGCCGCCAGCGCCGGTTTGCTCGGTTCGCCGCCGAAGACTGCGGTTAGCACGACCAGGTCAATCGTGCCTGGTTCGACCGGCAGCAGCGTCGGCGGCGCGTGCTGGACCGTCAGCGTCGTCTGACCTGAGGTCAGCGCCGTCAACTGGAGTTCCTCGACTATCTCCAGGCGGGCGTCCACGGCCATTACGTGACCCTCCGGCCCGGTGTGCTGCACGATCTCCGCCGTCAGCCCGCCCGCACCCGTGCCTACCGCAACGACGCGCATGCCTGGCCGCACGCCCAGCCGGGCCACGAGCCGATCCGCCGGCCACAAGATCGGTTGCAGGCGATCGAGCAGTCCATGCCCGAGCCACGGAGGGCGCGGCCGCGGCCAAAGGGCGCGCCAGGTGCGCACGGCTGTCTGCCAGACGAGCCACCATGCCAGCAGGCGCCCGAGCCAGAGCGCAAGACCGGCGAGACCGGGCGCCAGGCGCGTCACAGGCTCGTCTCCAAGAACTCGTTTGGCACGTTCAACTCCAGGAAGCAGCGGATGGCGAAACGATCGGTCATACCGGCGATGTAGTCGATTGCCATCTGGTCAATGCTGTCGCCTCGGCCACTGTCGCGCAACTCGACCGGCAGCTTGTCGGGGTGCCGCGTGAAGTCCTGATAGAGCGTCGTGATCAGGCGCTCCGCCTTGACCCGCTCCCGCTCGTTGAGGGGGTGATGATACACGCGCTCGAACATGAAGTCGCGCAACTCGTTGGCCGCCGCCAGCACAGTCTCACTCATGCCGATCGTGGCCGCGTCAGCGGCTAGCCCCTGGTCGCCAGCGGCGATCCACCAGTTGTGGCGCACGACATCCATCACCAGGGTGTTGATGCGGTCGCCGTGGCTAGCGCCGAGGACGGCCACCGTGCCGGCGGGCAGGTCGCTCGCGTGCAGCATGTGCGCCCGCAGGGCATCATCGATGTCGTGATTGATGTAGGCGATGCCGTCGGCCAGCTTCACCAACTGGCCTTCGAGCGTGCCCGGCGCCTGCCACGCCGTCGGCTCCAGCAGTCCCTCGCGCGGCTTGCTGTGGGCACGGATGCCGTCGCGCACCTCGGCAGTGAGGTTCAGCCCCTGGCCACCCTTTTCCAGGACTTCCACCACGCGCAGGCTCTGCAGGTTGTGCCGGAAACCGTCGGGGCGCAGGCGAGCGATGGCGTGCTCGCCTGAGTGTCCGAATGGTGTGTGACCGACATCATGCGCCAGCGTGATCGCCTCAACCAGGTCTTCGTTCAAGCGCAGCGCGCGGGCCATGGTTCGGGCGATTTGCGATACCTCCAGCGTGTGGGTGAGGCGCGTCCGATAGTGGTCACCGACCGGCGCAATGAACACCTGCGTCTTGTGCTTCAGGCGCCGGAAGCTCTTGCTGTGGACGACCCGGTCGCGGTCGCGCTGAAAGCAGGTGCGCACCTCGCTCTCCGGCTCCGGCCGTGCCCGCCCGCGCGAGCGACCGGCCAGCGCCGCCAGCGACGACAGGCGCCATTGCTCCTCGGCCTCCAGCCACTCCCGCACCAGGTCCGGGGTCGCCGACGCCGACGATTTCGCTGTCATGCCTGCCCTCCGCTGGCAACCGGTCGCCCCGGCCGCTCCCGACATGTCATCCGATTTGTTCACTATCCCACGCGATAGCGCTCGATCACGCGCTCGTCGATGGCAACACCAAGGCCCGGACCGGACGGCACCGCCAGCCGCCCCTGCTCCAGCACGATCGGGGCCAGCGCGAGTTCGTCGCGAAAACGGTTCTCCGTCCGGTCATATTCAAACAGCAGGGGCGCCGGCGCCAGCCCCGGCGGGTTATCCGGCACAGTCGCGGCCAGGTGCAGGTTCGCCGCCAGGCCGACCGCCGACCCCCAGACATGCGGCAGGTACTGCACACCAAAGGCCGACGCCAGCGCCATGATGCGCTTGCACTCGGTCAGGCCGCCGGCACTGCACGTGTCCGGCTGCACGATGTCCACCGCGCGCCGGCGGAGCAACTCGCGAAAGCCCCAGCGGGTGAACTCACTTTCGCCGCCGGCAATGGGCAGATCCAGCGCCGCCTTGACCTCGACGTAGCCATCCAGGTCCTCCGGCGGCACCGGCTCCTCAAACCAGTGCGCGTTCAGGCTCTCCAGCATCCTCCCGACGCGGATCGCGTCCTTGGCGTCGTAGGCATGGTTAGCATCGGCCATCAACAGCGTCGCAGACCCGATCGCGGCCCGGATGGCGCGGGCATTGGCGCGGTCCGCCTCCAGGCCCAGGCCCACCTTCATCTTGACCGCTGGGAAGCCCTCGGCGACGTAGCCAGCCGCCTCGTCGGCCAGTGTCGCCGGCAGATCGTCCACCCGCCTAAAGTAGAGGCCGGTGGCGTAGGCGGTCACCGTGGTGCGAAACGCGCCGCCCAGGAGCTGATGCACCGGCTGGCCCAGCGCCTGACCCTTGATATCCCACAGCGCGATGTCGACGCCGGAGATGGCGGCCACGGCCACGCCCTTCTGGCCGTAGTCGCGCATGCGGTTGTACATCCGCTCCCACAGGACCTCGTTGGCCAGGGGATCGGCGCCCAGGAGAATCAGCGGCGTGTAGACGGTGTCGATGACGGCCTTGGCCGGCTCGGGCGGCCCGTAGCACTCACCCCAGCCAATCAGGCCAGTGTCGGTCGTGATGCGCACCAGGCAGCAGGCACGCGCCTCGTACCACCACTGCGAGAAACCGAACGGCTCACGCAGGGGATGGCGCAGCACCAGCACCTCGACCCGGGCAATTCGCATCCGCCGCTTGGCCTTTTCCCTCTCAGCGCCAGGCACGGCTGGCGGCGCGGCACTCCTGCGCCGCGCCGCTCTGCCCTACCGATCGCGCACGATGTCGCCGATCGCGGCCTGCGCGGCGGCCAGCCGGGCGATCGGCACGCGATACGGGCTGGCACTGACGTAGTTGAGACCGATCTGGTGGCAGAACATGACGCTGCTCGGCTCGCCGCCGTGCTCGCCACAGATGCCAACCTTGAGGTCCGGCCGTGTCGTGCGGCCAAGCTCGGCGCCAATCCGCATCAGCTTGCCGACGCCCTTGCGGTCCAGCACCTGGAATGGGTCATCGGCCAGGAGCTTCTGCTCGACGTACATCGGCAGGAAGCGGCCGGCATCATCGCGGCTCATGCCAAACGCCGTCTGGGTCAGGTCGTTGGTGCCGTAGGAGAAGAACTGCGCCTGCTGTGCGATCTCATCCGCCAGCAGCGCCGCCCTCGGCAGCTCGATCATCGTGCCGACCAGATAGTTGATCGTGACGCCGGCGGCCGCCATCTCCTCGGCCGCGACGCGATCGACGATGGCCCGCTGCTGCGTCAACTCGCTCACATCACCGACCAGCGGAATCATGATCTCCGGCAGCACCGTCTTCCCCTCGCGCTGGACCTGGACCGCCGCCTGAAAGATGGCCCGCGCCTGCATCTCGGTGATCTCCGGATACTGGATGCCGAGCCGGCAGCCGCGGAAGCCGAGCATCGGGTTGAACTCGTGCAGCGCGTCGACGCGCGCCTTGATCTTCTCGACCGGCACGTTCAGCTTGGTCGCCAGATCGGCCGCCGTCTCATCGTCGTGCGGCAGGAACTCGTGCAGGGGCGGGTCCAGCGTCCGGATCGTCACCGGCAGGCCGTCCATCGCCCGGAAAATGCCGGCGAAATCCTCACGCTGATAGGGCAGCAGCTTGGCCAGCGCCGCCTGGCGGTCGGCCAGGTCGTCGGCCAGGATCATCTCCCGCATTGCGTCGATGCGGTGCCCTTCGAAGAACATGTGCTCCGTCCGACACAGGCCGATGCCCTCGGCGCCGAAGCCCCGCGCCACCTCGGCATCGTGCGGCGTATCGGCGTTCGTGCGCACGCCGAGCTGGCGGAACTCGTCGGCCCACTCCATCAGCGTGCCCATGTAGCCGCTCAATTCCGGCTCGACGGTTCGCGCCTGGCCGACGATGACGCGGCCGGTGCCGCCGTCGATGGTGATGTAATCACCCTTGCGCACGACCGTGCCGTCGACGGAGAACTGCTGGCGGCCGTAATCGATCGCCAGCGCGCCACAGCCGACGACGCACGGCTTGCCCATGCCGCGCGCTACCACCGCCGCGTGCGAGGTCATACCGCCGCGCGCGGTCAGGATCGCCTGCGCCTCGACCATGCCGTGGAAATCTTCCGGCGACGTCTCGACGCGCACCAGGATGACCTTGTCGCCGGCCTGGCCCAGCTCCTGCGCCTCGTCGGCATCGAAGACGACCTGGCCGACGGCGGCGCCGGGGCTGGCCGGCAGGCCTGTCGCCAGTACCGTAACCGTCTCGTTTGGGTCAATCATCGGGTGGAGCAACTGGTCGAGTTGCGCCGGCTCGACGCGCTGAACGGCCGTCGTTCGGTCGATCAGGCCCTCGTTCGCCATGTCGACCGCCGCCCGCACCGCCGCCGGCCCAGTGCGCTTGCCGGTGCGGGTTTGGAGCATGAACAGTCGTCCTTCCTGGACGGTGAACTCCAGGTCCTGCATGTCCTTGTAGTGCCGTTCCAATTGCTCGGCGACCGCGACGAACTGATGGTACACACCGGGCAGGTTCGGGTCATCGCGCATGTCGCCGATGTGCTTCGGCGTGCGGATGCCGGCGACGACGTCCTCGCCCTGGGCGTTCACCAGGTACTCGCCAAACAGGCCCGGCTCGCCGGTGCTCGGGTTGCGGGTGAAGGCGACGCCGGTGGCCGAGGTGTCGCCCATATTGCCGAAGACCATGGCCTGGACGTTGACGGCCGTGCCGAGATCGTGGGCGATCTTGTTCAGGTTACGGTAGTCGATGGCCCGCCGGTTGTTCCAGGACTGGAAGACTGCTTCGATGGACATCCGGAGTTGCTCGTGGGCGTCATTCGGGAAATCGCGGCCAACCTCGCGCCGGGTGATCGCCTTGAACTCCTCGACCAACTGCTTCAGGTCATCCGTTGTCAGGTCGGTGTCGAGGGCCACGCCGCGCGCCTGCTTCATCGCCGCGATGGCGTGCTCGTAGTGCTCGGCATTGACCTCAAGCACGACCTTGCCGAACATCTGGATGAACCGGCGGTAGGAGTCGTAGACGAAGCGCGGGTTGCCCGTCTGCATCGCCAGCCCAGCCGCCGTCGCATCGGACAGGCCGAGGTTCAGGACGGTGTCCATCATGCCCGGCATCGAGAAGCGTGCGCCAGAGCGGACCGACACCAGCAGTGGGTTCGACGGGTCGCCCAATGTCCGGCCCAGCGCCTGCTCCACCGACGCCAGCGCCACGCGCACCTGGTCCCACATGCCCGGCGGGAACTGGCGCTCGGCGGCGTAATAGGCAATGCACGCCTCGGTCGTGATGGTGAAGCCCGGCGGCACCGGGAGATCGGCCTTGGTCATCTCAGCCAGACCGGCGCCCTTGCCACCCAGCAGATTGCGCCAGGTTCCGTCGCCATCGTGGAACAGATAGACCCATGTGGTCGCCGTCGTTGTCATCCTGGTTGCTCTCCTCTATCCCTTGCCGCCGGATGGGTGGCGCCGATCATGCTCGCGCCCGTCAGCGTGGCGGGACGTCCACAGTCTGCCGGCCGCTCCCAACGGCAATTATAGACGATTGCCGCCCGGTCCGCGCATCGACCGGCGCGGTGCCCTGACGACACACCTTGACCGGAGCGATACGAACATATATTCTATTCCTGCCGGCCGGCGCGTCCGGTGCGCCGCGAGCCGGCGCCACGCCACGGACTCACGATGTCGCTCCGGTCGTCTGCCGCCGCCAGGATGTCATCACCGATGCCGCCAGCGCGACGGCCGCTGCCCCGCTGGCGGCGCCGGCTGCTGTACTGGCGGCTGCGCGCGCGCGCCTGGTGGGTCTGGCGGATGACGCCCGGGTCGCATCCGATCGCGGAGATGGTCGCCCGAGGTGAGTGGGCAGCGCTCGACCGGCTGCTGGCGCTGACCGACGCTGACGAATGGCCATAGCCGGCCGCGCGTCAGGCCTTGGGGTTGGGGCCGGCATCGCGCACCGGCGCGAGCGTACCCCGCACAAAGCGCTGGATCGCCGCGTAGTTGCCGGCGCCGGCAGCTGGCACCAGCACCGACGCGCCGCCGTCGGTCATCGTGCCGGCCAGCAGCTCGCGCGTATCCAGCACCGCCGGCGCCGCCTGTATGTCGGCGTTGTGGTCCCGGCCGTACAGCGCGAGATCGCGCGCCTCGGCCAGCGACAGGTTGGTGCGCACGTGTCCCTGCACCGCATCCATCAGGGCAAACACCTTCGGCAGCGTTGCCGGCTGCAGCGCCTCATCCTTGAGCGCCAGCAGCAGGCGCTGCTGGCGCCGCGCCCGGCCGAAATCGGTGCCATCCTGCAGCGCGTGGCGCGAGCGAGCGTACTGGAGCGCCCGCTCGCCACTGAGCCGCTGGCGGCCGGCATCGAAGTGGAGGTGCATCACGCCGCTATCGATCGCGGCGTTGTCGTGGCGGGGGTACTCGTAGTCGTCGAAGGCCGTCTCGACCGTCACCATCACGCCACCGAGACCGTCGACGACCCGGCGCACGGCGTTGAAGTCGGCGCTGAACCAGCCGTCGATCGGCAGCCCTAATACCTGCTGGGCGACAGCGGCGGTACCCCACGCCGCCCGGTCGTGGTCCCTGGCCGTCGCCGTTTGCCCGTCGAGCGCCGCCTGCCCGAGTCCCAGCCCATAGATCTCGTTGATGCGGCGGAACGGCCCGGCTGGCCGGCCGTTCGCGCCGGCCGCCTGGACCCAGAGATCGCGCGGCAGGTTGAACAGCGCCAGTTGGCCGGTGCGCGGCTCGTAGCTGGCGACGACCAGCGCATCGGTCAGGTACGGCCCATCGTGGCCCGGGCCACCGTAGCCGATGAGCAGGAGGCTGACCCGCTTGCCGGCCTTGAGCTTGCCCAGCACCGACGTCACGTCGATGACCGGCGTGGCTGTCGGCGCGATGGTCGCGGTCGGCGGGATGGGGGCGGCCGCCACGGCCGCCCTTGGCTCGGCCGTCGGCGTTATCGCCACGGCCGGTTCCACGGCCGGCGTCGACGTGACCTCGCTCACGTCCTCCACGATATCCAGCGACGCTGGACGCTCGGAGCCGCCAAAGACACTGTCGGAGAAGCTGGCCACGCGCATCGTCAGCCAGACGCCGCCCACGAATCCGACCAGCGCCGTCGCGACCAGGAGCCAGCGGAAGCCATGGCCACCCGGTGGCGACGGACCATCAAAACTCGTTCGCATCAATCCACATTACTCGCGATGGGGACGTGGGGCGGCCCAACACCGGCAGACTGACGCCCGGCCACCGATCATGCACTATCCAGCGCCAAACGATCCAGTGCGCCTGGCGCCGAGACTACTATACGGCCAGTCTGCGGTTCCATCGACCTGAGGGACGCCGCCCGAAAGTCGAACGCTTCAGCACTACTCGGGCCGCGTTTGCAACCCGACGCGTCATTCCCGTGTTGGAGTTGGTCAGGAGCGTGACGTCGCACGGGAGAGCGATCGTGACCGGTGATGACCTGGCCAGGGCGTTGGCCGATGACCTCGACGGCAACTTCGAGCGGCTTATCGACGTGTACCAGCACCGTCTGTATGCCTTCGCACTGCGGCTGGCCGGCGACGCGCGCGAAGCTGAGGAGATCGCGCAGGACGCCTTCGTGAGGGCCTATCGCGCACTGGGCGCCTACCCAACCGAGCGCCGGCGCACGCTGGCGCTTCGGCCCTGGTTGTACCAGATCGCGCTCAATGTCGCCCGCAATCGCTTCCGCGTTCGGCGCCCGCCAACCGTCTCGCTCAGCCCAGCGCCGAATGGCGAGGTCATTGACCTGCGGGCCGGCAGCGCCAGTGACCCGTCGGCGCAGGCGCTGGCGCGCGAGCGCCGCGACGCGCTGGCACGCTGCCTGGCGGACCTGCCGCTGCGCTACCGCGCCGCCGTCGTCCTGCGCCACGTGGAGGGCCTGAGCTACGCGGAGGTCGCGGTGGCGCTGGCCATTCCGATCGGCACCGCCAAAGCGAACGTCCATCGCGGCGTGCGCCTGCTGCGCGCGGCGCTGACGGACACCGACCTGGCGCCCGCTGACCCGATCCCGCTGCACCGCACCGGCACGGTCCGTCACAAGGAGGCATCCTCATGAGCGACACATCGATGCGATCTACCCGTTCCGCTGCCGTGCGCCTGGCACGTGACCTGCGCGACCTGGCCGACGCCACCACGCCGTCGGGACTGAAGGGCATGGTCATGGCGACCGTCGCACTCGGCGATGCGTATGCGCGCGTGGAAACGGCACTCGGGCCGGCGCTGGTCGCGTTCACCGCCGCGGGCGTGTCAGCGCTCAGCCTGGAGGCGGCGCCGGTATTTGAGCGAGCGCACCAGCACCGCACCGGCCGGCGCGCCTACCCGGTGGCGACGCTGCCGGCGTCCCTCGCCCAGGCCGTCATCGCCCACCTCGACGGCCAGTCGCCACGGTCACGCCTCGCGTTCGACCTGCGCGGCCTGAGCGCGTTTGAGACGGCCGTGCTGCGAGCGGCCGCGACCATCCCGCGCGGCGAGGTGCGTCCCTACGGCTGGATCGCGCGCGCCATCGGTCAGCCGGCCGCGGTGCGCGCCGTCGGCTCGGCGCTGGGCCGCAATCCCATTCCGCTGCTGATCCCCTGCCA
>JADLAZ010000247.1 GCA_020849725.1 Chloroflexota bacterium
CCGGAGCCGGCCTGGGACGTGCTGCTCAACCGCTGGCTGCTCTATCAGACGCAGGGCTGCCGTGTCTGGGCGCGCTCGGCCTTCTACCAGTCGGGTGGCGCGTACGGCTTCCGCGACCAGATCCAGGATGTCATGGCCCTGACGCGGGCCGCGCCGGCCGTCGCGCGCGACCACCTGCTGCGCGCCGCCGCGCGCCAGTTCGTCGAGGGCGATGTCCAGCACTGGTGGCACCCACCGACCGGCCGTGGCGTGCGCACGCGCTTCTCTGATGACCTGCTCTGGCTGCCCTACGCCGTCCACCACTACGTCGTCACCACCGGCGACTCGGCCGTGCTGCGCGAGGTCGTGCCCTTCATCGAGGGCGAGACGCTGGCGCCGGGCCAGGAGGACGCCTACTTCGAGCCGCGCCTGGCGAGCGAAACCGGCTCGCTCTACGACCACTGCTGCCGGGCGATCGATCGCGGGCTGACGGCCGGCCCGCACGGGCTGCCACTGATGGGCGCCGGTGACTGGAACGACGGCATGAACCGGGTCGGCATCGAGGGTCGGGGCGAGAGCGTCTGGGTCGCCTGGTTCCTCACGGCACTGCTGCCCGACTTCGCCGACCTGTGCGCCGCGGCCGGCGACGGTGAGCGCGCGGCACGCTACCGGCGCGAAACGGAGCGGCTGCGCCAGGCCATCGAGACTCATGCCTGGGACGGCGACTGGTACCGGCGGGCCTATTTCGATGACGGCACGCCACTTGGCTCGGCCGAGAACGACGAATGTCGCATCGACGCCATCGCCCAGGCCTGGGCCACCATCTCCGGCGCGGGCGACCCGGAGCGCGCGCGCCAGGCGTTGGCCGCCGTCGCCGGGCATCTGGTTCGCGACGAGGATGGCCTGATCCTGCTGCTGACGCCACCGTTCGACCGCGGTGACCTCGACCCCGGCTACATCAAGGGCTACCCCCCCGGTGTGCGCGAGAATGGCGGCCAGTACACTCACGCCGCCGTCTGGACGGTGCTGGCCTACGCGCTGCGCGGCGACGGCGACACTGCCGGCCGCCTGTACAGCATGCTCAATCCCATCAGTCACGCCGCTGACCTGGACGATGTTCACCGCTATGTGGTCGAGCCGTACGTCATCGCGGCCGACGTCTACGCCGTGCCGCCGCACACCGGCCGCGGTGGCTGGACCTGGTACACCGGCTCAGCCGGCTGGATGTATCGCGTCGGCCTGGAGGCGATTCTGGGGCTGCACTGGCGCGGTGACCGCTTTACGGTCACGCCGTGCATTCCGGCCGGCTGGCGCGAGTACACGCTGACGCTGCGCCACGGTCAGGCGCGCTACGAGATCACCGTGCGCAACCCGCACGGACTCCAGTGTGGGACGTCGCGCGTCACACTCGACGGCGTCGACCAGCCCGACGGCTGGGTGACGGCAGTGGACGACGGCGCGGTACGCGCCGTCACGGTCGTGCTGGAGGCCAGCGGCGACTCGACCATGCCGGCCGGCGCCACCTCTGGACGGTGACGGTGGTTGGCGCTAGCATCGCCCCACCGTCGGTCGCCGGCGGCCATGAACCATGGTTGCACCGACAAGGAGAGAGACCCATGGCGCTGCCGTCACCACCGGCCATCCGCCTGGTCCGGGCCGACGATCTGCGAGCCTGCACACGGGCGGTCTTCGCGGCGGCTGGGCTGCCGGACGGCGACGCGGCCATCGTCGCCGACTCGCTCATCGAAGCCGACCTGCGCAACGTGCGCTCGCACGGCGTCATGCGCGTGCCGGTCTACCTGCGCGGCATCGAGCGCGGCTCGATCGCGCCTCGGCCGGAGGTCCAGGTCGTCGTAGATGGCGGCGCGGTGGCCGTGGTCGATGGCGGCGGTGGCATGGGCCAGGTTGGGGCGCAGCGGGCGATGGCGTTGGCGATCGAGCGCGCCGCTGCGCACGGCATCGGCATCGTCGGCCTGCGCGCCAGCAACCACTGCGGCGCGATGGCCTACTGGGCGCAGATGGCGGCGGCCGAGGGCTGTATCGGACTGGCTATCACCAATGCCGGCATCAACATGGCCCCGACCGGCGGCCGGGACCGGCTGGTCGGCAACAACCCAATCGCCATTGCTGTGCCGACCCGGCGCGACTGGCCGATGGTGCTGGACATGGCGACCTCGGTCGCGGCCGGCGGCAAGCTGGACATGGCCGCGATTCGCAACGAGCCGATCCCGCTCGGCTGGGCGCTGGACGGCGACGGCCAGCCGACGACCGACCCGCGCGCCGCGCGCGCCGGCTCACTGGTGCCGGTCGGCGGCCCGAAGGGCTATGGCCTGTCGGTCATGCTCGACGTGCTGGCGGGCGTGCTGACCGGCGCGCGCTACGGCGCCGGCCTGGGTATTCCCGGCTCGGGTCAGTACTTCCAGGCGATCAAAGTCGAGCGCTTCCTGCCGTTGACCGAGTTCCACGACCGGATGGACGCGGTCATCGACCAGTTGCACGGCTCAGCGCTGGCGCCGGGCGCCAGTCGCGTCTACGTTGCCGGCGAGATCGAGGCTGACATCCGGGCGAAGCGTCTGGCCGAAGGCATCCCGCTGGAGCAGCCGATCCTGGACGACCTGGAGCAGGCCGCGGCGGCCGCCAGCATCGACAACCGGCCGAGCGCCTGGCGCTAGGTGGCCGTCAGGGGCAGCATGGGGATCGGTCAGAGCGCCTGACCAGCAAGGCCCAGGGAGAGAGCGAGCACGACGGCCGGCACAACCGCGTCAGGTGCGGGGCACAGGGCCGCCGGGTGGGACGTGCCGACGGAGTACGTGGTGGGCCGCCACGTACATCGAGGCGCGGCCCGGTTAGCGGCTGCGCACAGGCTCTGGTGTGGCCAGGCCGCCGGCCTCGGCGGCGCGCAACTGGCGGTCGCGCACCTCGGAGCGCAGGATCGTGATGTGCTTGGGCGCGTTGATGCCAACCTTGACGCGGTCGCCCTCAATGCCGAGGATAGTGATGGTGATATCGCTGCCGACGATCAGGCTCTCGTCTGTCTTGCGGCCCAGGACCAACATGCGGAACCTCCTGCTGCGCTGTCGGCGGGCCGGCGCGCCATCCACCGGCTGCACCCTCGTGGCCC
>JADLAZ010000248.1 GCA_020849725.1 Chloroflexota bacterium
GCTGCGCTTGTCCGGCTCCAGCGACCGCTCGAACAGCGTGCCGAGGATGGCCGGCTCGATGCTGCCCCAGTCCAGCCGGGCGGCCGTCTCCAGGATCGCCAGGTCGGCGGCGGTCAGGTCCAGCACCACGTCATCATCTGCCAGCGCTGTCGCGCCCGGCACGACCGATCGTTCGATGAACAGGCCGCCGTTGAAGTGGGCGATGTCGTGCTCGCCGTAGGCGCCGCCGGTCGCCATGGCCGCGAACAGCGGCCGCAGCCGCCGGCCGAACTCCTCCGGCCGAGTGCGCGTGCGCTGCACCAGCCGAGTGAAGACGCCGCTCGGCAGCAGACCCAGGTCCTCGGCGAACAGGCAGAAGAGCAGCCGCATCAGAAAGCGCGCGGCCGCCTCCGGATGCGCGCCACGCCCGCGCAGACCGGCGGCCAGCCGGGCGAACTCGGCCGCGGCCGCCTCGGTCGCCAGCGCGCGGGTCGTGCCGGGCCGCAGTTGGGCCGGCTCGGTCACCAGCAGCCGCAGCACCTCCAGCGGCGGCCGGTCGCAGGTCGGCGTCGGCTGGTTGCGGGCCAGGTCGGCCAGGTCGAAGGCGTAGACCTGCGAGACGATGCCGGTGAACTTGGTGTGAACCTCGAAGCGGTCCAGATCGCAGACGACCAGCAGCGGCGGGTTCTCCAGGCTGTCGTGGTACTGGAGCAACTGCTGGTAGGCCGCCTTGAGGTCCTTGTGCTTGCCCTTGTACTCCCAGGCAAAGTGGCCACGGAACCAGACGTCGGCCCAGCCGTCGCCGCCACCGGCCTTCTGGACGCCCTTCTCGAAGGTGTAGAAGGAGCCGGTGGCGTCGATTTCGGCCGGGGTCGGGTGGCCCAGCACGCGGCACAGGTCCAGGTAGTGCTGCTGGTAGCCCTGGCGCTCGCTCAGCGTCGCGGCCTGCCAGCGGGCGATGAAGGTCGGCACGTCGAGGGTGGGGGTGGTCACGGTGGGCGGGCCGTCCTGTGGGCGAGCGGGTCGTGGGTCAGTGGACCGGGAGAGTGTAGCAGGCGGGACGGGATGCGGGCAGGGCTGGCGGGCGCTTCGGCGCCACGACGTTCGCCGGCGCGGACCGGGTTCGAACCGGGGGAACCCGCGCCGGTGGGGTGTGTGACCGCCAGGCCCTGCGGCGCGACGTCAGCCGGCGGCCGGCACGATCGTCGCGTCGAGCAGCACCAGCGGCTCGCCGTCGAGCGGCTCCAGCCAGGCGGCCATGCCGGCCGGGATGCCGGCGTGGTCGTGCGGCGCCAGCGTCGCCACCGCCGGGCCGAGTTGCAGCCGGCCCCGGCCGCGCCGCACCGACAGGATGCGATAGGCATCGCCGCTCAGGTCGCGGCCGCCGGCGTCCACACGGCTGATGGCCAACTCCAGGCCGCCGGTGACTGGCGTGGCCGTGCGTGCGGCTGGGATGAGGACCTCCCGGCGCGTGCCGGGCCAGCCGGCGGCCGTGGCAATGGCGCGATCGATGAGAACCGAACCGTTCATCGGCGGCGCGTCGAGCGGGACCTCGGCGAAGTCGTCGTAGGGGCGCAGGCGCGGCTCGACGTCGGCGAAGATGCCCCAGCCCCCCAGCCGCAGCGAGCCGAAGACGAACGGCACCAGATGATCGTCAGCGGCCAGGTTGTCGAAGCCGTGATCGACCAGCGGTGGGATCGGCATGGCGTAGCCCTCGCGCAGCGTCGTCGCGTGGTCGCCCAGCAGTGTTCGGCCGTGCAGCGGCGCGTAGCCGAGGTGGATCTCGACGCCTTGCTGGTGACGGTGCGTCGTCTGGCCGACGCTGCCGGCGACGACGAGCGCGTTGTTCCAGGAGTGAAAGTCGCCGTACACCAGCGGCACGATGACGACGGTGATGCCCGGCACTTTGAAGGTGCCCTGCTCCGGCAGGTCGAGGTCGCTGGCCGTCCACAGGCCGTGGCCGCCGGTGACGCGGTTGAGGTTGGCGACAAGCCGCTCGCGGATCAGCGCGACCGCGTCGTCCTGGCCAGCGGTCAGGTGGTCGTCAAGCGCCGCCCGCGCCAGGCGCAGGCCGCGGTCGTAGGCCGCCACCGTGCCGACGACGGCGCGGACATCGGCCGGTACTGGCACGAGTGACAGCTCCTCCAGCCCGCGCAGTGCACTGATGGCGCGGGCGACGGCCGGCGTCGGCGCGGGCAGGCGATCGAGCAGCATGCGCGCCGCTCGGAAGGCGCCGACCGTCTGGGTGCGGAAGGCGTAGGCGAACAGCCGGCCCAGCGCGACGTCGTCGTCGGTCAGGTGAAAGACGCCGTAGCCGTGAGCCTGGCTCCAGGCGATCTGGTCCAGCACCTGCCGGTAGGCGCCGCTCATCTCTCGTTCCATGCTGCTCCCTGGACCACCAGCGCCGACAGGGTGCGGGCGGCCCGCTCCGCGCCACCCGCGGCCAGCGCGCCGCGCGCTGACCCGCCGCAGCCTCGATCCACACTGGCTCTTATTCGCGCTGCTTCGCGTCCACTCGCGGTTTCCGTGACCAGCTTCAGTCGGCGACGGCCGCGGCGTACTGGCGCGCCGGCAGCAGCCCCCGCACCGCCGCGACGATGTCCTCGACCTGCGGCGCGGCAGCGCGCTCCAGGTGCTGGTTGTAGGGCACCGGGCAGTTCTTGCTGCCCAGCCGCACGATCGGCGCGTCCAGGTAGTCGAAGACGTCGTCCATCAGCGCCATGGCGATCTCGCCAGCGACGCCACCGCGCTCGTGGGCCTCGTGGCAGACGAGCAGGTGGTTGGTCTTCTTGACCGAGCGAGCGATCGTCTCCACATCCAGCGGCACCAGCGTCCTCGGGTCGATGACCTCCAACTCGATGCCGTCGGCCGCCAGCACCTCGGCCGCCTCGATCGCCTTGTGGACCAGCGTGTGGACGCCGACGACGGTCACGTGCCGGCCCGGCCGCTTGATGTCGGCTTGACCGAACGGGATGGTGTAGTCGTCGGCCGGCACCTCCATGCGCAGCTTCGAGTCGAGGTAGAGCAGCTTGTGCTCCAGGAAGATGACCGGGTTGTCGTCGCGAATGGCCGTCTTCAGCAGCCCCTTCGCGTCATATGGCGTCGACGGCACAACGACCTTCAGGCCAGGGATGTGCAGGAACCAGGCCTCCAGGCTCTGCGAGTGCTGCGCCGCCGAGCCGCGGCCGGTGCCCTCCTGGGCGCGAATGACCAGCGGCACGGTCGCCTTGCCACCGAACATGTAGCGCAGCTTGGCGGCCTGGTTGACGATCGGCTCCATCGCCAGGCCGACGAAATCGACGTACATCAGCTCGACGACCGGGCGCATGCCGGTCAGTGCCGCGCCGACGCCAACGGCGACGAAGCCCTCCTCGGAGATGGGCGTGTCGCGCACGCGCGCCAGCCCGTACTTGTCGACCAGCCCGCGCGTGACGCCAAAGATGCCGCCGCCCTGCCCCCACTGGGCGATGTCCTCCCCCATCAGGAAGACGCGCTCGTCGCGCGCCATCTCCTCGTCGAGCGCCGCCCGCAACGCCTCGGCGTAGTTCAACTCAGGCATAGACGTCCTCCATCAGCGTCTCGAGTGCCGGCTCGGGACTGTCGCGGGCGAATTGCTCGGCCTCGGCCAGCTCGTGCTGGACCTGCTCCGCCAGTGCCGTCGCTGACGCCTCGGTCAGCACACCACGCTCGATCAGCTGGGCGCGGAAGGCCGGGATCGGGTCCATCGCCTGCCACTGGCTCACTTCCTCGCGCGTCCGGTAGCGCTCGGTGTCGCCGACGTTGTGGCCACGCAACCGGTAGGTCTTGGCGACGATCAGGCTGGGGCCGTCGCCGCGCCGCGCTCGCGCCACGGCCGCCGCGGCCGTCTCGTAGACGGCCAGCACGTTCATGCCGTCGACGGTGACGCCGGGGAAGCCAAACGCCTGCGCCCGCACCGACAAGTCCTCGAGGCCGGTCATCTGGACGATGCTGGCCGACATGGCGTACTGATTGTTCTCGCACAGATAGACGATCGGCAGCTTCCAGGCGGCGGCCATGTTGGCGCACTCATAGAAGGCGCCCTGGTTGATGGCGCCGTCGCCGAAGAAGGCGATCGACACGTTGTCGTTCCCGCGCAACTGGCAGGCGAGCGCCGCGCCGGTGGCCAGGCCCATGCCGCCACCGACGATGCCGTTGGCGCCGAGCATGCCCTTGTCCAGATCGGCAATGTGCATGCTGCCGCCCTTGCCCTTGCAGTAGCCGGTCGCCTTGCCCAGCAACTCGGCCATCATCAGGCTCAGGTCGCAATCCTTGGCGATGCAGTGGCCGTGGCCGCGGTGGGTGCTGGCGATGTAGTCGCCATCCTTCAGCGCAGCGCAGGCGCCGACGGCGACCGCCTCCATGCCGACATAGGGGTGGGTCGAGCCGCGGATCAGCCCGTCGTTGAACAGGTCATGGATGCGAGTATCGAACCCACGGATCGCCAGCATTTGCCAGAACATGTGCTTGAGTCGCTCGTCGCTCAAGCCGATGCCCCGCTGCTGATCGCCAGGCGTCGCCGTCGTCGCAGGCTGCATGCGCGCCTCTCCACCTTACTCGATGACACCAGTCGTCCGGCCGCCTAACCCGGCGGCATCCTCACTATACACCGATTCGCCGTCAGTCGCGACCGGCCGGCGCGCTGGCGACTCACGACACCTCGACGGCGTCAGCTGGCGGATAGATGCCCAGCGCCGCGCGCAGCGCCGTCAACTCGCCCAGCCGGCGGTCGATCTGCGCCAGCGTATCGGCGCGCGGCTGACGCTCATACTCGTCGCGCAGCTCCAGCAGCAGTCCCGCCAGCCGCGCCACGCGGCGCACTGTCGCCAGCACGTCGCCATTATGGGTCGGCGTTCCGTTCGCCATCACTCTCTGTCCTTGTCGTCCGCATCGACGGCGCCGGCATGGCGCGGCATCGCCCACGCCCGCTGCCATCATTATCGACGATTGCCGGCCAGCCGGCGATGCCCTCGTCCGGTCCCGTGGTCACCGGCCCTGTGCCGGTCCGGGTCAACCACCGCCTGCATCCGGATCCGCCTCCGCGGCCGCCGCGTCCTCGCCCGCGATCGGGCGGGCCAGCGCCGCCAGCAGGTCGGCCTCAGTCCAGACTGGCACCTTCAGCGTCCTCGCCCGCTCCAGCTTGGAGCCGGCCTCCTCGCCCGCGACGACGGCGGTCGTCTTCTTGGTGACGGTACCGCCGACCGTGCCGCCGGCCGCTTTGATCGCCGCCTCGGCCTCGCCACGCGTCATGTCTTCGAGCCGACCAGTCAGAACGAAGCTCTGACCGGTCAGCGGGCCGATGCCGACGGTGTGGCGTGGCTCGCTCGTGCGCAGGCCGAGCGCCGCCAGAGCAGCAACCAGCTGCTGATTCTCCGCCCGGCCAAACCACTCGACCAGGCTGGCCGCCAGGGTCGGGCCGATGCCGGGCACCGCCTGCAACGCCTCGACCGGCGCCGCGCCGATGGCGGTCAGGTCGCCATAGGCGCCGGCCAGCACCTCGGCGGCCCGCTCGCCGATGTGCCGGATGCCGAGCGCGAAGATCAGCCGCGCCAGCGGCCGCTGCTTGCTGGCGTCAATCGAGGCCAGCAGATTGGCGACGCTCTTCTCTCCCAACCCCTCCCAGGCGACCAGCCGCTCCACCGGTAGCCGGTAGAGATCGGCCAGGCTGTGGACGACGCCCTCATCGACCAGCCGGTCGGCAATGGCCGTGCCCAGCCCTTCGATGTCCATCGCCCGCCGCGAGCCGAAATGGGCGACCAACTCGCGCAGTTGGCCGGGGCAGGCCGAGCTGGGGTTGGTGCAGTAGACCATCGCCTCGCCGGCCTCGCGGCGCGCCGGCGCGCCGCAGGCCGGGCAGTCCGCCGGCATGGCAAACGCGACCTCGTCGCCATCGCGCGCCTCCGTCACCACCGCCACGATCTGCGGGATGACGTCGCCGGCGCGCTGGACGATCACCCGGTCGCCGATGCGGATATCCTTGCGCCGGATCTCGTCCTCATTGTGCAGCGTCGCTCGCGCCACCGTCACGCCACCGATGACGACCGGCGCCAGCACCGCCGTCGGATTGATCGTGCCCGTCCGGCCGACGTTCACCACGATGTCCAGCACCGTCGTCGACTGTTGCTGCGGCGGGAACTTGAAGGCCATCGCCCAGCGCGGCTCGCGCGCCACCGTGCCCAGGTCAACCTGCAGCGTCAGGCTGTTGACTTTGACCACCGCGCCGTCGATCTCGAAGTCGAGCGTGTCGCGCCGGTCCAGCCAGGCTCGGCAGGCGGCCCAGACGGCGTCGGCGTCGGCGCAGCGCACCGGTTCGGCCACCACCGGCAGGCCCAGGGCGCGCACCAGCTCAAGCTCGTCCCAGTGCGTGCGCATCGTCACCCCGGCCACCTCGCCGACGGCATAGGCGGCGAACCAGAGGCGACGCCCCGCCGTGACACCCGGATCGAGCTGGCGCACCGACCCGGCGGCGGCGTTGCGCGGGTTCATGAACGGCTTGTCGCCAGTCTCCAGCCGCTGCGCATTGAGCCGCGCGAAGTCGGCCCGGCGCATGTAGATCTCGCCGCGCACCTCGACGACCGGCGGCATCGCCACGCCCACCGGCCGCAGCCGCACCGGGATCGAGCGCACCGTGCGCACGTTGGCGGTGATGTCCTCGCCGGTGATGCCGTCGCCACGCGTCGCACCGCGCACGAGCACACCGTCGATATAGCGCAGCGCCGTGGCCAACCCGTCGACCTTCGGCTCGACGACAAACTCGACCTGATCGACGCCGGCGCTGCGGCAAACGCGCGCCATCCAGGCGCGCAGGTCCTCCTCAGAGAACACGTTGCCCAGGCTGAGCATGGGCGCCTGGTGGGTCACCGACTCGAACCGCTCCGACGGGGCAGCGCCGACGCGCTGCGTCGGCGAGTCAGGTGTCACCAGCGTCGGGTGGGCCGCCTCCAGCGCGCGCAATGCCACCAGCCAGGCATCGTACTCGGCGTCGGTGACGGTCGGGCTGTCGAGCACATGGTAGGCATAGTTCGCATCGTCGATCTGCCGCCGCAGCCAGGCCAGCCGCTCGATCGTCGCTGTGTCAGTGGCCACCTGCTCCTCCCCAGCACCCACTCACCGGTATACTGTGCCCGTTCTCAAGACGTTCGGCTAGCGTGCCAGTCGCCGGGCGCACCCCAGGGACCACCGTGTCGGATAGTTTCCCCCGAGCCAATTTTGTTGTCGACCAGGCGCGCGCGTATCTCGCGGCGCACCGAGATCGGGCGCCGGAGGCGGCGCTGGTGGCGCACGTCTTCGGCCAGCGCGGTCGGGTCGACCTGTGGCGGGCGTTGCTGCGGGCAGCCCTGGAGCAGGCCGACGGCTTCGTGCTGCGGGCCGACGAGGTGTGGGAGATCGCGCGTCCCGCGCCGCCCGGCCTCGACGCCTACACGGTGCTGGATGTCGAGACGACCGGCCTGAACCCGCGCCAGCAGCGCATCATCGAGATCGCCCTGCACCGTTACCGCGCCGGCGCCTGCGTCGGCCGCTGGTCGACACCGCTCAACCCGCAGCGGCGCGTACCCGCCTACGTCCGGCATCTGACCGGCCTGACCGAAGATGGCCTGGCGGAAGCCCCCGTCTTCGCCGCGATCGTCGACGAGCTGGCCGGCTGGCTGATCGATGAGCCGCTCGTCGGGCACAACGTCGCCTTTGACGTGGCGTTCCTGAACGCCGAGCTGGCCCGGTTGGACCGGTCGCCGCTGGCGAATCCAACTCTGGACACGTTGCCGCTGGCGGTGGCGCTGCTGCCGGGCCTGCGCCGGCCCAACCTGGATGCCGTTGCCACCGCACTGGGCGTGATGGCGCCACGGCGGCACCGCGCCGACGCCGATGTCACCATCACCGCCGCCTGCTTCACCCGCCTGGCCGCGCGCGCCGCCGAGCGTGGCGCGACGACCTGGGATGACCTGGCGGCGCTGACGGCGAGCGGTGTCGCGCTGCCAACCGAGCCAACCCAGCCAGCGCGGCGCGGCTGGTCGGTGCTGGACCGCGCCTTGCTCGACGTGATCCCGCCCCGGCCTGGCGTCTACCTGATGCGCGACGCCGCCGGCACGATCGTCTACGTCGGCAAGGCCAAGAACCTGCGCCACCGCGTGCGCTCGTACTACTCGCAGCCGCTCGGCCTGACTCGGAAAATGGACGGCCTGCTGGAGACGGTCAAGCGCATCGACGTCGAGGTGGTTGGGTCGGAATTGGAGGCGCTGCTGCTCGAGTCGCGCCTGATCAAGCAGGAACAGCCGCGCTACAACATTCAGCAGCGCTACTATGACCACTACCCGTTCATCAAGATCGACGTGGCGATGCCTTACCCGCGCATCGTCGCCACGCGCGCGATCGAGGACGATGGCGCGCGCTACTTCGGCCCGTTTCGCAACGCTGGCGCGGTCCAAACGACGATCGACCTGATCACCGAGCTATTCCCGATCCGCACCTGCACCAACAAGGTCACGGACCCGGCGCGGCGCTGGCGGCCGTGCCTGCGCCTCGACTTCGGCCAGTGCCTTGGGCCATGCGTCGGCCGGACGACCGTGGACGTCTACCGGGCGCTCATCGACGATATCATCGCCTACCTGGACGGCCGGCGCGACCCCCTCGTCAACCGGCTGTGGGAGCAACTGCGCGCCGCCAGCGACCGGCTTGACTTCGAGCGCGCCGCCCGCCTGCGCGATGCCATTCGTCAGGTGACGGAGGTCACCGTTAGTCAATCACTGCTGACGTCGGCCGTCGCGCGCACACACCTGCTGATCGCACTGCCCTCAGTTGAGGCAGGTGCGCGCGAGGTGCTGCTCATCCTGAGCGGGCGGCTGGCGGCGCAAGTTCGCCTGCCAGCCGGCGAGGCGGTCGCCGCCTCGGCCGGGCGCTTGCACGCCGCCTGGGCCACGGCGGCGGCGAGCGCCCCAGTCGCCGGCCAGCACCCTGTCGGTCAGGAGGCCATCGACGAGATCGCCATCATCAGCCGCTGGCTCCACCAGCACGCCGGCAGCCCGTCAATCGTGCCGCTGCCGGCTACCCCCGAGTCACCCGTCGCCTGGGAGATCACCGTGGCCAGCGTGCCGGATTGCCACCGCGCAAGCGCCGGGCCACCGGCGCCCGCGCCCGTGGTCGTGTCGGACGAGTCACTCCTCGACGAGTCGGCCGTGTACGAGCCGCTCGTCGCCGACCCATGAGCACCAGCGTGGGCGACCATCGCCGCCGGGTGACGCCCCAGACCGCACCGGCGGTGCGGCTGCCGCTGATCCTGGCCCGGCTCGACGACGCCTACGGCCAGCCCGTCTGGCAGCCATCCGGCGACCCGCTTACCGAGCTGATCCAGACGATCCTGTCGCAACACACGTCGGATGTGAATTCCGGCCGGGCGTACCAGTCGCTCGTCGCCCACTTCCCGAACCTGGCCGCCGTGCGCGACGCGCCACCACCGCTCGTCGTCGACGCGATTCGCATGGGCGGGCTGGCCGAGGTCAAGACGCGGCGCATCCAGGCGGTGCTGGCGGCGCTGTCCGCGAGTGGCGGGCCGCCGCGCTTACCCGACCTCACCGCCCTGCCGCTGGCCGAGGCGCGGCGCTACCTGACCGATCTGCCGGGCGTGGGGCCAAAGACGGCGGCCTGCGTCCTCATGTTCGGTCTGGGCCTGCCGGCGCTGCCGGTCGATACCCACGTCCACCGCGTCAGCCGGCGGCTCGGCCTCATCCCCGACCGCATGTCGGCCGAGGCTGCTCACGCCGCGCTGGAGGCGCTGGCGCCGCCAGCCGACGCCTACCGGCTCCACGTCGACTTGATCCGGCACGGCCGCCGCGTCTGCCGCGCCCCGACGCCGCGCTGCGCCGTCTGCGTCGTCCGCGACCTTTGCCCTACCGGGACACCAGCGCCGACGGCATGGTCTGGCTTGGTGGAGCGCTGAGGACGCTGGGCGCCGATGGGGACGGTCCTGACACCCCGACCGACGGGCGGCAGGCAGTCGCCGCGCGTTGACGCGCCGGCACGGGGTTGGTACAGTCCACAGAGCGACTGATCATCGCCGGGAGTCGATCCGCATGCAGCGTTCCCTGCCCGCGCCGCTGACCGGCCTGCGGGTCGACCGGCGCACCGCCACCTGGACGGTCCTGCTGATGGCGCTTGGAGCGACCGTGGCACTGCCGGTTGGGCTGCGCGAGCGGGCACAGCCGGTGTCACGCGAGGCTGAGCGCGAGCCGGCGATGCAGTCGCTGGCCTGGCTGGAGGCCGAGCAGCGCCAGCTCAAGGAGCGGATCGCGGCGCTGCGCGTGAGCATTGCCGCAGCTCAGCGGCAGCAGGCGCGCGACCGCGCCGCACTCGACGACGTGCAGGCGGCACTGAAGGACCAGCAGGTGCGCGCCGGCCTGATTGGACTGGTCGGCCCCGGCGTGCAGGTGACGCTCGACGATAGCGCGACAGCGCCAGCCAGCGCCGCGGCCGCCAACGACTACATCGTCCACGATACCGACGTGCGCGATGTCGTCAGCGCGCTGTGGTCGGCCGGCGCCGAGGCCATCAGCATCAATGGCGAGCGGCTGGTGGCGAACTCGTCGATCGTCTGCGTCGGCACGGTCATCATCATCAACGATACCCGGCTGTCACCGCCGTTCTCCTTCCACGCCATCGGTCCGACGACAGCGCTGGGCCTGGCTATCGACACCGCGCCCCACCTGGCGCCGCTGCGCCGGCGAGCAAAAGACTTTGGCATGCTCTTGAAAGTCGCGGCCGACGATCAGGTCGCCATCCCCGCTTATCGTGGGACACTAGCCGGCCAGCGCGCCGGGAGGGTGTGACGTGCGCCGCTCCCGCACCCCGGTCGCCCTGACGGTGCTGTGCTTCCTGCTCGGCATTTTGCTGGTGTCGCAGTTTCGGACGCAGGAGCGTGTCACGGCCGAGTTGCGCGCTCAAAGCCCACAGAACCAACTGACTTTGCTCGGCAACCTCATCACTGGCAATGCCCGCCTGCGCGACGAGGTCAGCAAGTTGGAGGTGCAATTGCGGTCGATCGAAAGTGACAGCACGCCCGACCTAGGCGTGATGATCGACGAAACCGAGGAGCTACGGTCGGTCAACGGCCTGGTCGAGGCGCGCGGCCAGGGCGTCCGGCTCACCCTGGACGCGGGCCTGGAGCCATACTGGCTGCAGGATGTCCTCAACGAACTCCGCAACGCCGGCGCGACGGGACTGGCGATCAACGGCAAGCGCGTGCTGGCCACGTCCGTCGTCGAAGGCGCCGCCCGCGACCTGCGCTTGAACGGTCAACCGCTCCAGCGCCCGTACGTGATCGAGGCTCTGGGCGATCAAGACACGCTGGCGACAGCACTTGGCCGGCCCGGCGGCCTGCTGCTCCAACTGCGAGCGCAGTACGGCACAGCCGTCGCCACGCTGGCCCGGCAGCCTGAACTACACCTCACCGCCCATGCCTCCGGACCAACCATGCGCCTGGCCCAGCCCGCCCCCTGAGGCCGCAGCACCGCGCGAGCCGTCAGTGGCCGCAGCCGCAGGCGCCGCCACAGCAGCCGCCCCCGCCGCCCGCGCGCACCGGCAGCGGCGTGGGCACCGCGTCGGACGCCCGGTTGCGCCGCGCCACCAGCGACAGTGCCCGCCGCACCCGCGGCGACCCACAGTCCGGACAGGCCGGTCGCGTATCGCTGGCGGCCGTGCGTACCAGCACTTCAAAACGGCCGGCACAGGACGCGCATTCGTACTCGTAGAGCGGCATGACCTTCCTCCAGGCAGACGCGGGGTATCGCTCGGACGGATAGTATGCGACCCCGGCCCGGCTGTCAAAGGCCGCTGGTGTCCGTCAGGTCCTCGCGCCGGAGCCAGAGCGAGGGCCGGCGGTTGAAGCCGCGCCACGGGAGCGCTGCGGCGCCACGACGTCCGCCTGCGCGGCCTGTCTGTGGTTCCGCCCTAACCTGCGACGGCGGGTTTCATGGCCGAAGGCCCGACAGGCGTGGTTTCAACCGCCCGCCCACCCTTCATCCGACGCGCAGCGGCCGTCCGTCGGTTGTCGAGCGCCGGTCACGGGTGCTACACTTAGAGCAGATGGGCCGGCGCCTGCTAGGGGAGGAAGGGTGCGACCAGCGATGCGCGTCCGAGTCTCGCTCTCCACCGGCTCGCTTTTTGGCTACTCGCTGGATCGCATCTTTGGCGTGGCGGCTGGCCTGGGTCTGGACGGCGTCGAGGTCATGCTGACCGAGCGTCAGATGACCGCTGGGCCGGCGGCGCTGCAAGCGCTAGCCGATCGGCACGGTGTGCCGGTGCTGAGCCTGCATTTCCCGCCCTTCGGACACAGCAGCCTCACCGACCTGCTGGCTGCCTACGAGCGCACGGCCGAGCTTGCCGCCGCGCTGCCGACCTGCGAGGCCGTCGTCATCCACACGAGCCTGGCGCCGACCATGCACGACCGCGTCGCGCAGACCTACCTGCAGGCACTGGCTCGGTGCCAGCAGCGGCTGCGCGGCGCCACCGCCCGGCTGACGATCGAGAACCGGGGCGTGGCCGCCATCCCGGCGCGGCCGGCCTACCTCGACGACCTCGTCAACCTGCGGCGGCTGGCTGAGGAGTGGGACGTCGGCCTGACCTACGACGTGGGCCATGCCGCGAGCTGGGGGCTGGACATCACTCGCGCGTGGGAGGCGCTTGGCCCGCGCGTCGACAATATCCACCTGTCGAACAGCCACGCGCGGGGCTGGCCAGCGTCGCTGCCGCTGCTGCGCGGCCACCTGCGCGATCACCAGCCGCTGGACGCGGGTGTGCTACCGATCGACGACTTTCTCCAGGCACTGGCAACCGCGCGCACCGCCGATCTGCTGACGCTGGAGATCAGCCCGATCGCCCTGCACCTGCCCTGGCCGTGGCAGGCCCGCGCGCGTCTGGCAGAGTCCGTCGCGCGCTGCCGGACGGCGCTGGCCAGTTTGCCACGCCGCGTGCTTCGCAATGATGTGATGATGTAACGCCGTCACGGCGTCAGGTTAGCGCTTGGTGTATTGCGGCGCCTTGCGGGCGCGCTTCAGGCCGACCTTCTTGCGCTCTTTGACTCTCGGGTCGCGGGTCAGAAAGCCGTTGCGCTTCAGGACCGGCCGCAGCTCGGCGTCGAACTGGACTAGCGCGCGGGCGATGCCGTGCCGCACCGCGCCGACCTGTCCCACGACGCCGCCGCCCGTGACCAGCACCGACACGTCGAACCGGTCGAGCACGTTGGCCGTCACCAGCGGCTGCCGCACCGTCTGGTGCGCCATCGGCCGGTGACCGAAGTAGTCGACCATCGTCTTGCC
>JADLAZ010000249.1 GCA_020849725.1 Chloroflexota bacterium
CCTCGTCGATGTCGGTAACGGAAATCCTGGTGGCGCTCTATTTCGGCGGCATCCTGCGCCACGATCCAGCCCGGCCGGGCTGGCCGGAGCGTGACCGGTTCATCATGTCCAAGGGCCACGCCTCGCCAGGGCTGTACGCCGCGCTGGCGCTGGCCGGCTACTTTTCGGTCGACGATCTGATGACGCTGCGCCAGATCGGCAGCCCGCTCGAGGGGCACCCCAACATGCGCCGCTTGCCGGGTGTCGAGGCGTCGACCGGTAGCCTCGGTCAGGGACTGTCGATCGGTGTCGGCACGGCGCTGGCGGCGCGGCTCGATGGCCGGCCTTCTCGCACCTACGTCGTGCTTGGTGATGGCGAGATCCAGGAGGGACAGGTGTGGGAGGCGGCCATGAGCGCCGCCAAGTTCAAGCTGGACACGCTGACGGCGATCGTCGATCGCAACCTCTACCAGCAGAGCCAGTCGGTCGCGAATGTCATGCCGTCGGAAGAGCCGCTGCTCGACAAGTGGCGTGCCTTCGGCTGGCACACGCTCGACATCGACGGCCATGACCTGGCGGCAGTGCTGGCGGCGCTCCAGGCGGCCCAGGCGACTATCGGCCAGCCGACGGTCATCATCGCCCACACGGTGAAAGGGAAGGGTGTCTCGTTCGTCGAAGCGGACTGGACCTACCACGGCCGCGCCATCGCCGCAAAGGACCTCGATCGCGCGCTGGAGGAGATCGGATGAGCAGCCCCGCGACGGCGCCCCAGACGATGGGCAAGCCTACCCGCGACGCCTTCGGCGAAGCCCTGCGCGAGCTTGGTCGCGAGCGGGCCGAGATCGTCGTCGTCGACGGCGATGTCTCCAACTCGACCCGCACGGAATGGTTCGGCAAGGAATTCCCCGACTGCTTCTTCAACTGCGGCATCGCTGAGTCGAACATGATCGGCGTTGCCAGCGGCCTGGCCGCCAGTGGCAAGACGCCGTTCTGCGCCTCATTCGCCACCTTCCTGCTCTGCAATGCCTTCGATCAGATCCGCATGTCGATCGCCTTTCCGGGCCTGAACGTCAAGCTGGTCGGCTCGCATGCCGGCATCAGCATCGGTGAAGATGGCCCGTCGCAGATGGCGATTGAAGATATCGCACTGGCGCTGGCGCTGCCCGGCGTCACCGTCGTCGTGCCGGCCGACGAGCACGCGACGCGCGATGCCGTGCGGGCGCTGGCCGACCTGGATGGACCGGCCTACCTGCGCGTCGGCCGCCCGGCCGTGCCGCTCATTTACGATGGCCCCGGCCGGTTCACGCTCGGCAAGGCGAATCTGGTCCGGGCCGGCAGCGACCTGACGATCGTCGCCTGCGGCCTGATGGTGTCGCTGGCGCTGGAGGCGGCGGCCGCACTGGCGATCGACGGCATCGAAGCGCGCGTGCTGGACATGCACACCATCCGGCCACTGGACGAGATGGCGCTCCTGGGCGCCGCCGAGGAGACGAGGGCGCTGGTCGTGGCCGAGGAGCACCTGTCGACCGGCGGGCTGGCCAGCCAGGTGGCGCTGGTGCTGGCCCAGCACCGGCCGACGCCGCTGCGGGTCGTCGGACTGAGCGGCTACGCCGAGTCAGGCACGCCGCAGCAACTGCTCGACAAGTACGGCCTGACGGCCGATGCCATCGCCACCGCCGCCCGCGAGGTCCACGTCGCGCACCGCTGACGCTGACCGGCCTCTCGATTGCCAGCTCACCGCGTCCAGCCGTGGCGGAGGTGTGGATGCCTTTGCCCAGCCTCCCGCCGCGATTGGCCGCCGACGGGTACAATCCCGTCAGCAGGGTGATCGGTAATCGAGGGCTGGACAGCGGGAGGGAGCGACCGTGGCGATCGAGACCAGGCGCCTGGCGCGCGCGGCAACGCTGACCGAGGTCGAGGTGGCTGGGTGCCATCCGGTGGTGGTGGAGGGGCACACGCTGTTGCTGGTCGCCGCCGGCGGGCGCGTCTACGCCGTCGACAATCGCTGTCCGCACATGGGCTTCCCCCTCCACCGCGGCAGCGTGGCCGACGGCATTCTCACCTGCCACTGGCACCATGCCCGCTTCGACCTGGCCAGCGGCGGCACCTTCGACCAGTGGGCGGATGACGTGCGGGCCTTTCCCGTCGAGGTGCGCGATGGCGAGGTCTGGGTCGATCTCACGCCGCTCGACGACCCGCTGGCGCGGCACCGCCGCCGGCTCCGCGACGGCCTGGAGCGCGACCTGTCGCTGGTGATCGCCAAGCAGGCCATACCGCTGGTCGAGGCGGGCGAGGCGGCCACCTGCTTCCGCATCGGCCTGGAGTTTGGCACGCGCTACCGGCGCGCTGGCTGGGGGCAGGGGCTGACGATGCTGACCTGCTTCATGAACCTGCTGCCGCGGCTGGCAGCCGAGGACCGGCCGCGGGCGCTCTACCACGGGCTGGCGGCCGTGGCGCGCGACAGCGCTGGTGCGCCGGTGCGCTTCACCGTTCAGCCGCTGCCGACGACCACGACCGACATCCGGACGCTGCGGCGCTGGTTCCGACGCTTCGTCGAGGTGCGCGACGCCGAGGGCGCCGAGCGCTGCGTCGTGTCGGCGCTGCAGGCCGGCGCGGATGACCGTCAGATGGCGGCGATGCTGTTCAGCGCTGCCACCGATCACCGGTACCTGACGGTCGGCCACGTGCTGGATTTCACCAACAAGGCGTTCGAGGCGCTCGATCATGCCGGCTGGGAGCTGGCCGAGACGGCGCTGACCAGCCTCGTGCCGGCCTACGCCGGGGCGACGAGGATGGAGGAGTCCAACGCCTGGCGCCATCCGGTCGATCTGGTGGCGATCGTCGAGGGCGCGGCGGCCGAGGTCCCGGCGGCACTGACGGCCGGCCGCGCCCGGTCTGGCGCGTGGGACGGCCGCGCGGCGCTCACCACCGTCCTCCTCGAGGATGAGCCGCGGGCCACTGCCGCCGCGTTGCTGGCGGCGCTGCGCGCGGGCTGTGGAGCGATCGATCTTGCCGGCTGCGTCGTGCATGCCGCCGCGTTGCGCCTGGCCCGGTTCCACACCAGCAACGAGTTCGGTGACTGGGATACGGCGCTGCACACCTTTACCTTCGCCGCTGCGGTCGAGGCGGGCCTGCGACGGATGATCGGCCTGGCCGACGACGACGGACCGGCTGACCTGCTGCGCGGTGTGTTTGACGCGGCCATGAGCGTCTACCTCGACCGCTTCCTGAATGTGCCACCGGCCCGACTGCCGGCGCCGGAGCCGCGGGCGGGCGCGGCCGTGGCGGCGCTGGTGGCGCTGCCGGACCTGCTCGACCAGGCGCAGCAAGTCGACGCGGCCGGCGCGCTGGCGGCGGCGGTCTTCGCCGATCCGGCGGCCGGCGTGGCCAGCGACGACCTGCCGGCGCTGCTGGGCCGGCTGCTGCTGCGCGAGGACCGCGACTTCCACACCATCCAGACCGTCGAAGCTGCCCTTGGCCAGTTCGCTCGGCGCGGCGCTGGCCAGGATGGCGTCCACCACATGATCGCCGCCGCCCGCTACCTGGCCGCCCATGCGCCAACGCTGCGCGCCCAGGGCCAGACCTACGCCATGGCCCAGCGCCTGGCCCGTGGCGAGCTGGTCTTCGAGGCGGAGAACTAGCGGCCAGACTGGCGCACGCTGGCCCGACAGTTCACTGCGTCGCCATGCCGGCAGCGGCTGACCGATCGTGGCGGGCCGGCACTACGCGCCGGCGGGAACGTCGATCTGTGGTGGAGGAACCGTCGCCGCGTCCGACCAGGCCGGTTCGGTGTCCGAGGCGTGCGCGCGCCAGCGGCGCAGCCACATCAGTAGCGCCACCAGCGCCAGTGCGACCAACCCCAGCCACCAGACCCGCCGCAGGACCCCGCCCGCGCTGCGCAGCAGACCGGCGACACCCTCGCGCTCCAGCCACGCGCCGCGCTGCTCCAGGTCCTCCGACGCCTGCAGCACGGATGCGGCCGCGCGCTCGACGAGCGCGGCCCGTGCACGGACGCGGCCAGCATGGCTGCGCATCTGGTGGCCAAGGCGCTGGACGCGGTCGTCAATTGGCCGGGCCAGGGCGTGGGCAACAGCGCCTGTCGGAACCATGGTGCCTCCCTCTCACGCGAGCGGTGCGGCCGGCCGGGAAGCGATCGCACCAGTGCCGCCGGCAATCAGAAGGTACAATCTGAGGACGCTCGGTGCAACCCTACCGCGGCGCGGCACGTAGATAGGCGTCGATACGGTCGTGTCGAGTGAGACAAGGAGCGTCGAGATCATGGCCTACAGCGCGGAGATCAGCCGAACCAATCCCTCGTGCCTGCTGTTTCTGATCGACCAGTCCGGCTCGATGGCCGACCCGTTCGGGACGGGCGAGGCGGGCCGCAAGAAGGCCGACGGCGTGGCCGACGCCATCAACCGGCTGCTGCAGAACCTGGTGATCAAATGCGCCAAGGCCGAGGGCGTGCGCGACTACTATCACGTCGGTGTCATCGGCTACGGCGATCGGGTCGGCCCGGCCTTCGGCGGCGCACTGGCCGGACAGGAGCTGGCGCCGATCAGCGCCGTCGCCAGCGCGCCGCTGCGTGTCGAGGAGCGCAGCCGCAAGATTGACGACGGAGCTGGCGGACTGGTCGAGCAGAAGGTCAAGTTCCCGGTCTGGTTCGATCCGCTGGCGCATGGCGGCACACCCATGTGCGAGGCGCTGACGCGAGCGACGACGATCGTCGACGGCTGGCTGGCGCAGCATCCCGACTGCTTTCCGCCGATTATCGTCAACATCAGCGATGGCGAGGCGACCGACGGCGACCCAAGCATCCCGGCCGATGCGCTGCGCCGGCTCAGCAGTAGCGACGGCAACGTGCTGCTGCTCAACCTGCACCTGTCGTCGCAGACGGCGGCGCCGACCGAGTTCCCGGCGAGCGACGATCAACTGGCCGACGACTATGCCCGGGCGCTGTTCGCGATGTCCAGCCCGCTGCCCGACTACATGCGCGCCGTCGCCCAGCAGGAAGGCTTCGCGGTCGGCGATACGGCGCGTGGCTTCGTCTTCAACGCCGACATCGTCGCCGTCATCCGCTTTCTCGACATTGGCACCCGACCGAGCAACCTGCGGTAGGGGTGAGGAAGGAGCCAGGCGCGCGGCGATGCGGGTTGCGCTGACCGTCTTCTGTCTGCCGAAGGCCGGCAACCGCGCCGATGAGATCGAAGACGCGGTCGTGCCGGTCGCCTCGGGCCGCTGGTCGGGACCGGCGCTCCGCGTGGCCGTGGCCGATGGTGCGAGCGAAGCACTGCTCAGCGGGCCGTGGGCGGCCGTGCTGGCGCGCAGTGTCGCCCATGGCACGTTTGCGGTGGATGACGGGGCGGCGCTGCTGCGCCGGGCGCAGGCGCGCTGGACGCGCTGGACGCGCTGGTACCTGTGGCGCCGACTGCGGATGGGCCGGCCGGTGCAATGGTTCGAGGAACCAGGGCTAGCCGCTGGCGCGTTCGCGGCGCTGGTCGGCCTCGGCCTGGAGGGTGACGGTGCGGGCGGTCACTGGGCGGCGCTGGCGCTGGGTGACAGTTGCCTGTTCCAGGTTCGCGCCGGCCAGCTCCTGGCCGCGTTCCCGCTGGCGCACGCGGACGATTTCGGCGTCCGGCCACTGCTTATCGGCAGCCGCGCCGCCGGCAACGATCAGGGGCTGGCGGCGATGCGCACGCTGAGCGGCGCCTGGCAGGCTGGCGATCGCTTCTATCTGATGACCGACGCGCTGGCGCAGTGGTGGCTCGGGGAGTGCGCCGCCGGTCGCGCGCCGTGGCGGCCGCTCGACCGGCTGTGTGGGCCGGGTCGCGTCCAGGCCTTCCCGCGCTGGGTCGAGACCCGCCGCCGTCGGCACGAGCTACGGAACGACGACGTGACGCTTCTGCGCGTCGCCATCCAGGCGGAGCAGCGACAGC
>JADLAZ010000250.1 GCA_020849725.1 Chloroflexota bacterium
ATCGACAACGCCTCGTCGATCGCCATCAATGCGTCGAGCAACCAGACCCTGCATGCCCTCACCACCAGCGTGCAGGGCGGCGCGGCGGCGGTGGGCGCGTCGTTCACCCGCATCGCGATCGGCAACGACGCGGCCATGGACACCTATGCCGGCATCGGCAGCAACGTGCGCATCGGCCAGGGCAGCGGCAGCGTGGGCGACATCACGATCCAGGCGCGCTCGCGCATCGCGGCCAAGCTGGACACCTTCGCGATGGCCGGTGGCGTGCTGGGCGCCACCTTCAACTTCGCCTATGCCGATCTCACGCCCGACGTGGTCGCGCGCATCGGCGCGGGCACGCGCATCAACAGCACCGGCGCCATCCGCGTGCTCGCCGGGACGGACCACGATGCCCGCACCGACGTGTTCGGGCTGAGCGTGGGCGGCCTGGCGGCGGGCCTGAGCCTGGCGCGCTCCAACCTGGATTCCAGTGCCACGGCCGAGGCCGGCGGGCAGATCACTGCCGACAGCGTGACCATCAACGCCGGCCAGAACGTCGATCCGCTCACGCTGCAGGCGATCCACCAGGCGGCCGGCGGCGCGATCCGCGGGGCGTTCGCCACCGCCGAGGCCCCTGCGGTCGGACTGGCCACCGCGAACGCCTCGCTCGCCACGGCGACCAGTACCGCGGACGCCATCGCGGCGATCGGTGCCGGGGCGGTGTTCAACGTCGCCGGCGCGGTGAGCGTGCGCGCCAGCGGCATCAGCCAGTCGCTCGCGGTCGGCCGCGCGCTCAGCATCAGCCTGGTCGGGATGGGCCTGCTCAACAGCCGCGCGGTGGCTTCGGGCAGCAGCAAGTCCTCGGTCGGCGCCGGCGCGCGCGTGAGCGCCGGCACGCTCGCGGTGCAGTCCGACGGCATCGATCATGCCGACAGCGACAACGACGCCACCAGCCTGTCCGGGCTGGGCAGCGTCGGCGCGAGCTTCTCCAAGTCGGAAGTGGCCCCCACCGTGACGGCCGACATCGGGCAGGGCGCGACGGTGAGCGTAGGCGGTACGCTGACGCTGCGCGCCAACAGCAGCACCGATGGCGACGCCAAGGCGCATCGCACCGGCGCGTCGTTCGGCGTGGACTTCGGCATGATCACCGGCACTTCGCTGGTGACCCCGACGGTGCGGGCGCTGGTCGACTCCAGCAGCGCGAACCCGACCGTGGTCGATGCCGGAACCATCGACATCCAGGCGCAGCACGGATCGCCGGTCACGGTGTCCGACGGCACCCTGTCCAGCGTGGACACGGACAGCGGTGTCCTCGCGACGAGCGCACCGCACGGTCTCGTGACGGGCAACCGGATCCTGGACAGCACGAACGACAACGCGCCGATCGGCGGGCTGGTGGCGGATCGCTCGTACGGCGTGATCGTGTTCGGCGACACCACGATCCGGCTCGGCGCGCCGTTCCTGGGCAGCGATGTCGACGACGCATTCGACACCATCCGGTTTGCGACGCAACACGGGTTCAGCACCGGCGATCAGTTGCAGTATGGCCATTTCTCCGGCGATGGGGGGACTGACGTCGGCGGCTTGACCAACGGCCAGTCCTACTACGTGCGCGTGATCGACCCGTTGACGATCAAGCTCGGCAGCACGCTGGCGCAGGTCACGCAATCGCTCAAGTCGTTTGCTCCGTCAGCGGTGGACAACGACGCGAACGCGATCACGCTCAACAGCCACGGTTTCGCGGACGGACAGGCGGTGACGTACCGCGCGCCGCGCACGGCCACCTTCCAGGGCTACGTGGTCGATGATGTCGCCGACAAGATCGCGATCGGCCCGGCCCCCAACGGCAACGATTTCGCGACCGGGGAGCGCGTGACCTACACCGTCACGGGCGTCGACGGACGCTCGCCGGTGGCACTGGGCGGACTGGGCAACGGTGGCAGTTACTACGTGTACCGGGTCGACCCCGACACCATCAAGCTCTCGGCCGCGCCGATCAAGAACGATGGCACCGACGTGTTCGTCAACCTGACCCGCAGCGAAGGGGCCGACCAGTCGATGCACCGGTTGGTGCGCTTCGGTGAGCGGGCCATCACCGGCCTGGAGGATGGCCACACCTACTACGTGGAGCGGATCGATGCGAATCACTTCAGCCTGTCCGCTTCGGCCGGCGGGACCGTGGTGGACATCGCAAACACCGGTGTGAGCGGCACGCAGTACATCGGCGTGGAGGGCATCGATCTGTCGGGCAGCGGTGTGATCGGTCAGCAATACCTCGCCTACCGGCTGTCCGGCTCGCTGGTCGGCACGCAGCGTCTGGTCGGCGCCGGCGGACTGTCCTCATCGCCGGACCAGTTCGGCATCGACGGAGTCTCGTACGCCAATGGCGCAGGCCCTTCGTTCGCACTGCTCATCGCAGGCGTGGGCGCGACCGCCCGCGTCGACGTCCAGCCGACGCTGCTCGCGGCCATCGGGGAGGGAGCGCAACTCACCGCAACCGGGCATGTCTCCATCGAAGGCGTCAGTCATGGGAATGCCGAAGGCCATGCGGGGGTAACCGCCGGCGCATTCCTCGCCGGCATCGGTTTCTCGGCGGTGCGCCTCAACCTGGACCTGGACAGCCAGGCACGGATCGGCGACTCCTCGTCGATCGAAGCTGGCGATGGCATCAAGGTGCGCGTGGAGAACCGCCACGTCGCCGAAGGCGAGGCCGACGCCGGCGGCGGAGCCGCCGGCGTCGCGGTGACCGGTGCGAAATCGGTGGCCGAGGCGCTGCCGGTCACGCTGGTCGATATTGGTGACAACGCCAGCCTGCACGCCGTTCGCAACATCGAAATCTCGGCCGTCATGGGTGCGCTGGGCACGATGAAGGCCGACTCCAGCGCGTACGCATTTCTCGGATCCGGGGGCGCGGCCGAATCGTTCTGGGCGCTCGGCAATGCAAGCAACAACTTCAACTCGACGCCACGCGAGACCAAGGTCAACCTCGGCGCCAATTCCCGGATGCGCTCGGAAGACAGCCTCAGCATCCGGGCACTGGTCAGTGAAGTCAAGGTTGCGTCGAACACCGACGCGGCGGCGGCATCGGCGATCTACTCCGACCCGGACGCGGAAGCGCGCACGCTGATCACGTCGATTGCGCTGGTCAATGCCGAGGGCGGCGCGCAGGCGATCGGCGTGAACGATCTGACGGTCGTGGCCGCTCATGCCGACATCAGCAACTACGCGCGTTCGCGTGCCGAAGGCGGCAGTGCCTTCGGCGCCCCGGACTCCGACTCCTACGCCATCAACCGGCTCACGGCACGCATCATCACTGAGGCGGGTTCGGCGTTCGGCAGCAAGGACGTGGACATCAGCGCAGATTACTACGCGCCATTCAGCCTCAAGTCGAAGCAGGAGGCGCCGGGCTTCTCGCTCAACGTCTTCGACGACCGCGGCGATGCGCACATGGAAAACAGCTACGCGCGCCACATCACCATGAACGGCGACCTCATCTTGCTGTCGGCGCCCACGCCCAAGCTGATGGTGAGCGCGGCCGGCCAAATCACCCAGGCCGAGGGCCTGAGCGCGACCGACCACGGCGACCGCATCGTGGTCGACGATTTGAGCAACGACGGCAACGCCGGCAAGGCCCGGCTCTCGACCAACGTGATGGCGATCAGCCTCAATGGCGTCCCCACGCCGTATGGCGGCGTCATCGACGGCGACCAGGGCCGCGTGATCGTGCGCCACACCTGGGAGACGGTCGAACTGGTCAACTACTCCGGCAAGGATTTATGGGTCAACGCGATCGACCCAGTGGACCGCAGCGGCCGCGCCAAGGTGCAGATCGACGTCGATACCAACGATTACCGGTTCGACATCGCGCACGAATACGCGCCCACCGTTGTCACGATCGCCAACCTGGGCACGACCGGCACGCCGGCGATCGTGCTCAACGGGCTGATCGACAACCCGATAGGCACCACCAACATCGCCAACATCCGCGGGGACGTGTTCACGACCAACACCGGCAAGGTGCGTACCAATCGGGCCACGGTGGAGGCGGCCGGCCGGATCGGCATCACGCCGACGCTGGCGTTCGCTTCCTACTCGCTGGATCGGTTCGACCTGGAACTGGTGCAGAGCGAAGGTCGCAACACCCGGCTCGATACCACCAGTGGCGGCGCGCAGGCGCTGCGCGTGCGCGGGCTGGACCGCGATCCTGCGGCCGGCCTGTTCCAGTTGCAGCTCGGCGTGCTCGACGCTGGCGGCGACCTCGACCTGCGCATCCTCCCGACCCTGGTGCAGCTGTCGATCGCCAACGCCCCGGCGGGTTACCTGGTCGATGTATCGGAGTATGCGCCCACGCTGGACAATGTTTACGGGGACGGCGACCCGGATGCGCAACCGATCGTGCGCAGCACCGCTGCCTATGCCAGCCACTACAAGCCCGACGGTGGCGGCCCTGCCTTCAGCGTGCCGGTGGGCGTGTTCGGCACCGGCAGCACGGCCGCCGACACGCACGTCACCGCGGTGCTGCTGAAGGCGGGCGGCAACCTCGACGTGGTGGCCGACTTCCAGTCCACGCGCATCGACCTCAGCGCCAACACCAACCTCATCGGACTGGGTCGCATCGACGTCACCACCAATGGGAACATCGCGTTGGTCGAGACCGAGGGCGACCTGCGCGCGGGCTCCATCGTCTCGACGCTGAACAACGTGACGCTGACCGCGGCCGCCGGCATCGTGGACGCCGATGGCGACGCGGCCGCCGACGTGAGCGGCAACCGCCTCGTGCTGATGGCGCTGGCGGGCAGCATCGGCAGTTTCCTGAACGACCTGGAGATCGACAGCGCGCATGCCGCCGCCGGCGACGTGCTGGCCGTCGCGACGGGCGACGTGTTCGTGAGCGAACTCACCGGCTCGCTGGTGGTCGATCAGGTGGAGGCAGGCTCGGGCGACGTGCGCCTGAGCACGCACGACACCACCGCCGCGGGCGAGGACATCGTGGTGGGCGCCGGCGAGGAGGTGAGCGCGTTGTCGGGCTCCGTCACGCTGCAGGCGGGCGACTCGCTGCTGCTGCAGGGCAGCGTGCTGGCGCTGGCCAACCTGTTCTTCCAGGTCGACTACCGCAATGCCGATCGGGGTTTCGGCACCAGTGCGGCATCCGTGCGCAGCACCACGCTCAAGGGCTCGCGCCTGTTCCTGCGCGGTGACGAGGACGACGACCTGCTCGACGCCGATGGCGTCGAGATTCCCGTGCTGGCCTGGGGGCTGGGTGGCAACGACACGATCTATGGCGGCACGCTGGACGACCAGCTTTATGGTGGCGAGGGCGCCGATTTCATCAGCGGCGGCGCGGGCGACGACCTGATCGTGGCCAGCGGTGGCGTCGGCGACGTGCTGCTGGGCGGCGACGGCGACGACATCCTCTACGGTTCGCCCGATGGAGCCGATATCGATCCGAACTGGGACGACGGCATCCGCGTCGGCGACTCCATCGATGGCGGCGCGGGCGACGACCTGATCCACGGCCTGGGCGGTGCCGACGACATTCGCGGCGGCACCGGCAACGACTTCATCGACGCCGGTGCCGGCAACGACCGCGTGCAGGGCGACACGGGCGCCGACGTGATCTACGGGCACCTCGGGGACGACCTGATCTACGGCCATGCGATCGACCCGAGCGGCGACGACGCGGCGGCCGACCTCCTGTACGGCGAGTGGGTCAACGACACCATCGTCGGCGGCGCGGGCAACGACCTGATCCATGGCGGCTTCGGCAACGACACGCTGTCGGGCAACGGTGGCGACGACATCCTGCGCGCCGACTTCGGGCTCGACACCCTGTCGGGCGGTGCGGGCGACGACCTGCTCCATGGTTCGGACGATGGTGCCAACGTCATCCACGGCGGCGACGGGCGCGACCGGGTCTGGGGCTATGGCGGCAACGACTCCCTGTATGGCGATGGCGGCGCCGACATCGTCGAAGGCGGCGCCGGCGATGACCTGATCGAAGGCGGTGCCGGAGCCGACCTGCTGGTGGGCGGTGACGGCAACGACACCCTGTACGGCCACAGCCAGCCCGGTATCGACGACGACGCGGCGGTGGACGTGCTGTTCGGCGACCTCGGCGGGGGCGCCACGCTGCTGGCCGGGCGCGACCGGCTGGTCGGCAATGGCGGCAACGACCTGCTCTACGGCGAAGGCGAGGACGACGACATTTCGGGCAGCGCCGGCTTTGTGCAAGCCGAGGCCAGCGGCGGCAGCGGCAACCTGATCGATTTCGGCAGCCTGGGCGATGGCGCCGGCTTCGTGATCGGGCCGGTGGCGACCCCGGCACCCACCCTCATCCCGGTCGACTACACCATGGCGCGCGCGGCCTCTGACCTCCCGCAGGGCTCGGTGCAGCGCGGGCGCTGGGGCAATCTGGCCGGTGCGGCCAGCGAAGATGGCCTGTCCGGCAGCGGCGGCCTGTCCACCGACCCGGCCGTGGCGATGGGCCCGGACGGTTCCAGCTACGCCGCCTGGACCGATACGCGCAGCGGCAACCCGCAGGTGCTGGTGGCGCGTCTGGTGGGCGGTGCCTGGACCGAACTCGCCGGCAGTGCCGGGGGCAACGCGCTCGGGGCCGGCGTGGCGCCGGGCGTCAATGCCGCCTTTGCGCCGAGCATCGCGATCGATGCCAGCGGCGCCCCGGTCGTCGCCTGGACCGCTGACCATGACGGTGGCCAGAGCGACATCCGGGTGGCGCGCTTCGACAGCGGCAGTGGCCAGTGGGAAGCGCTGGGTGGGTCGCTGGGCAGTGGCGGCATCTCGGGTACCGGCACGGCCGGTGCGGTGAAGCTGGTCATGACCAGCAGTGGTCCGGTCGCGGTCTGGCTCGACGGCAGCGCGGGTGCGCAGCGCATCTATGCGCGGAGCTACAGCAGCGGCGGCGGCTGGGTGACGGTCGGCGCCGGTTCGGCCAGTGGCAACGGATTGGCCGGCGGGACGTTCGCGGCCGATGTGCGCGACGTTGCGGTTGCCTCCGACGGCAGCCGCATCGCGCTGGCCTGGACGCAACTCGACGCCTCCGGGCTGCGCCAGGTCTACCTGCGCGAGTTCAGCGCCGGCGTCTGGAGTGCGCTGAGCGGCTCGGCCAGCGGCACCGGTGTCAGCGGCCTGGCCGAGGCGGCGGCCGCAGGCAGCATCAGCCACGGCGCACAGCCCAGCGTGGCGTATTTCGGCGGGCAACTGTTCGTCGCCTGGCAGGCCTTCTCCGACCAGGCGGCGACGATCGCCGTGATGCGTTTCGACGCCAGCGTGGCACGCACGCCGACGCTGGTCGACCTGTTCGGTCAGAGCGGCGTGCCCTCTTCGCCGCAGTTGAGCGCCGGCGGCGGCGCATTGCGGCTTGCCTGGCAGCGCCAGCCGCTCGCCGACATGCCCACCGAACTGCTGGCGCTGCGCTATGACGCGCTCGGCGGCCACTTCACGCAGGAATTGCCGGGCGAGGCCTCCTCCGGTGGCCTGAGCCGCACCGGCGCGCGCGCGATGCAGCTGGCGCTGGCCACCGACAGCAGCGGGCGCAGCGTCGTGCTCTGGCAGGATGCGGCCGGCGGCGAGCCCGAGGTCTACGCGCGCGGCATGAGCGCGACGGTCGCGCGCACGTTCACCGCAACCGGCGCCAACGCCATCCAGGCGATCCTGAATGCGAACGACCTGGGGGCGGGCGATGTCATCGTCGTGACGGGCACCGTCACCGGCGACGTGCTGATCGCCGCGCAGGATGCCGGGGTCATGATTTACGGCGCACCGGGCGCCTGGATCGCGGGCAACGTGAGCGTGGCGGCCGACAGCGTACTGCTGCAGCGGTTGCAGATCAGCGGCAGTGTCAGCGTGCAGGACGACGTGAACGGCTTCACCCTGACCGAGTCGAGCGCCGCCGGCGTCTCGCTGGGCGCAGGCAGCAATGCCCAGATCACCGCCAGCACGCTCGGCGGCACGGTGTTGCTGAACGGCGCCGTGCAGGGCGCGCTGATCGACCACAACACCATCAACGCGAGCACCGCGATCCGCGTGCAGGCGGTTGCCGGCGTGGCGGCGAGCAACCTGACGATCAGCGCCAACACGATCAACGCGGGCAGCACCGCATCGCGCTCGATGCGGCGGCGCAGGGGCGCATCCGCGACAACGACATCCGCTCGGCGGCCACCGGGCTGGCGATCTCGGCGGCGTTCGACGGCCTGATCGATGGCAACCGGATCCAGGGGACCCAGGTCGGCGTGCGCTACGACGCAGCGGCAGCGCTCAGCGGCAACACCATCCACACCAGCGCCATCGGCGTGCGCACCACCGTGGCCGGCACGGTCGATGGGCTGGGCTTCGTCGCGGGCTCGGCTGCCAACCGCATCGAAGGCAACGCCACCGGCATCCAGTCGGTGGGCGCGCAGTTCCAGCGCCAGCAAGTCGCGCACAACACCGTGGGCGTGACGGGCAGCGGCATCATCGGCGGCACCAGCCTGGAGCTGGCCAACCGGATCGCGGACAACACCACCGGCGTGGCGGCCTTCAGCGGCACCATCCAGTACAGCACGATCGCGGGCAACGACGTCGGCATCGAGGTGACGGCCGCGATGAACGGGCTCAAGGTCTGGCACGACGTGATCCACGACAACTCCGTGGCCGGCATGCGCATCACCGGTGCGAGCGACATCCGGATCTACCAGAACACCTTCTACGCGCCGCTGGGCGACAACATCCGGCTGCAGGGCGCGAGTTCCAACGTCGAGATCCAGGGCAACATCCTGTGGGCCGAGTCGGGCTACGACATCTACGTGGCCAACGACTCGCAGCGCGGCTTCTACAGCGACTACAACAACCTGTACCAGAGCGGCAGCGGCAAGCTGGTCTACTGGACCAAGGACTTCTTCGACGTGCTCGACTGGCAGGCCGACGTGGCGCGCTACGACCTGCATTCGATCGGTGCCACGGTGGTCAACCCCGACTGGGCGCGGCCGCAGTTCCTGGACCGGTACCGTGACGACTTCCGGCTGTTTGCCGTGGTCGCCGGACAGCGCTTCAGCAGCCCGGGCGTGGATGCATCGAACGTGCTGCTCGATCAGGCGACGCCGCCGCACTACATCAACCTGATCGCCACTCCGGGCTTCGAGTCCGGGCTCGACGGCTGGACGGTGAACGCCGGCGCGGCGATCAAGACCAGTGCGCCGGCCGCCTACCAGGGCAGCCAGTACTTCAATGCGGGCTCAGTCGAACAGGGGTTTGCACAACAGAGCATCAACCTGCTCGGTGTGGGCTACTCGGTCGCCGAGATCGACGGCGGGCTGCTCGACTTCGCCTTTGGCGGGCGCGTGCGCAGCGCAACGGAAGACCCGCGCGACGCCGGCGCCGTCTCGCTGATCTTCCTGGACGCCATCGGCCAGGAGATCCGTCGCCAGGCCGTGGACGCGCTCAACACCGATGCGCGCTGGGAGCTGGTGGGCGACCGCGTCACGGCGCCGGTGGGCGCGCGTATTGCCGTGCTGCGCTTCGACGCGGACCGCAACGCGGGCGGTACCGCCGACGCATGGTTCGACCAGGCGTTCGTGGTGCGCGTGAGCGATGCCTACATCCCCGACCAGGGTGCCTGGGGCGCGGGCACGCACGAAGCGGCCGCCGACCCGATGCCGCGCATCGAACTGGTGTTCCCGGATCTCTACACCGACTGGGAGAAGGACGAACCGCTGGCGATCCGCTGGGTCACGACCAACAACATCGCCAACCTGCCGGTGCGCATCGACCTGCTGCAGGACAGCGCGGACGGGCCGCGCCTGCTCGCGAACATTGCGACCGCGACCGAGGATGACGGCACGTTCATCTGGATCCCGGCCAGCAGCGGGATCGACTTCGGCACCAAGGGCCTGCGCATCCAGGTCTCGCTGGCACAACGGCCGTGGGTGCTGGACCGGGCCCAGGAGACGTTCTCGGTGCCCGAGGACGGGCAGGACTACTACGTCGATGACCAGAGCGACACCGGCGACGCCTTCACGCCGGGAGCGATCGGCAGCAACCGCAATACCGGCAAGACGGCGCTGACGCCCAAGCCCAACCCGGTGAACGTGGTGCGCGCCTACGACCTGCAGGCGGGCGATACGCTGTCCATCGACACGGGCGACTATCCGATGATCGACCCGATCGGGGTCTCGGGCAGCAACGACATCAGCCTGCTCATGGGCCCGGGCATGGGCCGCGACGAGGGCTTCACGATCACCGGGCCGAGCGACACGGACCTGGTGGCGCGCCTGTTCCCGGCGATACCGGGGGACCGCACGCGTGCGCTGATCGACCTCGACGATGCGGACTTCGTCACGATTCGCCACCTGACGCTGGACAACGCGCAGCGCGGCGTCTACGTGCACGACGGCTCGGACAGCTTCGAGGCGTCGTTCCTGACCGCCAGCGGCCACGCCAGCGAAGGCTTCTACATCGAGACCGCCGCGCCGTTCGGCGACTTCGACCACCTGGTGGCGCGCAACAACGGCGCCAGCGGCGTGGTGATCAAGGGCAGCATCGCCTCGCTCACCCATGCGCAGTCGCTGAACAACGCCGGCGACGGCTTCAATATCAGCGCTCGCGTGGGCAGCATCAGCGACAGCATTGCGCGCGACAACTCCGACTGGGGGTTCGAACTCTACCAGCCGGGTGACGTGGCGATGCTGCGCAACGAGTCGTCGGCCAACCGCGCCGGCATCCAGGTGAGCAACGGCGTCGGCGGCACCACCGCGCGCATCGGCGACACCGATCTCGCGGCCGGCAACGGCAACCTCGTGTTCAACAACCGGGATGGCGGCATCTACGCGTCCTACGGCGCGCTGGTGGCGGGCAACACGGTGTCCGGCCACCTGGGCAGCAACGCCTGGGGCATCTACGGCTACAGCAACGTCAGCGTCGACTCGAACGTGGTGTACGGCAACACGCACGGCATCTACGACTGGTTCGGCCGGGTCGACCGCAACCGGGTCTACGCCAACCTGCAGGACGGCGTGCGGGCGGAGAACACCGACCTGCTGGGCAACGTCGTCTACGCCAACGCGGTCGGCCTGCGCTTCTCCGAGTACTACAACCAGCCGCGCAGCGCGCGCAACAACCTGGTCTACGGCAACACGACCGCCGGCGTGGTGATCGGCGGCACCGCGCAGAGCTTCATCAACAACACCGTCTACCAGACCACGGGCGACGCGGTGCGCGTGAACAATGCGAGCAACACGCAGATCTACAACAACATCCTGCGTGCGGGCGCCGGCTACGCGCTGAGCGTGGCATCGGACAGCCAGGTCGGGTTCGCATCCGACTTCAACCTGTTCCTGGAGGGCGGCACGCTGGGCCAGTGGCAGGGTGTGGACCGCAATACGCTGGCGGCCTGGCGCGGGGCTTCGTTCACCGATGCCAACAGCCTGGTGGCCGATCCGCTGTTCGTCGATGCGGATGGCGCCGACAACCAGCTCGGCTACCTCAGCCTGGCGCAGGACGGCCGCGACGACGACTTCCACGTGCGCAGCGCATACGGCGGTTTCCAGGGCGGCAGCGGACTGGCGCCGGTGCGCGACGCGAGTTCCGGGCTGCCGGTGTTGCTGGCGCCCGCCGCACTCACCAGCACGGGGCAGTCGCCCGCGATCGACCGCGGCCGCGCGAGTGATCCGTACGCCAACGAGCCGACGCCCAACGGCGGCTACATCAACATCGGCGTCTACGGCAACACCGCGCAGGCCGGTCGCAGCCCCGAGCAGTACATCACCGTGCTCAACCCCAATGGCGGCGAGCGCATCGGGCAGGACAGCACGGTCGAGATCCGCTGGCGTTCGTTCGGCTTCACCGGCAACGTGGACATCGCGTACCGCGGCGCCAGCGCGGCCGACTTCACCACGCTGGCGGCCGGCGAGGCCAACGACGGCAGCTGGGGCTGGCTGGTCGATTCCGCGGTGTTTGCGGCCGGCACCGACTACCAGATCCGCATCACCTCGGTGGATGCGCCTGCCGTGACCGACCTGAGCGATGCGAACTTCTCGGTGATCGCGCCGATCACCTTCTACTACGTCAACGACGGTTCGCTGGCGGGTGACGAGTACACGACGGCGCTGGGCAGCGACGCCAACGACGGCCTCTCGCCCGACCAGCCCAAGGCATCGATTCGCGGCATCCTCGATGCCTACGACCTCAAGCCGGGCGACGTGGTCCTGGTGGACACCGGCCATTACACGCTGGGCACCAACATCTTCGTGCAGGCCGACGACAGCGGCGCCACCATCCAGGGTGCGCTGGCGCACCAGACGATCCTGGACCGTGGCAACACCAACACGGGTGCGTACGTGTTCGAGTTGCGCGGAGCGGACGATGTGACGCTGGCGAACCTGTCGCTGACGTGTGCGCAGATTGGGGTGTATGCGGACAACGCGATCGACAGTGACCGGGTGAGTCTGGTGGACAGCCGGGTCTGGGGCGATGCGAACTACGCTGTGCTGGCCGAAGCGGGCAACGATGGGTGGGTGGTTTCGGGCAACCTGATCGAGTACCACAACTACGGTGGTGTGTACCTGCGCGGCGCCGATGTGCTGGTGGAGGGCAACGAGATTGCGCGCAACAACGGCAACGGGGTGAATGTGAGCGGTGCGCGCGCGCGGGTGCTGGACAACGTGGTGTATGCGAACTACACCGGGATGGTGGCGAGTTTCAACGGTGCGCGCGCCGATGGTGTCGTGCTGGCGGGCAACCGGGTGTTCGACAGCTACTACGACGGCATCCAGGCCAGCTACACGGTGGAGGTGCGCGACAACGAGGTCTGGGGCAACGGGGCGACCGGTGTTGCCATCAATTACGGTGCGAGGGCGCACGACAACGTGGTGTGGGGCAATGCCACGGGGTTGTCGGGTTACAGCAATGGCGTGATCTACGACAACCGGGTGTGGGCGAACCAGACGGGCATCGGCCTGACGTACAGCAGCCAGGCGTACGGCAACCGGGTGTACGGCAACACTGGTGCGGGCATCAACGTCACGGGATACGACAACTGGGTGCGCAACAACCTGGTGTATGCCAATGGTGGTGCGGGGGTGCTGACCAACGGGGTGTATTTCTCGAGCACGGGAACGCGCATCGAGAACAACACGATCGTGGGCACGCAGGCCGATGCGCTGGTGGTGCAGGGCAACAGCAGCGACGTGCGCATCCGCAACAACATCCTGCAGCAAAGCGGCAGCGGGTATGCGCTCAACGTGGCGAGCAACAGCCAGCAGGGGTTCAGTTCGGACTACAACCTGTTCATGCTGGGAAGCTCGGCCAAACTGGGCTACTGGGAGGACCGGGCGTTCCTGGACCGGACCGACTGGTTCTACGAGCTCGGGCAGGACCGCAACAGCGTGAGCACGGATGCGCGCTTCGTGGATGCGGACGGGGCCGACGACGTGCTGGGCTGGGACGCCAGCGTGGTGGGGGGCAGCGTGCGCATCGTGGACGACGGGGATGCGACGTATGCCGGCACGGGCAACTGGACGGCGGTGGCGCTGCCTGCGGCGCGCGGCGGTGACATGCAGACGGCGGTGGTGGGCGACGGTTCGAGCCAGGCGAGTTGGACCTTCAACGGTCTTGCGCCGGGGTACTACCGGGTGGCGGCGACCTGGCCGTACCAGGCGAACTACAACAACGATGCGCTGTTCCGTGTCTACGACGGGGACGCGGTGGTGGGTGCGGCCCGGGTGAACCAGAACTACAGTGCGGCGTCGGGTTTCACGGATGCGGGCAGCAACTGGGCGAACCTGGCGGTGGTGCGCATCGATGGGGCGAGCCTGAAGGTGGTGCTGGACAACCTGGCCAACGGCAAGGTGATGGCCGATGCGCTGCGCATCGAGCGGCTGGTGGGGGACTTCGGAGCCGATGACGACATGCATCTGCGCGCCGACTCGCCGGCGATCGACCGGGGCGACCCGCGGCAGGCGGACCTGGGCGAGCTGGCGCCCAACGGCAACCGGGTGGACCTGGGTGCGTACGGCAATACCAGCCAGGCCAATGCGAGCGCGGACCCGATGGTGCAGATCCTTGGCCCCAACGGGCTGGAGAAGGTCGAGGTGGGCGCGCCGGTGACGGTGAGCTGGCGCAGCGCGGGGCTGCTGGCGTACGACAGCGTGCTGCGGCTCGATGCGGGGCAGACGAACGCGGCGGCGGCGCCGGGCTGGCAAGCCCAGGTCACGGGGGATCGCACCGACGGGTACGAGTACTACTACGGCAGCATCGGGGCGGGCACGGCGCTGAACATGAGCGCGCTGCCTGCGGGCACGCCCGAGGCGATGGTGCGCAGCTATGCGTATGTTCCGGGCGGGGAGGGCTACCAGGTGAGCTACCAGCTCGGTGCGGCCGACGGGGCGTACCAGGCGGTGCTGTACTTCGTCGAGCCCAGCAACATCCCAGTGGGTGCGCGCAAGTTCGACATCGTGGCCAACGGGACGGTGCTCGCCTCCGACGTGGACATTCGTGCGCTCGCCGGTGGCTACAACAAGGCGGTGGCGCTCACGCTGGACGTGAATGTGTCGGGCGGCCAGGGGCTCAAACTCGAATTCGTGAACAAGACGGCCTCCTACGGGGCGCTGGTGGGCGGCATCGAGCTGCGCCGGGCGAATGCGAACGGGGTGGCCAATCCGGTGCTGAGCCTGCAGGCTTCCATCGACGATGGGGCGAATTGGACGACGGTGGCCACAGGCTTGACGCTCGATGCATACGGCAACGGGCAGACGCAGTGGACGCCCGATACCGAGACGGTGGGCAACACGGCGCGGCTGCGCGTGGTGGCGACGATCAACCCGGCGAGCGGCACGATCACGGTGAGTGACGTGAGCGACGAGGGGTTCCTGATTGCCAACGCGGGCAACGCGTACTACGTCAACGACGGTTCGCTGGCGGGTGACGAGTACACGACCGCCGTGGGCAACAACGCCAACTCGGGCAAGGACCCGAGCCGTCCGATGGCCAGCCTGGCGGCGCTGCTGCGCGCCTACGATCTGGATGCGGGCGATGTTGTGTACGTGGACAGCGGCACCTACAGCCTGGCCACCAACATCGTGCTCGATGCGCAGGACTCGGGCGCCACCATCCAGGGGGCACAGCAGCCCGGGCACGCCAGCGTGCTCGACCGTGGCAACACCAACGCGGGTGCGTACGTGTTCGAGTTGCGCGGAGCGGACGATGTGACGCTCGCCAATCTGAGCATCACCGGCGCGTACCACGGCGTGCGCGGGGTGGACGGCGCGGACAGCGACCGCGTCACGCTGCGCGACAGCAAGGTGTTCGGCAATGCCTACCACGGGGTGTCCGTCGAGGCTGGCAGCGACGACTTCACGCTGCGTGGCAGCGCCGTGCACAACAACGGCAACAGCGGCGTCTACCTGTACAACGTGCGCGCGCTGGTCGAGGGCAACGAGTTGTACGGCAACGCCTATTGGGGTGCCAACGTGTACAGCGGTGGCGCCGGCAACACGGTGACGATCACCGGCAACAAGGTGCACGACAACGCATCCGGTGGCCTGACGGCCGGTGGCTACGTGCTGCTGACGGGCAACGATGTCTACAGCCACCTCGGCTCCGGCGACAAGGGCATCCAGGTGAGCAACAACGCCGTGGCGCGGGACAACCGGGTGCACCACAACTACGACGGCATCTATGCGTACTCGAGCGGCACCGCCGATCACAACGAGGTGTACTTCAACAGCCGCTACGGCATCGACCTCTGGAGCAACGGCAAGGCCAGGAACAACCGCATCTACAGCAACTCGGTCGGCATCAACCAGCAGTACTACTCGACGGTCGAGAACAACCTCGTCTACGTCAACACCAACGTCGGCATCCAGATCGGCAGCTACGCGGATGCCCAGTTCACGCGCAACAACACGATCTACCAGCCGGTCGGCGACGCGGTGCTGGTGCAGGCAAGCGCGATCAACGTGCGGCTGGACAACAACATCATCCAGGTCAACGCCGGCTACGGCATCAACCTGGCGAGTGCCGGCTCGCTGGTGCGCTCCGACTACAACCTGTTCTGGACGCCGCAGTCGGGTGCGCGCGTCGGGCTGCTGGCCGGCGTGCAGCAGACCAGCCTGACCGACTGGCGCAGCGCGAGCAGCAAGGACGCGCACAGCAAGCTCGGCGACCCGCTGTTCCTGGACATCGACGGCGCCGACAACATCCTGGGCGAGCGCAACCTGGTGGCGGGCAACGGCTTCGACGACAACTTCGGGCTGCGCGCGCATTCGGTGGCCATCGATGCGGCGAACATGTACGTCGCGCCGCCGCTGGACATCGACGGCCAGGCCCGGCGCGACGACCCGAGCACCGCCAACACGGGCGACGGCCTGCCGAAGTACGTGGCGACCGCCGAGGCGTTCGCCAGCTTCCCGGTCACGGGCACGAAGCTCAACATGCGCAACAGCGACTACGCGACGGGCTACACACTGCCGTTCGCGTTCCCGTTCTACGGCCAGAGCTACACCACGGCCTACATCAACACGAACGGCTTCCTGCAGTTCGGCAGCGGCACCGGCGCCTACGGCGGCAACGATGCGAACAGCCTGCAGGAGCTGGTGAATTACGTGCGCATCGCGCCGCTGTGGGACAACCTGAGCACCTACCTGGCGAGCGACGCCACGCGCGACATCTACGCAGATGCATCGGTGGCCGACCAGGTCACGATCCGCTGGGCGGCGGTCGTCGAAGGAAGCAGCAATCCGGTGAACTTCTCCGTCACGCTGTTCAAGGACGGACGGTTTCGCTTCGACTACGGCCCGAGCGCCAGCGGCCTCACCCCCACCGTGGGTGTCTCGGCGGGCAACGGCCAGACCTATGCACTGGCGCCCTACGACGGCCTGAGCGACCTGTCCACGGCCGGGCCGCTGCTGTGGGCTGCCACGGCGGGGCTGGACTACTACGACATCGGCGCCTACGAGTTCCTGGGCGATTCGAGCGACGCGACGCCGCCCACCGTCACCGCGATCAGCCAGTTGCCGGCCGAGGGCGGCAGCACCGCGGGAGCCTTCAGCAGCCTGCAGATCGACTTCAGCGAGCCGCTGGACCGCATCAGCGCACGCAGCCCGGCCAACTACGAACTGCTGTTTGCCGGCGACGATGGGGTGTTCGGCAGCGTCGACGACTCGCACATCGCGATCGAACCGGGCTACTCCTTCCCCGAGACCAACCTGACGCTGCAGTTCACCGCCGGCGTGCTGGCCGAAGGCCACTACCGGCTGCGCCTGTCGGGCACGCTGGGCATCTTCGATACCGCGGGCAACCTGCTCGACGGCGACGGCAACGGCGTGGCCGGGGCCGACTACGTGCGCACCTTCACCATCGACCGCAGCGGCAACCTGCCGCCGAGCGCGACCGATGCGGTGGCCAGCACGAACGAGGGTGAGAGCGTGCTGATCACGCTCGCGGGCACCGACCCGAACGACGACGCGCTGACGTTCAGTCTCGTCACCGACCCGGCGCATGGCCAGTTGAGCGAGTTCGATCCGGTGGCGCACACCGTGCGCTACACGCCGGATGCCAGCTTCAACGGCACCGACAGCTTCCGCTTCCGCGTCGACGACGGCAATCTCGGCACCGACGACGGCAACCTGATCGTCACCGTGCTGCCGGTCAACACGCGCCCGGCGGGCGCCGACCTGGCCGTGGCCACCGACGAGGACACCGCGGTGCAGTTGCTGCTGCCCGGCAGCGACGTCGAGACGGCGCACGCCAACCTGGTCTTCGAGGCGGCCTCGCAGCCCGCCCACGGCAGCCTGATCCTCGGTCCGGGCGGGCTGTGGACGTACACGCCGGATGCCGACTACCACGGCAGCGACAGCTTCACCTATACCGTCACCGATCGCGGCGACCCGGATGGTGCGACGGGCAACGCGCTCACCTCGCTGCCTTCGACCGTGACGCTCACGGTGCGCGCCGTGAACGACGCGCCGCGCATCGACGCGATCACGGCGCCCACCGTGCACGAAGGGCAGACGCTGCAGTTCCAGTTGCCGGCGAGCGATCCGGATGGCGATGCGCTGAGCTACAGCCTGGTCGGGGCGGCGATCCCCGGCGCGTCGATCGATGCGGGCACGGGCATCCTGACCTATGTGGCCGCCGACGGCCCGCTCAGCGTGCCGTTCACGGTGCGCGTGAGCGACGGGGTGCTCAGCACCGACGTCAGCTTCGATGTCAGCGTACTGAACGTCGCGCCGACGATTGCGCTTGGCGGAGCGGCCAGCGTGGACGCGGGCACGCCCTGGGTCATCGCCTTCTCGGCTGCCGACCCGGGGCAGGACACGATCGCCTCCTGGCGCGTGAACTGGGGCGACGGCAGCACCCAGACGCTGGCGGGCAGCGCGACGGGCGCCACGCACGTCTTCAGCATCGGCGGCAACTTCTCGGTCACAGTCACGGTCACCGACGAGGACGGCAACTACACCTCTGCGCCGCTGGCGGTGCGCTCGATCGCGCCGAATCGGGCGCCGGTGGTGCCGGCACAGAACGGCACGGTCGACGAGGATCAGTCGGTGCTGCTCACGCTCAGCTACGGTGACCCGGACGGCGACCCGCTCACGGTGAGCTTCCCCAGCGGCCCGGCGCACGGCGTGCTGAGCGATTTCAACCCGGCCACCCGGCAGCTGCGCTACACGCCGAACGCCGACTACAACGGTACGGACAGCTTCGAGCTGCGGGCCGACGACGGGCTGGGCGGGGTGACGACCGCCACGGTGAGCCTCACCGTGCGCGCGGTGAACGATGCGCCGCAGGCCGTCGCCGCCACCGTCGCGGTGACGAGCGGCCAGACGCTCACCGGGCAACTGGCGGGCACCGACCTGGAGACGGCTGCCGGTGCACTCGTGTTCGCTCTGGTCGATGGCCCGGCGCACGGCAGCCTGAGCCTGCTGGCGGACGGCAGCTTCAGCTACACACCGAGTGGCGCCTATGTCGGCACGGACACGTTCCGCTTCCAGGTCACGGACAGCGGCGATCCGGCCGGCAGCGGCAGCGGCCTCGGTGCGCCGCTGAGTTCGGCGCCGCAGACGGTGACGATCGACGTGCTGCAACCCAATCGCGCGCCGCTCGCGCAGGACGACGGCTACAGCGCGCACGCCGGCCAGCCGTTGCTGGTCGCCGCACCGGGCCTGCTGGGCAACGACAGCGACCCGGACGGCGATACCTTGCACTTGGTCGGCGTGAACACCGATGACCTGCACGGCGTGCTGGTGACGTCCGGCGACGGCGGCTTCAGCTTCACGCCGGACGCGGGCTTCCTCGGCCAGACCAGCTTCATGTATACGGTGGGCGATGGCGCGGGCGCCACGGACAGCGCAGTCGTGACCATCACGGTGGGCAACCAGGCGCCGCAGTTTGCGCCGATCGCCGACGCCGGCGTGCGCGCCGGCGAGACGGTCGCGCTGACCCTGAGCGCCACCGATCCCGACGGCGTCGACGTGCTGACGTACAGCCTGGTCGGCGGTCCCGCCGGCGCGCTGCTCGACGGCGCCACCGGTGCCCTGAGCTGGAGCGCGCCGTATCTCGATGCGGCTGCGGTGTACGGCTTCACGGTGCGGGTGAGCGATGGGCTGGGCGGCAGCGACCAGCAGAGCTTCGACGTGACGGTCGATCCGGACCTGCTGCAGGTGAGCAGCATCCAGTGGACCGATACCGGCTACCGGGTGCGCTTCAACCACGCCTTCGACGTCTCGACCTTGAATCTCTACGACGGCCAGGGCATGAACCGGGGTGCGGCCGACGCCGTGCTGCGCGATGCGGCCAACAAGCCGGTGGCCGGCAGCATCGTGACCGACGCGGACGCCATGGGCTTCAGCTTCGTGAAGACGGGCTCGCCCGCGGGCGATGGCCTGCTCGTTGCCGGCAACTACACGCTCGAACTGCAGAGCCGAGCCGATGCCTTCGTCGATGCGCACGGCCGCTGGCTCGACGGCAATGCCGACGGCACGGCCGGTGGGGCCTACAGCGCGCAGACCACGGTGGCGGCGTCGAGCGCTGCGTTCGTGAGCGTCGGCGAGTTCACCCGCGGCGCTGGCCAGGACGTGAACCTGCCCGCCAGCGGTGCCGGCATCCCGGTGCGCATCGGCAATGCCGCCGGCGCGAGCACGGTCGGCTTCACGCTGCACTATGACCCGACGCTGCTCACGATCGGCGGCGCGCTCAGCAACCTGGCTGGAGTCACGGTGAGCACCGACCTCTCCGTGGCCGGTCAGGTCGGCGTGCAGGTCAGCGGCATCAGCGGCCTGACGAATGCGACGGTGGAACTGGTGCACCTGGTGGCCAGCGTGCCGACCGGCGCGCTGGCGCACTACGCCAGCAGCCAGTTGCTCGATCTGCGCGACGTTTCCGTCAACGGTGGCGCGCTGCCGGTGCGCGACGACGACGGCGTGCATGTGGCGGCATACCTGTCCGATGCGACCGGCGACCGTGTCTATGGCGCGGGCGACGCGCAGGCGGTGCTCGATGTCATCAGCCGCAAGTACAGCGGTTTCGGCGCCTACCCGCTCACCGACCCGGTGGTGGTGGCGGGCGCCTGGGGCAATGGCAAGCTCGGCGTGTTCGACGTGCGGCTGATCGGCAACGTCATCAACGGCGTGCCGCAGACCTACATCCCGCCGCTGCCGGTCGCACCGGCGCTCGGCGAGGCCGGCCCGCTGGCGAGCGGTACGCCGCAACCGGCGCAGGCCGAACCGCAGCCTGCGGCACCGGCGCCGGCACCGGCAGCGCAAGCCGGGGCCGCGCCCGTGTCTGCGCCTGCATCGTCCGCAGCGGCGGCGAGCGCGCCGGTGGCCGCATCGTCCGCATCGCCCGCGGCGCCGGCACAGGCGAGCGGCCCGCAGGCGGCATCGTCGCCCGTGCTCGGCAACGCGGCGGTGGCGCCGGCCCCGCAACCGCCGCAACCAGCGCCTGCGCTGGCGGCCGCGCCTCAGGCTGAACCGTCCTCGTTCCAAGCGGCCGCCGCCGCCGCGCCCGAGGCG
>JADLAZ010000251.1 GCA_020849725.1 Chloroflexota bacterium
ACCCCAGCAGGCGGCCACCGTCCGCGATTGGCTCGCCGCCCATCCCGGCCGCGTCGCTCTCCCCCAGGAGGTCGCCGCTTGATGTTGTTCTCACCGCTCACTGCCCTTAAGTTCGCGCCTATGGGGGCTGACCGGGCCAGGCGCGGCTGGGCGCCCATGGCCCACCGCGCCCACCCGCGCGCTAATAGGGATACCGGTTGGCCGGGTGGCCGTCCTCCGGGTCGATCTCCCACGTGTCTGGAACGTCATTGGCCGGCAGCGCGCCGGCCAGGATATCGGTCGTGCCGGCAAAGATGGCGGCATCCTCGCGATCGGTGCAGATACCCTGCACCGTGACCATCTGGGCGCCGACCACCTTGCCGTAGATGCCGGCGGTCGTCGTGATGGCGCCCTGGATGGCGACGACCTCGGCCACGATATACAGGTCTTGATACCGGGCCGGATCGCCCACGTGCCGGGGCACATTGTAGATCAGCAGCGTGCCGTTCTTGTCGAAGTAGCTGAACGCCGGGCCCACGCTGCCCGTCGGCGGCGCCGTCCAGCCCGCGCCCAGATACTGCGCCGTGCTGCCCTCGCCCGCCACGACAGTGAGCACACGCAGCGCGGCCTTCGGATAGACAAAGCTGAAGATGAGGCCGGGGTGTGTGGCGGCATCCACCCCGCCCGCGAATGCTGCGTAGACGATCCGCTCGTCGTTCTGCACGTAGGTGAGTGGGCCACTCCACGGGCGCAGCCACAGGCGTGTGCCGGCATAGGCGCCTCCCAGCGCCGGGCCGGGCAGGTTCGTCGGTCGATGGTACTCCTGCTCGATATGGGCGGCGCGCAATTGATCGTCACCCGAACGGGCCGACAGTGCCGCGTCCTCGAACGGGTCGTAGACATCGACGCGGATCGCGCGCGTCTGGTTGATCAGTTGGCCGGCGGGGCAAGCCGCCGGCTGGCTGATCAAGCCGAACGGCCGACTGGGAACCGTGCCATCCTCGAGCACGATCTCCACCCGACAGAGCGGCGTCGTATGGACGTAGCCAGCCGGCGTCCGGGCACAGACCATCTGCTCGCCCGCCGGCACTCCGGTCAGGAAGAAGGAGCCATCGGCGGCGGTCACGGCGCCTGGCTCGGTTGGGTCTTGCTGGCCGTTGCGCGGCGCCAGGTCGACGAACACGCTGACGCCACCGAGGCCGGCCTCCCCCTGTTCGACCAGGCCGCTCCGGTTGCCATCGACAAAGGCGCCCTGGGCCGGCGGCGGGGGCGCCGCTGTTGGCGTGCGCGTGGCCAGCGGCGTGCTGGTCGGCGTCAGCGTGGGGGTGGGGGTCGCCGTCGCCGGCGTGCCGCTGACCGTGGGTGTCGCCGTCGCCGGCGTACGAGTAATCGTCGGCGTGCGGGTGTTTGTCGGTGGCCGCGTCGGGGTCGGCGTGCGGGTGTTCGTCGGCGTGCGGGTGTTCGTCGGTGTCCGAGTGCTGGTCGGCGTCGGACCGCCGCTGCCGCCCGGCTCGAGCTTCAGTACCCGGCCTTCGAAATCGAGCACGTACAGCTCGCCAGCCGCGTCCTCACCAAACGAGGGCACGGAGATGGCGGTGTCCTGCAAGAGCGTCGGTGTCCAGCTCGTGCCGGTCTGCTGGAGCGCCCAGATGCGTCCCGACAGGAAATCGCCAAAGATGTATTGCCCGACGAGGGCTGGGAGCGCCGACCCTCGATAGACATACCCGCCGGTGACGGACTTGTCGCCGCCACTGTGTGGATAGGCGTGAATCGGCCGCGTGAACAGCGCCTGGTTGCACGGGCGACCGTAGGCGCAGATGGGGCCCTCCACCTCCGCCCAGCCGAAGTTCTGGCCACTCGTGCCGGCGGGGATGAGATCGATCTCCTCCCAGGAGCTTTGTCCCACATCACCGATGTAAAGGTCGCCAGTCTGCCGATCAAAGCTCCACCGCCACGGGTTGCGGAACCCGAGCGCGAAGATCTCGTCTCGGACCGCTGGGTCACTCACGAACGGATTGTCCGGCGGAATCGCGTACTGCTGGCCGTTGTCCTGGTGATCGACATCCAGGCGCAAGAGCTTACCGAACAGAACTGAGCCATCCTGAGAGTTGACCGAGTACTGGCCGCTGCCACCATCACCGATGCCCAGGTACAGATAGCCATCGGGACCGAACTGAATGGTGCCGCCATTGTGGCCGGCGTTTGGGTCGGGCAGGCTGAGAACGGTTGTCCGAGTGGTCGCATCCGCGCGGTTCGGATCGGTCGCCGACACCTGCAGCCGTGCCAGCGTGTTGGCGCCGTCATCGGCCGTGTAGTAGACGAAGAAGACGCCGTTCGTTGCGTAGCTGGGATGGAAGGTCAGCCCGAGCAGCCCCTGCTCGTTGCCGGCGGATACCTGGGACGAGAGGTCCAGGAAGGGCGTCGGTAGCACCTGACCGTTGACGATGATCTTGATCAGGCCGGCTTTCTCGACGACGAACAGACGCTCGTCGCCAGCGTGCGTGACGAGCACCGGTCGCCGGAAATTCGCCGCGACCTCGATCAGACTCACCGATGCGGCCGCCGCCTGGAGCTCGAGGTCAGGTGGCGGGACATCGGCGGCCTCGCCATGCGCCGCTGCCGGCGTCGGGGGTGATGCCAGACCGCCTGGCAGGCTGGCAACAATCAGCAGCAGAATCGCGAGCAGCACCGGCAGAGGCCCGAATGACCGCGCCATGATAGTTCCTCTCTTGTATGGTTGAGACAGCGTGTTGATGCCAGCCAGCTGGCTGAGGCAGCTTATTTCCAGGGCACGGTGTCACTGTAACAGCTATCCGGTGGATGCTGCAATTGGTGCGATGCACATGCTGCGTCAGTCTGGAATCGCTTCGTGCCTGATCCACACAGCACGTGAGACGTGGTCGTCGCCCATGGTTGGTCTGACCACAGAGTGACGGTGCGATCTGGTGCGGGCTGGCGGTGTCATGCCTGGTCTCAGGCATCCGCCCGCGCCGTGCGATCGGCGCCGCCCGCTCGGACCGCCCGGCCGCGCTGCAGCACGTAGCCGTGCTGGCCGAGCAGCACGCGAATGCGCTCGTCGGACAGGCGCAGCCCGGTCGTCTCGGCCAGGTAGTCGGCCATGCGCGCCGCCGTCCAGCCGTCGAAGTCGCGGCCGCGGGCGCGTGGGTCGGAGACGGCCGCGTCGACCAGTTGCCACTCGAACGACTCGTCCCAAGACGGTGCGCGGCCGGGCGGCGGACTGGAGACGAGCGCCGCGACGCCGCCCTCCTCGTAGCGCGTGACCCAGCGCCGCACCGACATCGGCGCCATCAGCAGCAGCCGGGCGATCGCCGGCGCGCTGTGGCCGGCCGCCGACAGCAGCACGGCGTGACAGCGGGTGCGCGTATCGGCATCGCTGGTGGTCCGGTACGTCTGCTCCAACTCGGCTCGCTCGGCCGGCGACAGCGGGCGAACGAAGATCGGCCGCATCGGCACTCCACCGGCCGGCGCGCTGTCCACGCCCGGCCACGACGGGTCGATGGCAAGGGGTTCCTGTCAGCCCCAGTATCGCACATCGACAACGTGGTTTCAATCAGGGTATTGCATTCCGACCAAACCGCGCTAGAATGGAGACATACCGGCACAGGCGCGCGACCGCGCGATTTCGCAGGAAGGATGTTTCCGAGCGCGTGGGCGTGGCGACCATAGGAGCGGCGCCGGCTGGTCGGCGCGGCGGCGCAACACGAAGGAGTGACCCGTGGCCAAGGTAGTCTTCGACCATGCGACCAAGAAGTTCGGCGATGTGACGGCCGTCAACAACCTGACGCTGGAGATCAACGACAAGGAGTTCCTGGTCCTGGTCGGCCCGTCCGGCTGTGGCAAGAGCACCGCGCTGCGCATGCTCGCCGGCCTGGAGGAGATCACCGCCGGTGCGATCTACATCGGCGATCGGCTGGTCAACAACGTGCCGCCGAAGGACCGCGACATCGCAATGGTCTTCCAGAACTATGCCCTCTACCCACACATGAGCGTCTACGACAACATGGCCTTCGGCCTCAAGCTGCGCGGCCGGCCCAAGGCCGAGATCGAGCAGCGGGTGAAGGAAGCCGCCGGCATCCTCGGCATCCAGAACCTGCTGCAGCGCAAGCCGAAGCAGCTCTCCGGCGGCCAGCGCCAGCGCGTCGCTCTCGGCCGCGCCATCGTCCGCGAGCCGCAGGTGTTCCTCATGGACGAGCCGCTGTCCAACCTCGA
>JADLAZ010000252.1 GCA_020849725.1 Chloroflexota bacterium
ACCCCAGCAGGCGGCCACCGTCCGCGATTGGCTCGCCGCCCATCCCGGCCGCGTCGCTCTCCCCCAGGAGGTCGCCGCTTGATGTTGTTCTCACCGCTCACTGCCCTTAAGTTCGCGCCTATGGGGGAAGGCCGAGCCTCTACCCGGATGCGCAGCCGCAGATAGGCGCACGCCCGCTGCTTGACATGGGCGTCGAGGTCCACGGCCGGGCTTTCTTGCCACAGCGACGCGACCACCCAAAGGGCTGGTCGGTGATGATCACCGGCGCCCAGCGCCGCTGGCAGATCACCGCCAGCACCAGCGGCCTTCCGTCGAACTGCCAGTTCGACCGCACTCGAAAGACCTTCCGCCGTAGTGCCCCTTCTTGCGCCAGTTCGTCCCTGGCCGCAGCTTGGCTTGCGAGAGACGGAATCTCCTCGTCCTCGTCCAGCCGCCAGCGCTTATCGTGGCTCCACTGCCGCTGCTCATCCGCGACTGCATCTGGACCGCGGTTGCAAAAGAGCACAAACTCCAATGCTACCCCTTGGTAGCTGTCAGCACGCGTGTGGCACGAGGGGTGATCGAATGCGAAGGTGACCGAGATGACGTCGCACCCGGCGGCCGAGAGGAACTCCGGCAGCAACGCAGGGATGGTGAACAGCCTGAAGGAGCCCCCTACTATGCGATCGTCGGCAAGCTTCCTGCTGGCGCAGGGCGCCACTGCGAGTGGTGATGGAGCTCCTCGGCCACAGCCAGATTCTGCCGGAGCAGCAGGTCGACGCTGCCGAGCGGATGGACGCGCCGGGCGAGGGGGCGGAGGCGGGGGCCAAGATGGAGCCAGCGCGCCCGCGTAGCCGGACGCCTCGGTGCGGGGCGTCGATAGAGCTCGTTCGGGAGACCGGCTGGTTCGCAAACAGCCGGTCGCGGTCAGCGCTCAGCCGCGCCGCGCGCTGCACGCGTGCACGCTCTCCAGGTACGGGACGCATTTGCATGCCGGAGTACCGTGGCCGGCCAGGCCTCCTGGCATCGGTCGAACTGCAGCGCCGTTGGTGACACAGCTCGTGTACGGCGCGCCGCTGGCACCCGGTCGGAGGCGTGTCGCGCATGTGCGGGGGCAGCGGACGAACGGCAGTCGCGCCCGCTGGCCTGCCGTTGCCGGCGGTCGCTCACAGTGGAGGCATCCTTCTCGTTCCGGCGCAGCGTGGTGGCCCGGTCATCCACGCCGGGTCGGACGAATCACGTCGCCGCCACCGTTGCACACGCTGCACCACGACGTCACGGACGCCGATGCTGACACCGTCACGACCGCTGAGGTGTGACCTATCGTCCGCCTAGGGACTGACACGAGGCCCGACGTGTGGCGATATCGTCGAGTCCCCTCTTTGGCACCTCACCACGGGATTCACCCGTATCCTCAGGTGATGTTCGAGCCCGGGCGGCGCCGTGGGTACATTCTGGGTACAGCGCGGTCGTAGGCTCTGCCAGCTCGCCCACGCATCTCGACCATCGGGCTTCTTCTGTCGGACGGTCGTGGGTTCGAATTCCGCTAGGAGACGCCCTGGCTAGGAAGCGAGCAGGTCCTCGCCATCGAGCCGATCCCGGTCGATATTCCGGCGCGCATCGGCGGCGAGCTCCGTATAGAACCGCCATGCTGGCAGGCCTGGGGTCTGCCGCTCGGCCGCAGCCTCCGCCTTGTCGCGGATTACGGTGTGGCGCAGCGCCGGCTGGACCAGCACGCGTTCGACCATTCCGCCCGTCGCAACCGCGAAGAGATTGTCCCGCACTGCCTGCAAGCAATCCCCACCGGCGCCGTCGGCGCTTCTTTGAGGAGACGGCTGGCGGCCGCGATCCGCACGGCATCGCCCGAGTCGATCCACTCGTGCAGCACGTCGAGCCCTGCCTGGCCGTAATTGAGGCTCGCCGTCCGGAACAGCCGCGGGATCCACCAGCGCGCCTGCCAGGTGTCGCGTAGCATCGCGTCGCGGATCGTGCCCAGGACTGCCACATACTCAGGATGCGTCGCCAGACTTGCGGCGTCGAGCACGGGCCCGTCGTAGGGCAAGGGCTGGAAGCGCCCCGTTTCATCCTGTTCGTCGTGGGTGATGCGGTTGAGGAGCATCTGCATCACGACGTGCGGTTGGCGCGCGGCCGCGCCCGTCAGGAACGTCCGAATGTGGTAATCCTCGAGGTGCTCCACCAGTTCAAGCTTGCCGACCAGCGCGGCGAGTTCGTCATCCGTCACCTCATCCAGGGTCACATCCATGGCGGGCTCGAAGAGCCCGAACAGCGCCTCCGCCAATGCGAAGATCGACCCGGGGTCGACCGTCAACGCCAGGGCGATGGCCCGCCGTGGATGCTGCTGGCCAAGCTGGGCCAAGCTGCCGATCGCTAGGCGTCGGATCGCGAGGTCGTCGTGGGACAACAGTCGAGTGGCGAGCGCCAGGTCGTCGGGCCGGGCCTCGGCCAGCCACGAGCGCCAGCGATAGGCGTGAGCAATCGAGAGACAGAGCGCGAGGTGTCCACTTTCGATCGCCTGCCGGATGATCGCCGCGGCTCGATCTGGCTCGGCCGCGCGGATCGGGTCCAGGAGCGTGTGGAGGTGGAACGCCAGGGTATCGTCGGGCGTCGCGATCAAGCTCAAGGCCATGTCAGCCGCGTAGGTCAGCGCAACGTCTGCCACGGCGCCGAGCAGCCAGCCCGGTTCGGCGCGCCCATAGGCGGCTTGACTGGCGCGGAGCCGCTCGGCGAGGTGCCGCAGTCCGTCGGCGGGCGCCGGGTAGCGCGCGATCAGTTCGGCGGCCACCGCTCGGTAGGCTGCCTGCTGTCGCGACGACCGCCAACTGCGATCGGTGACGGCGTCGGCCTCCATCGCTTCCCAGATTGTGTGCTTGTCGATCAGCGTGCGAGCCAGGCGCAACTCGAAGGAATCGGGCAGGCCATCTACGATCTGGCGCGCCTTGGCCCGGATTTCGTCTTCCCGGCGATAGCGGACGTGCCAGGCCAGCGCCTCGACGATACGGAGGTGGATCAGCGGATCGGCTGTGCGGGCCGTCAGATCGGCCAGGTGATCGAGCACGACGAGTTGTTCGGATCGCCACTGGGCGCGGTCCTCTTCCGACACCGTCGATCCGAAATAGCCCACCGGTTCCTGCAAGGCGTGCTCGAGGCTGGCCACCGCCCGCAGCGCCGCCCTGCGCTTGGGTTCGGCCTTTGCTGCGTTCCTTCATGTAGAGTCGTACCTCCGCGTCGGTTTTCATGACGCCCTCCTGCTGGACGCCATGCTAGACCGGCCCTGCGGCGCTCGACTCCACCGGCAATTCTAGTTATCGCCGGCCGGGCAGACCTAATGATCCTTCAACAGGCTGTGGCGCCGACTAGCGGGCGCACGGCCGCTCGATGACGTAGGAGGGTGTGCCGGAGCGTCGGGGCGGTCGTCTTGGAACGCAGCAGGCTGATCGTCAGGCGCGTGCACGCCGGCCGCGCGACCGGTGTCGGCGGCGTGCGGCGTCGTGACCCAGATAAGGTGTCCGATAAGGTGTCCAGGCTTCCTGAGGCAGACCGAGCGCTGCCCTTCGGACACAAGAAATCCCCCTGCTGGAGGGGGATTTCGGGGAGAGCCGACGGCAGGAATCGAACCCGCAACCTGCTGTTTACAAATCTCCCGGCGGGCCGTCGTCGGCAGCGTCATCTGCCCGGATCTGCGCAATACTTCCGAATCGATCGCATTGGCTGTGCCGCTCGCTTCTGCCTGGATAAGGTGTCCGACAAGGTGTCCGGAGGTGACCGGCTGTTGTGTCACGCGACGCGCGCCAGGCCTACGCCTCGCGCGGCGTGCCGTCCACGCAGTACGGATGGACGGCACCATACCCCGACCGGCGCCGTTTCACCTATGAATGCGCCATCCGGGCCAACCACTACGGCCAGGCCGCTCTGGAGCCGGCCGCCCTGGACCGGTCGCTGGCGGCGGCGGACCGGCTGCAGGAAGAGCGAGAGGCGGTGACGCAGCTCTGGCAGCAACGGCTGGAGCGAGCGCGCTACGAGGCCGACCGCGCCGCCCGCCACTACCACGCCGTCGAGCCCGAGCATCGCCTGGTGGCACGGAAGTTGGAGCGGGAGTGGGAGGAGAGGCTGACCGCGGTGCAGCACCTGGAGGAGGACGCTCGCCGCGCGCTCCAGCGGCAGCCGCGGGTCTTGACCGCCGCTGAGCAGGCGGCCATTCGACACTTGGCGACCGATATCCCGGCGCTGTGGGCGGCCCCCACAACTACCGCTGCCGACCGCAAGGAGATCATCCGCCAAGTCGTCGAGCGTGTCATCGTCGACGTGCAGGGCGCCAGCGAGCAGGTGCAGGTCCGCATCGACTGGGTGGGCGGCGGCAGCACCACGGGCGACATGACGCGCTCGATCGCAGCCTGGAGCAACCTGAGCATCTATCCGCAGCTGTGTGCGCGGGTGACCGCCTTGACGGTGGAGGGCTGGCCGGCAGCCGCCATCGCCGAACGGCTGCATGCGGAGGGCTGGACCAACGTCCGTCTCGGCCGCAGCATCGGGGCGCAGGTCGTCCGCGCGCTCCAATACCGGCGCGGCCTGGCCCGGCGTGGGCCGCGCCGGGTGCGGCGCGACGGGCTGGGCGAGCACGAGTGGTGGCCGGCCGAACTGGTCCAGCGGTTGGCGATCTCGCGGTCGAGCCTGTACAACTGGGTCCGGCGGGGCTGGGTCCGAGCGCGGCAACTGGACGACGGATGTCATCGGTGGGTCACTTGGGCAGATTCCGCCGAGGAGGAGCGGCTGCGACAGCTTCATCAGCGGTCCACCGCCGAGGAAACGCGCCGCCGGTGGCAGGGCGAGGCAGGCAGCCCGGACGAGGCACGGTCCACCAGGGACGCATCGGCCCCCGTGATTAAGGAGGACAGTACGGATGAGCCACACCACCCCAGACCGAAAGCGTCCACGGGGTAGTGTGGCGGGGTCATGGAGCGGAGCAACGCGTGGATGGCCCGCTTCCGCCGGTTGGCGCGGGACTATGAACGCTTGCCGGAGACGTTGGCGGGGCTGCATTTCCTGGCCTTCGCGATCATCCTGCTGGCCCGCTTCGTGGCCCATATGACCGAAAGTGCATCACAGGCTCTAGCACCTCACCCGCGGCAACGCCCAGACATTGATGATGATGGAGGGGGCGGCTGCCGGACAGCATGGCCCGACCGCGGGCTACGTCACCACGCCGAAGTTGATCAAACGAAGCATGTTGTGCGGAGCATCATTCGATTTGTTAAAACGGCGGGAGCTGGGAGCCGCCTGATGCGTCGTCAGCAGAAGTGCGCCGGCGCCCTGCTGTCGGGCGGCAAGGCGGTGACGAACCCGAGCGCCGCCGCGACCGCCGTCTCCGTGGACAACGCCCGCCCGGCGGCGAGCGCGGCCGACCAGCCGACCGTGCCCAGGTGGTGGCGGGCCGCGGCGGTTAACTCGTCGTAGCGCCGCCGGTCGACCGCCGGCAGGGTGAAGCCGAGCCGGTCGGCCAGCGCCTCGGCGGCGGCGTGCACCTCGATCGCCGGCCGGGCCTGGTCGGGGCCCGATTGCGCCGCCAGGCCGGCGGCGACGAGCAGCCCGTAGACGATCCCCTCCTCGATGCCGAGCGCCTGGTTGCGCGGCAGCCCGTCGGCCAGCGCGGCGCGCGCCCCGGCGCCGTTGCCCTGGAGCAGCGCCACCTGGGCCAGGTTGATCAAGGCCATGGCCACGCCGTGGGCAAGCCGGCGCCGTTGGCAGATGGCCAGGCACTCCACCAGGTGGTCGTGGGCGGCGGCCAGGTCGCCTCGGTCGAGCGCGGCGGTGGCCAGGTCGTTCAGCACGGCCGCCACCCCGTCGTCGTCGCCCAGCGCGCGCCGCAGGGCCAGGCTCTCCTCCAGCCAGACCAGCGCCTGCTCGCGACGGGGCGCCGGGCGGTCCGTCTCGACCGCACCGAGCAGCTTCAGGGCGGTGGCGCGTCCGGCCAGGGCGTCCCGGTCGTCGCGCTCGCCCCAGGTCGCCAGCGCCGTCTCCAGGTGGGTTGCGGCCCCGGCGTGGTCGCCCTGCTTCCAGGCCAGCGCCCCGGCGCCGACGGCGGCCGCCGCCCTGGTCTCCGCCGCCGCCCCCGGCGCCAGCGCCAGCAGGCGCTCCAGCCAGGCCCGTCCGGGGCGCAGGTACCCGCGCAGTTGCCAGAAGCGCCAGAGGGCCGCCGCCAGGCGCAGGCCCGCCCCGGCGCGGTCGGGCGCGTCCGCCAGCCAGTCCAGCGCCGCCTCCAGGTTGCCCCGCTCGCGGGCCAGGCGGGCGGCCCAGACCATGCCGTCGGCGCCGGCCAGCCCGCGGTTGGCCGTCTCGGCGAACGTCAGGTAGTGGATGGCGTGGCGGGCGCGCGCGTCCGCCTCGTCGACCCGCTCGGCCAGGTGGGCGGCGGCGAAAGCGCGGATGGGCGCCAGCAGGTCGACGCGTGGCTCGCCGTCGGCGGCGCTCACCTGGACCAGGCTCAGGCCGACCAGATCGTGCAGGCTGGCCAGGGCGTCGCCGTCGCCGGGCGCCGGGTCGGGCCAGACCGCCCCGACCGCCGCCAGGTCGGCGCCGCCGGCGAAGAGCGCCAGCCGCTCCAGCAAGCGCTGCGACGAGACGGGCAGCAGGCGGTAGGTCCAGGCGATGGTGGCGTGCAGCGTCCGGTGGCGGGCCGGCTGGTCGGGCCGGCCGTTGACCAGCTCCGCCAGCGGGTCGCGGCGGAGGCGAGCGAGCAGCGCGGCCGGGGTGACCAGCAGGGCCAGCCGGGCGGCGGCCAGCTCGATCGCCAGCGGCCAGCCGCCCAGCTCGGCACAGAGGGCGGCCACGGCCGGCGCCGTTCGCTCGTCCAGGGTCACGGGGCGCCCGATCGCCTCAGCGCGCTGCAGGAAGAGCGCCACCGTCGGCACCCGCGCCAGATCGGTCGGTGGCGGCAGGGGCCGGCTCGGGTCCGGCGTGGCCAGCGGCGGCACCGGCAGCAGCCGCTCGGCCGCCAGCCCGAGCGGCGCCTGGCTGGTGGCCAGCACCGTCAGGCCGGGGGCGGCCGTCAGCAGGTCGGCGATGAGGGGGGCGGCCGGCAGCAGGTGCTCCATGTTGTCGAGGAGCAGCAGGAGGCGGCGCGGGCGCAGGTGGTCGGCTAGCCGGCCCGCCAGCGAGCCGGCGCCGTCATCGGGTAGGTCGAGCGCCTCGGCGATGGCTGGTGACACCTGGGCCGGGTCCACCAGTGGCGCCAGTGGGGCCAGCGCCACCCCCTCGGGGAAGGCGGCGCGGACGGCGTCGGCCGCGTGCCTGGCCAGCAGCGACTTGCCGATGCCGCCCGGCCCGGTCAGCGTCACCAGACGCACCGCCGGGTCGCGCAGCCAGTCGGCGAGCGCGGCCAGCTCGTGCGCGCGCCCCAGCAGGGGCGTGGCGGGCGCCGGCCGGGCGGCCGCGGCGCGGGCATCGCTGGCCCGGCCGGCGGCGGCGTGCAGGATCGCCGCCACCAGCGCCGCCGTCTCGCCGTCCGGGAGGATGCCCAGGTCACGGTCCAGGACCCGCGTCAGGCGCTGGTACTGGCGCAGGGCCTCCTGCGGGCGCCCGGCGGCCAGGTGGAGGCGCATCAACCCGCGATGCGCTGGCTCGCTGGCCGGGTCGACCGCCAGCAGCCGGCGCCAGACCTCGACCGGGGGCAGCGGATGCTGGCGCTCGCGGTGGGTGGCGAAGACGAGTACGGCCTCTTCGATGAGCGCGTGGGCCGCGCCGCGCGCCGTGGCCAGCCAGGTTTCCTCCTCCTCGGCGCCGTCCTCGGTGTCGGGCTGATCGGCCAGCACCGCGCCACCCCAGAGCGCGAGCGCCTCCTCCAGCGGCGGGATCGGGTCAGCGGCGCGGCGCGCCGTCTCGACCAGGGTGCGCAGGGCGTCCAGATCGACCCAGGCGCGCCCGGCGCGGCAGAGCGAGATGGCATTGCCCTGCCGGACGAGGAAGGGCCAGCCGCCCGCCCGCGCGCCGCCGGCCGGCCAGAGCAGCCGCCGCGCCTCGGCCAGGGTGGTGGTGAGGTTGTAGCGCCGGGCGGTCTGGTCCGCCGTCGGCCAGAGCCACTCGGCCAGCGTCCAGAAGTCGAGGCGCTGGTCAGCGGCCAGCGACAGTCGCTGGATGAGCAGGTGGACGCGCGGCACATGGTAGTCGGACTGCTCGTCGATCGCCGCGCCCTCGCGCTTCCGACGGCGTCGGAGGCGGGGGGCGAGCAGGCGTCGCTCCTCGCCATCGACCACCAGCCGGAAGCGGCCCAGGAGGTGGACGCGCAACGAGGGTTGTCCGTCGCGCCCCGCCGACATCACCCACCCTCCGCTGCCATCGCCAGCGGCCGGCGCTCGACAGCGCCAGCCAACACCGCTCTAGACTAGCAACCCTGACGCCGGGCGACAAGCCTGATAGACGGCTATGCAGACGCTATGCAGGACCATCTAACATGCGGGCAGGTACGACGGATATGGGCACGCTAGCAACAGCTGTCACATACCGGCGTGAGCGTCTGGCCCCGCTCGACGGCGGCCAGGGTCCGCGCGCCATGGTCGGCGCCGCGGCGGGGGAGGCACATGCGCAAGCTCCTGATCGTCAACCTGGCGTTGGTCCTGGCGCTGGTCGCGCCGTCGCTGCTGGCGCTGCTGCCGGCCGGCACCGGGCCGGTGCCGGCCGGCCTCGCGGGCGTGGTCGAGGTCGAGGCCAACGAGGCCGACGAGCCGCTCGTGGCCGCCGCCTGGACGCCGCCGCCGACCAGGACGCCGCCGCCGACCAGGACGCCGCTGCCGACCAGGACAGCGACGCCGACCAGGACAGTGACGCCGACCAGGACAGCGACGGTGACGCGCACCGCAACCAGCACGCGCACCCCGACCGTTGCCCGGACGCCCACCATCACGTCGACCCCCTCCCACACCCCCACGCCCGCCGGGGTGGCTGGCACCGGCCTGGCCGGGCGCGTCTTCACCGATGCCAACCGCTCCGGCCTGGCCGAGCCGGGTGAGGCCGGCCTGACCAATCAGCGCCTCTTCCTCGACACGAATGCCAATCGCGCCCGCGACGGCGGGGAGACCACCGTCTTCACCACCGCCGGCGGCGCCTACGCCCTGACCGGCCTGCCCCCCGGTCCCCATACCGTCTGCGTCGACCTTGCCGCCAACCAGGCCGCCACCGGACCGCGCTGCCGCACCGCCGTGGTCGTGATCGATGTGCTGACCGGCGGCCTCGACTTCGGCCTGGTCGTTCCCAGCGGCTGCGCCACCGGCGCGGTCATCGCCACCACCGTCACCCTCGACCCGCTCGGCGAGCCGGTCGCCTACTACGGGCTGACCACGGTCGGCGGCGGCGCTTCGGCGCCCTGGACCGGCTCGCGCCTGCGCCTGAACGGCAGCGTGCCGGTGGCGCAGGTGCAGAGGGGAGAGACGGTGGCGACCGTGCTGACCATCAGCGTCAATGCCGGGCAGCAGCCCGGCCTGGTCGTGCGCTACCGCTACCAGTCGTCCTACCAGCAGGTGGTCGGCGTGCAGGCCGGCGACGGCAGCCAGCCGACCGACCTGGGCAGCGGCTCGACCTGGCCCAGCCCGGCGCCGACCAGCTTCGCCCGCTTCGACCGGGCGGGCGAGGTGGCGATTTATCACCCGCCGACCGATGGGGCCGGGCGCTACCAGGACCTGATCGTGCTGACGCGCGTGACGGCGGCCACCGGCTACCTGACGGCCAGCGCCGCCATCGGCAGCAAGGTAGTGGGGACGAAGGAGCAGTCGCTATCGGGCGTCTGCGGCGACGTTGTCGACAGCCAGATCGCGAGTGGGCTGGGCGGACCACTGCCGGGTAGCGTGGCGGTGACGGTCGATGGCAGCGCCCCGGCCAGCATCGCTCCTCCCAGCACGACCATGACCGCCACCAGCACGGCGACGGCGACGAGCACGCCCACCGCCACGGCCTCGGTCACCAGTACTCCCACGATCACCAGCACGGCGACCGCCACGAGTACGCCGAGCTCAACCGAGACATCGACAGCGACCAACACTGCGACGAGCACGACCACGCCAACTCCCACCGAAACGGCCACGGCAACGGAATCCCCGGCTCCCACGGCGCCCCCGACGCAGGTGTCGACTGCCACCCCGACATGGACGCCGCCAGTGCCCGCACCGAGCGGGGTGGTGCAGGCCTGGGGACTGGCGTCGCTGCTGGGTCGAGAGGAGATGAACCCAGCGTTCGCACACCAAACTGATGGGATTGGCGCCGTGATGCAGGTCGCGGGTGGCGACAACCACAGCCTGGCGCTGACCGAGGGCGGGACGGTCTGGGCCTGGGGGGCCAACTACGATGGGCGATTGGGCGACGGGACGACGACCCAGCGGCTGGTTCCGGCACCAGTGAGTGGACTGAGTGGGGTGCGTGCGATGGCGGCCGGCGGCTACCACAGCCTCGCCCTCGCGGAGGACGGGACGGTCTGGGCCTGGGGAGATAATGGGCAAGGGCAACTGGGCGACGGAACGACGACCCGGCGACTGACCCCGGTGCCGATGAGCGGGCTGGGCGCCGTGCGCGCCATCGCGGCGGGCTACGGTCACAGTCTGGCGCTGAAGGAGGACGGGACGGTCTGGGCCTGGGGAGGTAATTGGCAAGGGCAACTGGGGGACGGGACGACGACCTCTCGCCTGTCGCCGGTGCTGGTGAGCGGGCTGAGCGCCGTGAGCGCCATCGCGGGCGGTGGGGGCCACAGCTTGGCGCTGAAGGAGGACGGGACGGTCTGGGCCTGGGGGGGCGGTGGGCTCGTGGGCGACGGGACGGAAATCCGGCGACTGACCCCGGTGCTGGTGAGCGGGCTGAGCGCCGTGAGCGCCATCGCGGGCGGTGGGGGCCACAGCTTGGCGCTGAAGGAGGACGGGACGGTCTGGGCCTGGGGGGGCAACTACGATGGGAGATTGGGCGACGGGACGACGACCCAGCGGCTGGTTCCGGTACCAGTGAGTGGACTGAGTGGGGTGCGTGCGATGGCGGCCGGCCGCTACCACAGTCTCGCCCTCGCGGAGGACGGGACGGTCTGGGCCTGGGGAGGTAATGAGCAAGGGCAACTGGGCGACGGGACGACGACCCGGCGACTGACCCCGGTGTCGGTGAGCGGGCTGGGCGCCGTGCGCGCCATCGCCGGGGGTGGCAATCATAGCCTAGCGCTAAGAGAAAACGAGACAGTCTGGGCCTGGGGGGACAACGGCGATGGGCAATTAGGGTACTGCACCTCCGCGTGTCCTACGCCAGTCACCGTAGCTAACCTCTCCGGAGTGCGTGCCATCGGGGCAGGCGAGAGTCTCAATCTCGCGCTCAAAGACGATGGGACAGTATGGTCCTGGGGCAGGAATGATCAAGGTCAACTGGGCGACGGGACGACGACCCGGCGACTGACCCCGGTGTCGGTGAGCGGGCTGGGCGCCGTGCGCGCCATCACGGCAGGCAGCAACCATGGATTGGCGCTCAAGGAAGACGGGACGGTCTGGGCCTGGGGCTTCAATGGCAGTGGGCAATTGGGCGACGGGACGAAAATCCGGCGACTGACCCCGGTGCCGGTGAGCGACCTGGTCGGCGTGCGCGCCATCGCCGCTGGTCCCAGCCATAATCTGGCGCTGAGGGGAGATGGGACGGTCTGGGCCTGGGGACACAACCATTATGGGCAGCTGGGCGACGGGACGACGGATGGTCGATCAACTCCTGTCCAAGTGAATGGTCTGAGCGGAGTGCGCTCAATCGCTGTGAGCGGTGCCTCTAGCCTGGCCTTGAAAGAAGACGGAACGGTCTGGGCCTGGGGGGCTAACTACTATGGGCAGTTGGGCGACGGGACGACCACGAGCCGGCCGATTCCGGTGCCGGTGAGCGGGCTGGTCAGCGTGCGCGCCATCGCCGGGGGGAACTCCCATGGCCTTGCTCTAGAGGAGGACGGGACAGTCTGGGCTTGGGGACTCAACAGAAGTGGGCAACTGGGCGATGGAACGCAGATTGATCGACTGGTGCCGGTGCCGGTGAGCGGGCTGGTCAGCGTGCGCGCCATCGCGGGCGGTGGAGACCACAGCTTGGCGCTGAAGGAGGACGGGACGGTCTGGGCCTGGGGACTCAACAACAGCGGGCAACTGAGCGACGGAACAAATGCCATCCGCCTCCATCCTGTCCAGGCTGTTGGTGTGAGTCATGTGGTTGCGATATCTGGTGGTCCAGGTCATAGTGTTGCTATCTCCACTACATCCGTGCCTCCAACGGCTACACCACCCGCCACGATCACGCCTACCCTTACCAGCACGCCGACGATACCGCCGATGCCCACGGGGACTCCCACCGAGACGCCAACCGCCACGGCGGCATGGACACCCATCCCGACGGAAACAGCCACCCCAACCAGCACGTCCACGGAGCCGCCCACGGCGACGGCCACGAGCACGCCAACTGAGACCCCGACAGCCACCAGTATCGCAACCGAGGTTCCAACGGCGACGGCCACCGCTACCGCAACCAGCACGAGCGCACCCACCGAGACTCCAACCGCCACCTGGACGCCCACCCCGACCGAAACCGCAACCCCGACGCAGACTGCTACCGCCACAGTCGTGCCCACGGCGCCGCGCCCGGCCGGCTCGCCGGTGGCCTGGGGCGAGAATTTCTACGGTCAGTTGGGTGATGGCACGACCGACTATCGTGCCAACCCAGGGGCCGTGCTCGGCCTGACCAACGCCGTGGAAGTCAAGAGTGGTTTCTACTTTGGCCTGGCGGTGCTCGCGGATGGGACCCTGTGGGTCTGGGGCGACACCAGCTCCGGTCAGTTGGGCAATGGCACGACCGACGAACGGAGCGTCTATCCCGTGGCCGTGCCTGGCCTCACCACTGTCGTGACCGCCGCGGGCGGCCAGTCTCATATCCTGGCGGTGCTTGCCGATGGCACCGTCCGCGCCTGGGGCGACAACGCCTCCGGTCAGTTGGGCGACGGCACGACCACCGACCGCACCAGCCCGGTGACCGTGCCCGGCCTCACCGGCGTGATTTCCGTCGCGGCCGGTCTCTCGCACAGCCTGGCGGTGCTTGCCGATGGCACCGTCCGCGCCTGGGGCTACAACGGCTCCGGCCAGTTGGGCGACGGCACCACCACCAGCCACACCAGCCCGGTGGCCGTGCCCGGCCTCACCAATGTCGTGGCCGTGGCGGCCGGTCCCTCGCACAGCCTGGCGCTGCTCTCGGATGGCACTGTCCGCGCCTGGGGCTGGAACGCACTGGGTCAACTGGGTGATGGCACCACCACGAGCAGCGCCACCCCGGTGGAGGTGCCCGGCCTCACGAACGTCTTGACGATTGGGGTCGGCAATGGCCACACCCTGGCGGTACTCGCCGACGGCACCGTCCGCGCCTGGGGCATCAATTGGTATGGCCAACTGGGTGACGGCACCATCACTGATCGAACCACCCCCGCGGCCGTGCCCGGCCTCACCGACGTGGTGGCCGTGGCGGCCGGTGACAGCCATAGCCTGGCGCTGCTCTCGGATGGGTCCCTGCGTGCCTGGGGACGGAACGGGAGCGGCCAACTGGGCGACGGCACCATCACCAGCCACACCACCCCTGTGAACGTCGTTGGCCTCAGTGATGTCGTGGCGATCGCGGCCGGCCAGCGATACAGCCTCGCGCTCACCACGACCGGGCTGCCGACACCCACACCCACGGCGACGGTCACCAGCACGGCCGCGCCAACCGACACCGCCACACCGACCCCCACGGCGACCTTCACGGCGACGGCCACCGCCACCCCCACCGAGGCGCCCAGCCCGACGCCCACCGAAACCGCGACGGCGACGGCGACGGCCACCGCCACGGCCACGCCGGACACGGCCGTCTCGCTGCCCGCCGGCGCCGCCGGCAGCGCCAACACCGACCCGGCCCACCCGGCCGACAACGTGCGCGACGACGACCCGGCCACCGTCTGGCGCACTGCCGCCACGACGCCGGCCGAGGGCTGGCTCACCCTCGATCTGGGCGCCAGCCAGGCGGTGACGCTGGTGCGCTGGTACGCGGCCGACCCCGCCAGCGTCCCGGCGCTGGCGATCCAGACCTCCGAGGACGGCGCGACCTGGACGACGCGGGTGTCGCTGACCCAGGCCCAGGTCGTGGCCGGCTGGAACGAGCACACCCCCGGCGGCCTCGGCGCGCTGGCCCTGCCGGCCGGGACCATGCGGGCGGCGGAGGCGGAGTCCTGGTCGGGCCGCTACCTGCGCTGGCTCGTCACCAACTCGGCCACCACTCCGGTCGCCAGAATGGGCGATATCGCCGCCATCGTCGCGCTGGCCGCCCAGCCCGCCCCTCGCCCGGTCATCACGCTGCCGCAGACGATCGGCGCCAGCACGACCCTGGCCGTGGGCGGCACCTATCTCCTGGCCGCCAATTACACCGTCATCGCCCCCGGCGTCACCCTCACCATCCCGCCCGGGGTCGTCATCAAGGGGGATTCGCTGATCTGCGTCGGCGCCCTCGTCGTCCGCGGGACGGTGCTGAACCCGGTCATCCTCACCTCGCGGGCGGACGACACGGCCGGCGGCGACACCAACGGCGACGGCGGGGCCACGACGCCGACGCGGGACGATGTCGAACTGAACCTCAGTGGCTGCAACGCCAGCATCGACCGGGCGGTCGTCCGCCACGGGCGGGTCAGCATGACTGGCGATTTCGACGAGAGCTACCCGGCCAACGTGCGGCCCGGCGCCCTCGCGCTCACCAACAGCGTCATCACCCACGCCAATGGCCACGGCCTGTTCCTGAGCAGCCCCGGTGACGTCAGCCTCATCAACACCACCTTCACCGATATCGCCGGCATGGCCGTGCAGTTGAACGTGGCCAATCTGGTCGCGCTCGACGGCAACCTGGCCACCGGCAATCAGGTCAACGGCATCGTCGCTACCGGCACGTGCCCCTTCGCCGGCAGTGGCCCGGTGATTCAGGACACCGGCTGCTCCGAGTCGGACATCTACCGGCAGAACGCAACCCTCCCCATCGATCCGGGCCTGCCGCTGGTGGTGGCCGTCACGCTCATCGTCCCGCACGGCCAGATACTGACGATCCCGGCCGGCGCGGTCGTGAAGTTCGACGAGTACGGCTCCTTGCTGACCCAGGGCACGGTGCAGATCGCTGGGACCATGGCCAACCCGGTGGTCCTCACCTCGCTGCGGGACGACAGCGTCGGCGGCGACACCAACGGCGACGGCGCGGCGACCGTGCCCGCGCCCGGCGACTGGTTCGGCCTCTACACCGCGACCGCGGGCCTGGGCAACGCCACCACCAGCATCAGCCACGCCGTCGTGCGCTATGGCGGTGGCGTGGGTAGCTACGGCATGCTCTGGGCCGATACCACCATGGTCGCATCGCCCTTCACCGCCACTCTGGTCGTCAGCCAGAGCAGCCTCACCCACGCGCTCGGCCCCACCATCGCCAACACCGCCACGACCCCGGTCGATGCGCGCAACAACTGGTGGGGGTCACCGGCCGGCCCGGCGCCCGGCCGCATCAGCGGCGCCGTCATGGTCTCGCCCTGGCTGACCACCTGGCCCGACGCGGCCCTGGCGGGCCAGATCTCACCTGTCGGGAACCGGTGGAACGATCGCGCGGGATGATCGGGGGGTCACCGGGGCACATGGGTCGGCATGGACGCATGTTCCCCGGTGAGGGCGCCTCTCGGCGCGGCGGCACGGCGACCGGGCGCGATTCATCGCGCAGCTACAGGTGGGAAGCGCAATGGAGGGTTCCATGCGGGATTGGGTGGAATGGACGAAGGAGGGAGTCGTGCCAACTGCGCTCGTGCGTCGTGTCCTTAGTGGGCTGACCATCGGCCTGGCGCTGGTGCTGGGGGTGGCCTTGCTGCCGGCCGGCCGTGCCAGCGCGGCGCTGCCGGCCGGGCAGTGGACGCTCGGTCCCGATCTGGCGCGGGGGCGCGACGATCACACCGTCACGCTGCTGGCCAATGGGAAGGTGCTCGTCGTCGGCGGTGTGGATGACAGCATCCTGGCCACAGCTGAGATCTACGATCCTGCCACGAACGCCTGGAGTCCGACGGGGAGCATGACGACCGTCCGCGAGCAGCACACGGCCACGTTGCTGGCGAACGGCAAGGTGCTGGTCGCCGGCGGGCACGGGCCGGACCGCGCGACGCTCGCCAGCGCCGAGCTCTATGACCCAGCGACCGGCGCCTGGAGCGCGACCGGTAGCCTCAGCAAGCCATCCGACAACCATTCGTCGACGCGGCTCCAGGATGGCCGCGTCCTGCTGCTCAGTTGGGACAGCGGCGCCGCGTCAATCTACAGCCCGACCTCCGGCGCGTGGTTGGATGTGTCGGCGCCGACCGGCGGCATCGAATCTGTTATCGCACTCCTCTTGCAAGATGGCCGGGTGTTTCTGGTCCAACAAGGCAACACCAGCGACATCTATGATCCGGTGACGGACACCTGGATGACGACTGCCGAGCGCTCGGCTCGCTACCGGTCCGGGCCGTCGGCGACACTCCTGTCCGACGGCAAGGTTCTGGTCGCCGGTGGCGATGATGGCGATACCACGCTCGCCACGGCCGAGATCTACGACCCGGTGATGGACACCTGGGTCGATACCGGCGCCATGGCGACGCCGCGCGAGAGCCACACCGCCGTCCGGCTCGCGGACGGCTCCGTGCTGGTGCTCGGTGGTAACGCGAATTCCGCGGCGTTGCCCGAGCGATTCGAACCGGCCACCGGCGCCTGGAGCCCGACCGGCGCGCTCTCGACGCCGAGCTACTTCATGACTGCGACGCTGCTGCCGAGCGGTCGGATCCTCACCACCGGCGCTGGCCCGTACTCTAAAACGGTGCAGATCTACGATCCGAATGGAACGGGCGGGCCGCCGGCGCCCATCCCGCCGCTGCCCACGCCGGTCGCCTCGTCCGAGTGGGCCGCGAGTGGGAATCCGCCGTCCGGTCACGCGAGCGTTTTCACACTGACCCGGCTCCCCAGCGGCAAGGTCTTGCTGGCCGGTGGCCAGAGGTTCCTCGCCGACGGCTTCGGTGTTTCCATCGCCACGGCCGACCTGTACGACCCCGCGTCCGGCGCCTGGGCGGCGACCAGTCCGATGGGCGAGGCTCGCGAGAGTCACGCCGCGGTGCTCTTGCCGAACGGCAAGGTGCTGGTCGCCGGCGGGGACGGCCCTAACTCCACCGGGGACTGCTGCTATGCCATGGCGACAGCCGAGTTGTACGACCCGGCGACCGGCGCCTGGAGCGCGACCGGCGCGATGACCAGGGAACGGGATAGCCTCACGGGCGTCCTGCTGGGCAACGGCAAGGTGTTGGTTGTCGAGGACGGCCGCCAGTCGACCGAGGTGTATGATCCGGCCAGCGGCACGTGGGCGGCGACCGGCAGCCTGACGACGTCACTCTATGACGTCACCGCGACTCTTCTCACGAGCGGTAAGGTGCTCGTCGTCGGCTTCGAGTTCGTGACGACGAGCATGCGCATCCGCGCTGAGGTGTATGACCCGGCCAGCGGAGTTTGGGCGCCGACCGGCAACCCGGCGACGGAGCGGGCTGGTAGCCAGACGACGCGCCTGGCCAATGGCAAGGTGCTCCTCAGCGGTGGCCGCTCATCGACGGGTGCGGGCGCCACGCTCGCCAGTGCCGAGCTCTACGACCCGGCCACCGGCGTCTGGTCGCCGACCGGCAGCATGAGCGCCGCCCGTCGCAATCACGGCGCCGTTCTCCTCGGCAGCGGCAAGGTGCTCGTCGCCGGCGGGACAGGTCCGGTCAGCGCCGGCTGCTGCGAGACCCACGCCGGCGCCGAGATCTACGATCCGGCCACCGGCGCCTGGGCGAGCGCCGGGACGATGCCCCGCCGCTCTTCCGGCCAACTCGGCCTGCTCCTCGCCGACGGCCGGGCGCTCATCACCTCAGGCTTTCGGACGGCGCTCTATACCCCGGCCGGCAGCCCGAACCAGCCAACGCCGGTCGGCAGCTTCGCGCTCGGGCAGTCTGCCCAGGGCACGATCGGGGCGGGCGCTGCGCAGTCGTGGGGGGTCGCGCTGACCGCCGGCCAGAAGGTCCGTTTCATCCTGACCGGCGCCGCCGAGACCCTGCAACTCCTCGGGCCGGACGGTCAGGTGGTCGCGGCCGGTGCGGAGCGACGCGGTGGGATGCCCCAGGCGGCGGCCACCGTCCAACTCAACGCGAGCGTCGCCGTGAGCGGCGAGCACCGGCTGGTCGTTCGCGACACCGACAACGCCAGCGGCGCCTACCAGGTCCAGAGTCTCAATCTGCCGCCGACGATCGGCGAGCTGACCTGGTACTTCGCCGAGGGCTACACCGGTCCCGGCTTCGACGAGTACCTGACCATCCAGAACCCCAACGCGGGCGCTGCCGATCTCAAGATCACCTACTTCCTGACCGGCGCCGCCCCCGTCGAAAAGCTGATCACGGTCGCGGCCAACAGCCGCTACACCGTCACCGTCCACGAGGCGAAGGAGGGCGTTGGGCGCAATCAGGCCGTCAGCGCCAAAGTCGAGAGCACCAATGGGGTCGGCATCGTCGTCGAGCGACCGATGTACTTCACCTACAGCGGCGGCGTCGACGGCGGCCACAATGTGATGGGCGTCACCACACCGCGACTCGCGTGGCTGTTCGCTGAGGGCTACACCGGCGTCGGCTTCGATGAGTACCTGACGATCCTGAACCCCAACTCGACCGCGACGGTGACCGAGATCACCTATTTCCTGGCGCAGGGAGCCCCCGTCGTCAAGACGATCACGGTGCCAGCCAACAGCCGCTACACCGTCACCGTCCACGACAAGAAAGAGGGGGTCGGGCGCGATCAGGCGGTCTCTGCCCGCGTCACCACGACCAACCCCGGCGGCATCGTCGTCGAGCGGCCGATGTACTTCACCTACGGCGGCAGCCTGGGCGGCGTCACCGGTGGGCACAACGTGATGGGCACGACCGGGCCGCGCCCAATCTGGTACTTTCCAGAGGGCAATACCAACAATGGCTACGATCAGTACCTGACGCTTATGAACACGAACGCGCAAGCCTCACAGGTGCGCCTGACCTACTATGTCGTTGGTGAGGCCGTGCCGCGAACGAAGGCGATCACCGTCCCGGCCAACAGCCGCTACACGGTCAGCGTGCATGACGATGCGGAGGGTGTCGGGCGCGGCAAGCGGCTTGGGATGAAGGTGGAGACGACCAACGGGGTCGATCTGGTCGTCGAGCGCCCGCTCTACTTCCGCTACAGCCCAACCGTCAACGGTGGCCACAACATCATGGGCGCCAGCAGCGCGGCCAAGACCTGGCTCTTCGCCGAGGGGTACACCGGCGCGGGCTTCGATGAGGAATTGGTCGTACTCAACCCGAGTGCGGCGCCGGTCACTGTCACCATCACCTACTACAGCGGCGGCGGCACAGCCCCGGTCGAGAAGCAACTCACCGTCGACCCGTATAGTCGCTTCGCCGTCCAGGTCCACGGCGCCACGCTCGGCGTCGGCCGGGACAAGGCGGTCTCGGCCAAGGTGGAGACGACCGCCGCCACCGGCATCGTCGTCGAGCGCCCGATGTACTTCGCCTACAGCGCGAAGGTGAACGGCGGCCACACCGTGATGGGCTACACACCTTAGTGGTCTGTCAAGCGCCTTCCACGCTGGTGCACGGGCCGTCGGGGCACCCTTCATGGGTGCCCTGGGCGGCGCACCCATGGTGGGTCGATGCGGCCAGCCGGGCACCTATCAGGGGTGCCCCTACCAATGCGATTCGCGCCTGACAGTCCGCCAGGCTGCATTGCCGGATGGGTCACGGGCAGGACGCGCCCGGGTCCCTGACACGAACCGACGTCGGCGCATCGGGCAGGGAAGCTCGGGGCGCTGCGGCCAATGCGGGCGGTGGTCGGCGCCCGGCATGCTGATGCATCACCGACCCTCCCGCCGGAATTGATGGTCATGCGCATCGACAGGCCGCGCGACCTGCTGCTATAGTCGGCGCATATTCCCGAGTGGGAACCGGCCGTACGATGGCTGGTTGTCTCAGTCGAGGGGAGCCGCTGCATGTCCGCCACCCCGTCCCGCCGCCTCGGCCTGTCGATCCTCGTCGTCGCCAGCCTGCTGCTGGCGACCGTGCCGCCGCCGGCCCAGGCCGCCACGCCGCCGGCCGGATACGTCGCGACCTGGGGCGTCAACAACTATGGCCAACTCGGCACCGGCGCGCCCCTCGGCGAGGGCCCCAACCCGACGCCCGGCCTCGTCGACGGCCTGGGCAACGTCACGGCCGTGGTGGCCGGCGGCGGCCTCACGCTGGCCTTGCGCGCCGACGGCTCGGTCTGGGCCTGGGGCTGGAACGACTGGGGCACCCTCGGCGACGGCACCACCGTCGGCCGGGCCGTACCGATGCCCGTGCTCGACCCGGCCGACCCCAGCGGGCGGCTCACCGGGGTGACTTCCCTCGCCAGCACCTTCAACCATACCCTGGCCCTCAAGCGCGACGGCACGCTGCTGGCCTGGGGCGTCAACAACCACGGTCAGCTCGGCGACGGCACCACCACCGACCGGAAGCTGCCGACGCCCGTGCTCGACCCGACCGACCCTACCGGCCGCCTCACCAATGTCCGCGCCATCGCCGCCGGCGGCAACCACAGCCTGGTCGTGCTCAAGGACGGCACCGTGCGCGCCTGGGGCGATCACGCGTCCGGCCAGCTCGGCACCGGTCAGCCCGCCCCGGTCTGCCCGCCGTCCACCGACTCCTGCCGCACCCTGCCCGTGCGGGTGGCCGACCCGACCGACCCGAGCGGCGCCCTGCGGCGGGTCAAGGCGGTCGCGGCCGGTCTCCTCCACAGCCTGGCGCTGATGGAGGACGGGCGCGTGCTGGGCTGGGGCCGCAACCGCGAGGGCCAGCTCGGCGATGCGACCGTGGTCGACCGCCCCTTCCCGGTGCCGGTGCTCAGCCTGGACGGGCGTACCCCCCTGCGCGGCATCGCCAGCGTCTCTGCCGGGATGCACTACGGCCTGGCGCTGATGACCGACGGCACGGTGCGCGCCTGGGGACGCAACTGGTACGGCCAGCTCGGCGATACCCCCGCCTTCACCCGCCCGGTGGCGGCCCCGGTCAAGGGGCCGGGCGGCGTCGGCGTGCTGCGCGGCGTGCGCAAGGTCGTCGCCGGTCACGAGCACGCCCTGGCCCTGCTGAGCGACGGGCGGGTAGTGGCCTGGGGGTCGGGCGTCTATGGCAAACTCGGCGACGGGACGGTCCCCCCGATGTGCCCCCTGCCCTTCACCAGCCCCTGCCGCACCGCGCCGGTCGAGGTCATCACCGTCAGCAAGGCCATCGACATCGGGGCCGGCGGCGCGCACTCGGCCATCGTCAGCACGGCCGCGCCGCCCACCCGCGTCGCCTGGGCCTGGGGCGCCGTCGCCGACGGCCAGACCGCCGCGCCGGCGCCGGTCGTCGGGCTGAAGGATGTCCGCGCCCTGGCCGTCGGCGAGCGCCACGCCCTGGCGCTGACCGAGGATGGCGGGGTCTGGGCCTGGGGCGCCAACGAGCACGGCCAGCTCGGCGACGGCTCCACCGACGGCCGCTCGACGCCGCGCCGCGTCGCCGGGCTGCCGATCATCTACGCCATCGCGGCCGGCGCGGCTCACAACCTGGCCATGGGCACCGACGGCACGGTTTTTGCCTGGGGGCGCAACGCCGAGGGCCAACTCGGCGACGGGACGACGACCGATCGGCCCCTGCCCGTGCGCGTCTCGACGCTGGCCGGCATGAGCGCCATCGCCGCCGGCGGCCACGCCAGCTTGTCGCTGGCCGGCAGCCGCCTCTTCACCTGGGGCGCCAACGAGCACGGCCAGCTCGGCCTGGGCGACACGGCCGCGCGCGCCACGCCGACCCTGGTCGGCGTCTTCCCCCGCGCGCGCGGCATCGCGGCCGGGCGCGCCCACGGCCTGGTGCTGAACGCCGACGGCACGGTCATGGCCTGGGGCGCTAACGACCGTGGCCAGCTCGGCGACGGCGCCGACGCCGATCGCGCCGTCGCGGCGCCGGTGCCCGGCCTGACGGCGGTCCTGGCCCTGGCGCCCGGCGGCGACCACACCCTGGCGCTGGGCTTCGACGGCACGGTGCGGGCCTGGGGCCGGAACGACAGCGGCCAGCTCGGCGACGGCACCCTCGTCGACAGGCGCGCGCCGGTGAAGCTCGGCGGCCTCACGGGCGTGACCGCCATCGGCGCGGGCGTCGGCCACAGCCTGGCCGTGCTCAGGGACGGCGGCGTGAGCGCCTGGGGCCGCAACGAGGCCGGCCAGGCCGGCGCCCGGAACGGCAGCCCCCACCGCCCCCGCCCGGCGACCGTGGCCAGCGTGCGCGGGGCGCGTGTGGTCGCCGGCGGCGGCGCCTTCAGCCTGGCCGCCGCCCCGGCGCCGGTCGGCTGGCCCGCGTTGCCGCCCGCCGGGCCGGCCATGGGCTGGACGCCGCCGTCCACGACGCACACCCCCGACGGCCGGCCGGCCGTGCCGGGCCAGCTTATCATCGGGTTCGCGCCCGATCTCACCCCGGCCCAGCGGCAGGCGGTCCACCAGCGACGCGGGCTGGGCGGCGCGGCCGTGCCCACGCGCGCCGCACTGGGGCCGACCACCGAGCTCGTGTCACTGACGAGCGACACCGCCCTCACTACCGCCATCGCCGCCTACCGCGCCGACCCGCTCATCCGCTACGCCGAACCCAACTACATCGTCGCCCGCACCGCCGCGCCCAACGACACCCGCTACGGCGAGCAGTGGGCGCTGGGGCGCATCGGCGCCGAGGGCGCCTGGGAGCGAGCCAGCGCCACCCCCGTCACCGTGGCCGTCCTCGACTGCGGCATCCGCACCACCCACGAGGACCTGGTCGGCAAGGTCGCCACCAGCGTCGACCTGACGGTCCCCGCGGGCGGCTGGACCGACGATCGGTGCGATCACGGCACCCACGTGGCGGCTATCATCGCCGCCGCCACCAACAACAAGCGCGGCATCGCGGGCGTCGCCCCCAACGTTCGCCTGCTCAACGGGCGGGTCCTGGACGAAAACAGTGCCGGCGAGGTGGCGCACGTGGTGGCGGGCATCTACTGGGCGACCGACGCCGGCGCGCGGGTGATCAACCTCAGCCTCGGCAGCCCCGGCGGCTGCAACCAGGCCTACCAGGAGGCGATCGACTACGCCTGGTCGCGCAACGTCGTCGTGGTCGCCGCGGCCGGCAACGACGGCTCCAGCGAGCCGAGCCGGCCGGCCGGCTGCGCCCATGGGCTGGCGGTCGGCAGCACCGGCCGCGGCGATGTCCGCTCTCCCTTCTCCAACTACGGGCCGTGGGTGGCCGTGACCGCGCCCGGTGAGGACATCCTCTCGGCCACCAACGCCAGCAACACCGCCTACGGCGGCGGCGCCGGCACCTCGATGGCCGCCCCGCACGCGGCCGGGCTGGCGGCGCTGCTGTGGAGCACCGGCCGCTTCACCACCGCCCAGCAGGTGCTTGACCACATCATCGCCACCGCCGATCCGGTGCCCGGCAGCGGCATCCACTGGGCCGGCGGGCGCATCAACGCCGCCGCCGCACTCGGCGGCCTGGGCGGCCTGGTCAAGCTCGCCCCGGTCGCGGCTGCCGACAACCAGTCGACGATGGTCACGCTGCGCTGGAGCAGGGCTGTCGGCGCGGTCAGCTACGGCTACTGCATCATCGACCTGAGCGAGATGCCGCTCGCCTACGAGGGCACCGGCTGCCTGACCGCCGACCTCTCCTACAAGCCGTTCACCAACGTCGGGACGGCCACCAGCGTGAACTTCAATTTCCCTCGCCTCAAGTCGAACACCACCCACGTCTGGCAGGTGCGCGCCTACGACGTCACCGGCTACTGGTCGGCGGCCGACACGGTGGGCGCCACCGATACCTGGTGGACCTTCACGACCGGGGAAGAGCCGGCCCCCTTCTCGAAGCTGGCGCCGGCGGCCGGCGCGGGCGGGCAATCCCTGAGTCCGACCCTGACGTGGGAGCCGTCGCAGGGCGCGGTCCAGTACGCCATTTGCGTCCGGCCCGGCGTGGTGGTCGCCTGCGGCGGCGACGAGTTCTTCATTCGAGTCGGCGATCGGACCAGCAGCGTGGTCGGTCCTCTGGCCCCGAACGCCACCTACTCCTGGCAGGTGCGCGCCTACAACAGCATCGGCAGCTTCGAGCCGGCCAACGACTTCACCAGCGGCTGGTGGACCTTCACGACCGGCGGCCCATAGCCCCCTGTGTCCCTACCACCAGCGCGGCCCGCCGCCGCCACCATCGAGGTGGTCCAGGCAGACGACCCGCTCGCCACCGCCACCGCTCGCGCTGCCGCGCACGACCAGCGCGCGCTCGCCGCTGGCGAACGCGCGCACGAGCGCCGCCGACGGCGCCAGCGCACTGTCGACGGCCACGCCCGCGGCCGTCGCCACCAGCGGGGCGGGCGGCGCGAAGACCACCGGCCCCGGCTCGCCGACCCGGCACGGACCCGCGTGGATCGCCCAGGCGGCGACGCTGGCCGGCGCCAGGCCGGCGAGGCTCACATCGACGCGGGTCTGGTCGCTCGCCAGCATGGCGGTCAGGGTGGCCGCCACCGTGAAGGGCTGGGGCGAGGGCCAGGCTAGCGCGAGCCTGGCCAGCGCGCCATCGGCGAAGCAGGGCCGGCCACTGCTGGCGACCACCGCGCCCGGCCCGCCCGGCGCGGCCGAGTCGCGCGCGTGGATCTCCAGGTGGGCCGCGTAGGGGTGGTTCGGGCTGGCGGGCACCCGGCTGGTGGCGATCAAGGCGATCGGCACGGTCAGCCGTGCCACGACCGTCCCGCGCCAGTCGGCCTTCAGGTCGGTCGCCACCCCCTGATTGAGGACCACCTCGCCCTGCTCGGTGCAGGCGCCGGCCCGGAAGCGCCAGGCGTGCCGTGAGTTTGGGACGAGCCCGGCCGCCTTCACCTCCAGCGTGACCGTGTTGGCGCTGGTGGCGAAGGCGGCCGCTTTCGCCTCGCCACTGATGCCCGAGCCGCCCACCGGCGCCAGCGGATGCAGCCAGGCGTCTTCCCGGCCCGGGTCGACGACGATGGCGCCGCAGGCGACCCGGGCGCCCAGGACCGTCGGACTGGCCGCATCGATCTGGTGCAGGACAACCGTCTTGGGTTCGCCCGTCGCCAGGGCAGTGGTCACCTTGAGACCGAGCGTGGCGGCGCCGCGGCTGTCGGCCACCAGCGGGGCGGCGGTCCCGCCGTCGTACGCGACCGTGCCCTCTTCGGCGCACCAGGGGCGGGCGTTGACCCCGTCCCAGGCGTGGCGCCGGACCTGCCAGCGGTAGCGGGCACGCGGCGCCAGGCCGCTGGCGGCCAGACTGACCTGGATGGCATTGTCCCAGGACTGTGGCTGCAAGCGCGCGGTCCCGTAGCTGCCGGAGGCGCCCGCCGGGGTCAGGTAGGCCATGCCGCGCGCCGGGGGGGCGGCGTCGGCGACGGTCGCGGGCAGCGCCAGCAGGACCGTCAGGGCCAGCACCAGGAACCGACCGACGCGCATGTTGGGTTCCTCCAGCGGTCATGGTGGTGACACGCGCCGAGATGGCCTCAGCAGAGGCAGCCGCGTGCCGCGCGGGGACGAAGGGCGAGCGATGGGCCGGCGGACGGGGGCACGTCGCGGATATCCGTCGGTGCCAAAACCTGTCAAGCAGCCATGATCCGGATGGTAAAGGAGACCGCCCGGGCTGTCAAGCACGACCATGGCCTGGGATGTCCGCCCGATTCGTCAGGCGGCGTCGGGGATGGGATGTGGTCGACCGGCGCGGCCGGCAGACCTAATGATCCTTCAACAGCCCCCTGATCCGTGGCTTGCCAGTAGGCGTAGGCGCGGGCGTACTCCCGGCGGCTAACGGCGTTGTAGAGCGAGCGCACCACCTGGACCGGGTCGCTGCGGTCGTCGAGGTAGCGGGCCGGCCCGATATCGGCCGGGTCGGTTGGCGCCGGCGGCGGGACGGGAGGCAGGCCGCCCGCGCCCTGGCAGGCGCCGGCCAGCAAGGCCGCCGGGTCGGCGCCGGTAGCGGCCGGCTGGATGGTGGCCGCCCGGATGCCCATCGACGTGAAGGGCGGCGTTGCCTGGGCGCCGGGATTGCTCAGGTGGAGCGTGTAGCAGCCGGCGAAGGTCCGGGACGCCCGAGGCGGTGCGCGTCAAGATCGCCGCCAGCCCGCTGGCGCGCGGCGCCGTGGGGCGCGGGCCGGTCTCATAGGGGTAGGTCTGGGGGAGGGGGTGGCGCGGTCGGCGCCTTCTGGCATGCTGTGCGGTGCTGAATCGTCACCGCATGATCAGGAGGACGCCAATGGCGCGCCACGACCCAGTCTATCAATGGACGGACGAAGTGACGACCTATCTGCCGCAGTTGAGCGCGTCCCAGGCCACGGTCTTGGCGCTGTGGAGCCTGGGCATGGTGCTGGCCCGCTCCTGCGCCCTGACCGCCGTGACCCTCGTCGTGGCGGCCTGGCAGCGCCGCAAGGCCAACGCCGTCCGCCAACAACTGCGCGAGTTCTGCTACGAAGCGGCGGCCAAACAGGGCTCCAAGCGCCAGGACCTGCGGGTCGAACCGTGCTTCGCGCCGCTGCTGCGCTGGGCGCTGGCCGGCTACGCCGGCCCCCGGACCACTTCTCCGTCGGATCTTACACCTGTCGGATCTTGGAAGAAAATGATCCACTGGCTGGGATAAGAGGTAGCCAGGCGTGGTGGCCGATGCCGTAGTAGAACCCCGTCGAGTGACGGGGGAGAGGATGTTACGGCAGATGGAACGCAGCGCGGTTCAGGTGTTGGCCAAACGCGGCCTCAGCCAGCGGCAGATCGCCAAGCAGTTGGGCCACAGCCGGGTGACGATCGCCCGCGCGCTCACGGAGCCGGTCGACAAGCGGCCGGCCAGGCGCCGGCGGACCTCCATCGTCGACCCGTACCGCGTCCAGATCGAGGGCTGGCTCCGGCAGGGGCTGAGCATCGTGCGCATGGTGGAGTTGGCGCGCGCCGACCCCGAGCGGCCCTACACCGGCAGCCGGGCCGTCTTCGGCGACCACGTCCGGCGCATCCGGCTGGAGCAGGAGCGGGCGGAGACCGACGTGCCGGTGCGCTTCGAGGGCTTGCCGGCCGAATACCTGCAGGTCGACTGGGGCGAGATCGCCCGCTTCCCGTTCACCCAGCGCCCGGCGGGCAAGCGCTACTTCCTGTGTCTGGCGTCAACTAGAAAGCCGACGGCGCTGCGGGTTGTGCTGCTGGCCGGCGCGCCGCTGGCCAGCGACCTGGCGGCGCTGCCGCACCTGATGCGACCGCCGCTTGACCCGCGCGCTCCGATGGCCGCTGAGGTGCTGGGAGGCCTCCTCGAGGAGCTGCGCTGTCGGCAGGCGGACGGCGACACTGCCACCGGTGAGCTGGTCGTGTTCGCGATCGTCGAGCCGGCGGACGTCGACGGGCCAGCGCTGCGCGAGCTCGCGCGCGACGGTGGGCGTCACGGCATCTACGCGCTGCTAGCTACCGCGGACCCGTCCGCCCTTGACCCGGCGCTGCTGGCCGCTTGCCCCGGCCGGCTGGAGACCGGGGCGCGCGCGGCTGAGGAGGACGCGGCCACGGCTGGTAAAGACGGCCGCGAGGCGGTCATGCCCGGTCGGGGTCGATGGCGACTGGTCGGCGAGGCGCCACTGCCGGTGCGGCCGCTGCGCATCGACCCGGCCGACCGGGCGGCGCTGCTGGCGGCGATGGCGGCGGCCCGACCCGACCCGGACCCCGACCCGACGGACACGCTTCAGCCCGCGCCGCTGCCGGACGGCGCCAACGGTCATGGCGGGCATGTCGGCGGCAATGGCCACGGATCGGTGCTGTCCGCCGCCGAGCACGCGACCGCGGAGCTGACCATCCACGCCACCTCATCAAACGGCCATCACCCCGGTGAGGCGGCCGTGCCCGATCATCCCGACGCCGCCGAGTCAGTCTCCGCTCCCGCACACGCCGGCGCCGCCGCGACCGGTGAGCCGCGTGAGGACAGTGAGGCTGATGGCGCGACATCGGACATCAGCAGCGACACGCAGATGCCCACTACTCCAGTCGCCGAGGCGGCGTCCGGCGCTGCGCCAGGATCGGGGACGATCTCGCTGGCGCGCGCCGACGGCGAGGTGGCCACTGAGGCCGGCGTCGGCGCCGGACGGGCCGAGCGCGCCGACCTGCCGGCCGGCGGCCAGTTCGGGCCGCGCCCAGGCCAACTCCAACTGCGCCTGTTCGGCGTACCGCGCCTCTACGACGCCACCGGGCGCGTCGTCGACTTTGGCCGCGGTCAAATGGGCCTCCGGCTGCTGACTTTCCTTGCCCTTCAGGGAGAGGCCGGTGCTGCCGCCGATAGCATCTTCGAGCATATCTGGCCGCTGGCCGCGACCGAGGCGGACGATTCGATCGGCAGCACGGCGGCCGAGAAGGTTCGCCAGGCCTTCAAACGGGCACGCCCGACCTTTGCGCGTCTCCTGCCGACAGCAGTGCCGGCGGTCATCTTCCGCGGCAGCCTCTACCGGCTCAACTCGGCAGCGATCTGGGCGGACACGGTCGCCTTCGCTGCCTGTCTCAAGGAGGCACGCCGGCGCACATCTGATGAGGCGATCCTGCCGCTCCTGCGCGAGGCGCTGGGCTACTACGCGGCACCACTGGCAGTGGAAGCGCCGACCAACTGGTTCGACGTCGTCTGGCTCGACCAGGAGCGGGCTCACGTTCAGGAGGAGGGACGAAAGGTGGCACTATGGGCGATCGCGGCGCTGGCGCGGAGAGCAGAGTACGCCGCGGCGGCGGCGCCCTTTCGGCAGCTGCGTGCGCTGGCGGTGGTCGACGATGAGATCGCTCAACTCGAGCTGATCACTCAGGCACTGCGTGGCGAGCGGCCGTTGATCGCTCAGAGCTTCGACGAGCACGTCGCGGCGCTCAGCCAGCTGGGGATGCGGCCATGGCAGGCAACGCGGACACTCTACGAGCAACTGATGACCCGGCCAGTGACGATCGAGCAGCGCGAGCGACTCGCGCTAGCCGGGCGGCGGTAGGTCTCAAGGCTGGGCCGACGCACTGGCCCCGTGGTTGCCATCAACAAGCTGGCACTAGACACCGCCCAAACCGATGTGAGTGGAGGGCCGGAGCCACCTCCATCGACGCGGTCATGCCAGGTGACCTACATCAGGAAGCTGAGGACTCGCGCAGTACTCAAGGCGATGAGTCACAGGTGCGGCCTGGACTGAGGCCGGCGGCCCCGATTGAGCGATCAACAGCGCGCGGAAGACCCGCCGACCCTCGACGGTGGATGTGACCTCTCGCTGAAGGTGGAGAAGTTCCCCCACAGAACGTCGCGCGCCGCCGGGTCGATCACTGGGATGAAGATCGGCCGCATCTCGTGCATGCCCTTGGTCACCTGGCAGTCGGTGGCATCGTCGAGGCGGGCCAAGACCGGGATGGTGGCGAGCAGTGGCGCCGCCTCGGCGCGCTTCGGAACCGAACCACACGAACTGCTCAGTGAGCCGAACTGCCATGCCTGGCTCAGAAGACGGCCGTGCCATACAGCTGGCACAGACCGTAGTTACATTGACAGCAGCGGCGGACGCGAGTACCGTTGCTGTCGCTGAATGACCCTGTGAAGCGGCGCGGGCCGCGGGTGATGGCCATATCACCACGTAGGTGCGTGTCCAGGCATAGTGGGCGGCGGGGGCATCGGCAGGATGCAATCCTCACTCAGGCCATCGCTCACCGTGAATGGTGTCACGACGGCGATGGATGCAGCGTGCCACCGTCAGGGCACAATGGGAGCGGCGCGGGCATGTCTGGAGGCAACTGGCGAGGTTCGACCAGGAAAGGTGTCGCGCCATGACGAACACCGCGACTGTCTGTTGGCGGGCTGTCGGATCGTACAGCTCGAACAACGCCTCCAAGACGGGACTGGTCGGCGAGACGCGGTGCTTCCTCCTTGCATGGCGTCGCCTCGGTGACCTGGCGGCGGCACGGACGGCGCTGATCGACGGTGAGCTTCCTCAGCGTTCCCGCGAAACGCGGGCCACGATCGTGCAGGTCATCCAGGCGCGCCTCGTACGCTGGGAGCCGCCGCTCTGGATCCTCAATGATCTGGCTGGCTTCGCCAGCGAAGGTGACCTGACCGCCCTGCGCGCGGCACTCCTGCTGCACGTCCCGCGCCAGGACCGGCTGCTCTATGACCTCGTGCAGATGGTAATCCTGCCGCGCTGGCAGGAGGGGGTGCGGGAGATCGGCCGGGCCGACGTGCAGCGCTTCCTCGATGCGCGTGCCGCCAGTCACCCCGAGGTAAGCCAGTGGCGTCATGAGACGCGCGAGAAGCTCGCCGGCAACCTGCTGACGATCCTGCGTGACTATGGCCTGCTTGCTGGTGGCCGCAACGATCGGGTCAAGACGATCGTCGAGCCGGTCGTGCCGGTCCAGGTCGCTCGTCACCTGGTGAAGCTGCTCGATGCCGAAGGGCTCGCCCTGGCCGAGATGCCCCACCATCCCGATTGGCGCCTCTGGTTGTGGGAGCCGGCGCGGGCGAAGGCGGCCATGGCGGCGTCAGCGGCACGGGAGGGCGCGGCATGAGCGACCTGGCCGAGCGTCTGGACCTGCTGCTGGCGCGGCTGCGGACGGCCTACGACGGAATCGGCCACAGCAGCGGGCGGCCCTATGTGTACCTTGTCTACCCACCCGACCAGGAGCGCGCCATGCGCCGCCTGGTCGATGAGTCCCTCACCAGTGACGCTCACCTGCGCTTTCATCACTTCGATCTGCTGCCGCTGACGGTCCGGAGTCTGGCCGGCCAGGAGGAGCGGCGCCAGCAGCTGCTCGACAACGCGGCCACGCGCGACGGCACGGCGCAGGCACTGGTCCGGCTGTGGGCGCGGGCGGTCAGTCGCGATATCGCCGCCTGGCTTGAGCGCCCTGAATCGCTACCGGCGTCGGCCGGTCGGCCGGTGGTCGTGATGCGTGGGCTAGCGGCGCTGCATCCGCTGGGCAACCCGACCGCCCTGATGGAGGCCGTTGCCGAGCAGGAGCCGCGCGATCCGCGCACTGGCCGCATGGTGCCGATCGTGTTGCTCGTGCCCGGGGTCCGCCCGCCGCAGACCAGCCGCTGCTACCACTTCCTGGGCCTGGAGCGGCTGCGGCTGGATTTCTATCGAGGGGAAGAGGCCTGATGCTGATCCGCGAGACGTTTGCCACCACGATCCAGGAGCGCATCGAGCCGGTCGTCAAGGTCGCCGACCGCAAGCCGGCCGTGCTCCTCGGCGAGCTGCGCAACCTGGTGGTCACGCCGCAGTGGGAGCAGCATCTGCACGCGATGCTGCAGGCCTACACGTACGCGCCAGACAACGAGGACGCGCAAGACATCGGCCTGTGGATCAGTGGCTTCTTCGGCTCGGGCAAGTCGCTCCTCATGAAGACCTTTGGCGCGCTGTTGGAGGGGAGCGAGTTGCTGGGCGAGCGCGTCCACGACGTCTTCCTGAGCCGGCTGCCCGTGGGGAGCCCGGACCGCTCCACCTTGCAGCGCTTCCTGGCTAGCTGCGAGCGGACGGTGACGACGACGGCCGTCGGCGGCAACCTGCACGCCATGCAGGCGGCCCAGGGCGACACGCTGGCACTGATCGCCTTCAAGCTCTTCGCCGCCCAGCGGGGCTACACCCACCACTGGCCGCTGTCGTGGTCAGTCGAGGATCAACTTGACGCGCGGGGGCTAACCGACGCGTTCCGAACGCGGGCGGGCGAGCTGGCCGGCCTTGACTGGGAAGAGGTGGCGGCCGATCCCGAGTTCCACATCGAGCACCTGTTCGCGGCCGCGGCCGACACGTTGCCGGAGCATTTTCGCCAGGGGACAGCGTCGGTCGAGCAATCGGTGGCGGCGGCGCTGGCGACGGGCATCACGCCGGCGATGCTGGTCGAGCGGTTGCGGCGCTGGTGCGTGGCGCGCGACGCCGGTGGACGGCGCCACAAGCTGCTGCTCCAACTCGACGAAGTGGGGCAGTGGATCAGCGCCAGCCCATTCGAGCGGACGATGCAGGTGCAGGCGCTGGTCGAGACGGCGGCGACGAATGGGCAGGGCCGGCTCTGGCTGGCGGTGACGGCGCACGGCGACGTGCAGGCGCTCAAGCAGAATGTGCAGCAGGAGCAATACGCTAAGATCAACCAGCGCTTTGCCACCCAGTGCCGGCTGAGCAATGACGACATCAGCCTGGTGGTCGAGGAGCGGCTCCTGCGCAAGAGGCAGCCGGCGCGCGTGACGCTGGAGCGGCGCTTCGGGGAGCGCGCCGGCGACCTGACCGACCTCGGCACGCTCCAGCAGCCGCGGCGCGTCTACCCGGCGCCCGACGCGGGGCGCTTCGCCCTCTTCTACCCCTACCTGCCGTGGACGGTGGCGGTCATCCCCGACGCGGTCAAGGGCATCGCCCAGGCGGCTGGGCGGGACGAGGCGCTGACCGGCTCCAATCGGACGATGATCGGCGTGGTTCAGGGCGCGATCATTGAGACGCCGGGGCTGCTCGACCAGCCGGTGGGCCGGGTGCTGGCGCTGGCCGACCTCTACGACCAGCTGGCGAGCGACGTGCCGATCGAGACCAAGACCGACCTCAACCGCGTGCGCGACAGCGTGCCGGGGGCGACGGACTTCACGACCCGGGTGGCGCGGGCGCTCTTCCTGCTCGGCCAGGCCGCCTACATTCCGACGACGATCGAGAACGTGGCGCGCGCGGTGGCGGATGACCTGGACGTGAGCCTGCCGGCGCTGACGCGACAGGTGCGCGACGAACTGCAGCGGCTGGTGGCGGCCGGGTACGCCAAGCAAGTGGGGGAGCAGTACATCTTCCTGAGCGCCCAGCAGCGCACCTTTCAGGACCGGGTGCGGTCGCGCCAGCAGGAGCTGGAGGCACAGACCTGGGACTTGAGTGAGGGGCTCAAGGCGTACGAGAGCGAGGACGCTCTGCGCTTCGACCGGGCGCCGCTGCAGGGCCGGGAGATCGCGCTCAAGCTGGAGCTGGACGGGCGGGTGGTCCGCAACCCGACGGCGGCCGTGACGCTGCGCGTCTTCAGTCCTCTGCAGCGCGCGCTCGACCAGCAGCTCGCCGATGATGCCGCCATGCGCCAGCGCGCCAATGCCGAGCAGGACAACCTGCTGTTTCGGCTGGGTGAGACGCCGGGACTGCGGGCGGCACTGGCGCTGGCGCTGGCGACCGAGCAGATCGCCGACAGCGTCATCGGCGCGGCCGGGGCGAGCGGCGCCGACGTCGACGTGGCGCGCCAGGCCAAGCAGGTGGACCTGCCGAGCCACAAGGCGGCGGTGCGCCGGCTGCTCGGGCAGGCCGTGCGCGAGGGCACCATCTTCTTCCGCGGCACGGCTTACCAGCTGGCGGCGGCCGAGAGCCCCAGCGCCAGCGTGCGGGCAACGCTCAGCCAGATCCTGCCGGCGCTCTACGCCCGGTTCGGCGATGTGCCCTACCGCATCGGCAATGAAGAGGCCGCGGTGAAGGCGGCGCTGAGCGGCAACACGACCAACGCCGACCTGCAGGCACTGGGTGTCTACCGCGCCGACGGCGGCCTCAACGACAGCCACCCGTTGATCAGCGTGCTGCGCGGCGACCTGCCGCAGGAGGATCAGGCCGGCGGGTTCATCCCGGCCGAGACGCTGCGGCAGAAGCTGGAGCGGCCGCCGTACGGCTGGGATGGCAACGCCGTCAAGGTCGGGCTGGCGCTGCTGCTGCGCGCCTCGGCCTGCCGGCTGCTGGAGAACAGCCGCGTCATCACCGATCCCAGCGACCCGGACACGGCGGCGCTGCTGGCGCGCGAGGCGCGCTTCAAGGGACTGCGGGTGCAGGGCGTCAAGACCGACGTGGACATGGCGCAGCTCCAGCAGATCCGCGGCTACATGCAGGCGCTGTGGGGCGACAAGCCGGCGCTGGTGGCGGCAACGTTGAGCAACGTGCTGGGCGACCGGCTCAAGGGCATGGCCCAACAGGCGCAGACCATCCGCGCCTGGGCAACCACGGCGCAGTGTCCGCTGCCGCTGGCCTTTGAGGCCGGCGCCAGCCTGGTCGGCGAGCTGCTGGAGATCGCCAGCCCGCCGGCGCGACTGCGGCGCTTTCTTGATCAGGCCGATGCGTTGCTGCAATTCAACGACGCGCTGACGACCGTGAGCGACTTCCAGCGCGAGCACGGCGCACGATACGGCGAGGTGCGCGACTTCTTCAACCGCATGGTGAACGCCGAGGTCGACCTCCCCGAACTGCGGCGGTTCATCGCCGACTGGCGGACGCTGACACATGAGCGCACGCTGACGGCGCCGGCGCGCTGGAACGAGGTGGTGCAGGCCCAGGCGGCGGCGGCGGCGGCCGTCGACGAGCAGATCGCGCGCTGGCAGGCCGAGGCACAGGCACGGCTGGTCGCGCTCGACGACCGACTGGAGGAGCGGGCTCAGGCGGCCGGCGTGCCGCCCACGCGTCTGGAGGACGAGGTCGCGAAGCTGGGCCAGCTCTACGGGAAGGCGCGGGAGCAGGCGGCGCGCTCCCGCCAGACGCTGGGCGAGGCACGGGGCGTGCTGACCGCGCTGACGGCGGCCGAGCTGGATGTGAACCGGGCGCTGCGCGAACTCGAGGCGCAGTACCGGGTGGACGAGCCCGACCAGGCGACGGCGCGCGTGCACCGGGCCGAGCTAGGCGAGCCGGGAGCGATCCGATCGGCAGACGAGCTAGACAGCTGGCTCGACGGTGTCCGGCGCCGTCTGCTGGTGGAGTTGCAAGCGGGTCGGGTGGTCGTCATTGAGTAGCGCGGGACGTGCGGGCAGGCTGCCCGTGTGCATGACGTAGTATTGCATCATGAAGAGTACCTGTTTGATCGCCTGGACCAATGGTGATGTGGGAGCGTGAGGACGATGATGAAGACGATCACGACCACCGCCGTCGTCGCGGCGGACGGCATGCTGACGGTGCAGCTTCCGCCCTCGATCCCGCCTGGCGAGCACGACGTCGTCATCGTGATCGCGGAAGAGTTGGTCCGGCCGCGCACCAGCGGGCTGGCGGATTTCCCGGTCATCAGTGTCGGGCCGTGGCCGGAGGACCTGTCACTGCGCCGCGAGGACATGTATGACGACTGGGGCCGCTAGGCTCAGCTTCGTCGATACGAACGTGCTCGTCTACGCCAGTGTGGTGGAGGCGCCACTGCATGCGGTCGCGTTGGAGGCGATACGGGTGCACGAGCGGGCCGGACAGACGCTCTGGATCAGTCGGCAAGTGCTGCGCGAATTCCTGGCGACGTTGAGCCGGCCGCAGACCTTCGCGGCGCCGCTGGCGCCAGCGGTACTCACGGCCCAGGTGCGCGACTTCGAGACACGTTTCCACGTCATCGAGGACGGACCGGCGGTGACCGCTCGCCTGCTGACGTTGCTGGAGCAGATTCCAACGGGCGGGCGGCAGGTCCACGACGCCAACATCGTCGCGACTATGCTGAGCGCTGACATCGATCAGCTGCTGACCTTCAATCCACACGATTTCGCGCGCTTCACCGGCCTCATCACCGTTGTTACGCCCGCGAGTCCGGCTGCCCAGAACTAGCCGCGCTACCGCGATCGAGGGTAGGGGATGATCAAACGCCACAAGGACCTCCTTCGCGCCATCGTCGCCGACGTGCGCCGAACACTGGCCGGCGCGGCCACCGCCGACAGTGGCTGGGAGCGTGGCGACCTCGACCGCGAGCTGGAGCGGCTGGGCGTCGCGCCGGACGGGACGGTGACGCCGATCGACGCGCTGCCGGGGGCGACGCCGGCCGAGCGCCGGGCGCACGCGCTGGCCGCGGCGCAACTGACGCGCCTCCCGGCCGCCGGGCGGGCCGCCGCGCGCGGCGAGATCGTCGAGCGGGCCGCCTACACCTGGATCAACCGGCTGCTGGCGCTGCGGGCGATGGAGGCGCGCGGCCTGATCGACGAGACGCTGCGCGCCAACCCCGACTACGACGGCCTGTCCGAGGCGCTATTCGTGCTGCGCCAGACCGCGCCAGCGCGCGCCGCCGGCCCCGACGCCGGCTGGTGGGCGGTGCTGGACAATGCCTGCGACACCTGGCGGACGGCGCTGCCCGGCCTGTTCGACCCAACCGATCCGGCGGCGGCGCTGCGGCCGAGCACGCCGGCGCTGCTGCGCTGCGTGGCGACCACCGGTAGCGCGCCAGCCGGCTTCACGCTCGACGAGGCCGACGCCGCCTTCGCCGACCCGGACGCCATCGGCTGGTGCTACCAGTTCTACCAGGAGGCGGCCAAGGCGCGCGTGTACGCCAAGCTGGGCAAGGGCGGCAAGGCGGCCACGCGGGCAGAGATCGCGGCGGCCACCCAGCTCTTCACCGAGCCGTACATGGTCAAGTGGCTGCTGCAGAACAGCCTCGGGCGCTCCTACCACGAGCTGCACCCCGACAGCGCGCTGCCGGCGACCTGGGAGTACTACATCCGCGAGCTGCCGAACGGCCCGCAGCCGCCGGCCGTCGCCTCGTTCGATCTCCTGACGGTGATGGACCCCTGCTGCGGCAGCGGCCACTTCCTGCGCGAGGCCTTCGACCTGCTGGCGGCGGTGTACCGCGAGCGGCGGCCCGACCTGGACGCGGCCGAGATCGCCGATCGCATCCTGGCGCGGCACCTGCACGGCATCGACCTCGACCCGCGCTGCGCCCAGTTGACGGCGCTGACGCTCTGGCTGCGGGCCTGGGAGACGGTGCGCGACGAGGCGCGCGCCCACCGTCGACCCGGCGCGCCGCGCTACGCGCCGCCAGCGATGAGCGTGGCGACGACGCCGACGTCGCTCGACCCGGGCGCGCTGGCGCGCCACCTGGCGCGTCACCCCGGCGACCGGCCGCTGCGCCCGCTGCTGGAGGGCGTGTTCGCGGCGCTGGAGCAGGCCGACATCCTCGGCAGCCTGCTGCGACCGGGCGCGCAGTTGGACGAGGCCATCGCCGCCCTCCAGCGCCCGCGCCAACTGCGAATGGACGCCGACCCGGACGAGGCGACGCTGCGCCAGCGTCTGGCCGAGCAGGCGCAGCGCGACCCAGCCGGGCTGAAGGCAATGCTGATGGAGCGGGTAGCGGCCAGCCTAGCGGCTGAGAAGGGCAACCGGGACGATGCGGCGGCCCAACTCTTCGGCCGGGAGGGTGAGCAGGGAGTGCGGCTGCTGCAACTGCTCGGCCGGCAGTACGCCGTGGTGACGACGAACCCGCCGTACATGGGTAGCAAGAACATGGCAACCTTGCTTCAGCAATATGTTGAGAGGCATTTCTCCAGCGGCAAGCGCGATCTCTACGCGGCTTTTATCCTTCGTTCAATCAATATCTGCCAATCTAGCGGTCGAGTAGCAATGGTGACGCAACAGAGCTTTATGTTCTTGCGCAGCTTCATGGAATTGCGTTCCATTCCAGAGAATAGTGTTCGAGAAGCTGAAAGGATGGGTCACTTCGCTGGATTGATTCGACAGACGACAATTGAGGCGTTGTCACATCTCGGAAGATATGCCTTCTCAGAGATCGGAAACGCTCATGTGGCACCTGTTCTCATCGTGGTCAAGCATTCATGGCCAATGTCACAATCGAGAGTATGGTCATGTCGACTGTCGGCTCCGAGACCCTCAGATGATCAGGCCATATTGCTCCGGAGGTCAGTCATAGACGGTATCGGTCTTGGCCTAGTAACACAAACCCTCCAATCTCGTTTTCTTACCGTCCCACAGTTTTTATTATGCTATTGGTTAAGCGAGAGATTTCTTAGCTTGATCTCTGAAGCGGCAATTGGTAGTAAGGCCGATCTCGCTGAACCGACTACGACGGGTGACAGCGATCGGTTCATGCGAGGCTACTGGGAGGTCTGGCCTCTTGGTGGTTGGGTTCCTGCGAGTCGAGGAGGCGGCTATAGCAAGTGGGCCGGCCTTGACCATTGGGTGATGGACTGGCGGCACGCAGGTGTGCGCCTGAAGAGCTTTCCAGGATCATATGTCCGCAATGAACACCTGATGTTCTTGGATGGATTGACTTACACCGAGGCCGCTTCAGGTAGTCTCGGTGTTCGACGGCTCCTCAGTGGAGGCACTTTTGCGAAATCAGGTCCGGGCATTGTCGCCCGTGCCGATCAGTTGCCATCGATCTCTGCCCTGCTCAATGGACGTGTAAGCTCCTACCTCTTGCGTATCACTGCGCGTAGCTTCTTCTTCGGCTTGGGTAGTATCCGATCCCTACCGATCCCGAGTCGGCTGCCAGATGCCCTCGAAGCTATCGAGCGCTTAGCAACCGTTGCGAAGAGAACGTACATCGGTGATTCACCCATAGAGTTTGACTTTAGCAATCGCGCGGCATCTATGCAGGGCGCTGTGTCAGCAGTCTTACATACTATCGAAGCCTATAATGAAAGACTCGTCTTTGGGGCGTATCAGCTGCAGGAAAGCGACATCCAAGTCCTATTGGGCGAAACCGGTGTTCCTGCAGGCTGGTATCCTCTCATCGCTGACTATGACACCCTGCCAATGCTGCCCGCTGACCTTGCCTTGCCTTGCATCCCACGAGAGGTTTTAGACGTTCTCGCGACGCACAAACGCATCATGCCCGATGCGCACGAGTTAGTGCATCTTAGGGAGCGATTGCGAGAGCTGTACGAGGCCGGTCCAGGTGTGAGGGAAAATGGCAATGAGGCTACTGACGACGCCGCAGTTGGCGAAGCCGGGGGCGATGGTGATGAGGCGGCTGTCGTCGGCGCCCAAGTTCCCATCCCACCCGAGACCTTCCTCGAAGAACTGAGCCTCAAGCTCCAGATCCACCCCATCAGCGTCTACTGGCTGCTGGAAGAGCTGCGCGCCGAGGGCGCCCGCAGCAAGCCGGAGGAGCAGCGTCTGCTGGAGGACCGGCTGAGCGTGCTCGTGCTGAGTCTGCTCGGCCACCGCTGGCCGAAGCAACTGGAGGCCGGCGAGCCGCTGCCCCACTGGTCCGACCGTGACGGCGTCATCCCGCTCACCACCGGCGCCGGCGAGCCGACAGTAGCCGACCGGCTGCGAGCGCGGCTGCGGGCTGAGGACGGCGAGCTGGGCGCGCAGCAGACCGAGGCGCTGCTGACCGAGCTGACCGGCCTGACCCTAGAGGATTGGTGCCGGCAGCGCTTCTTCGAGCGCCACGTCCGCCAGTTCAAGTACCGCCCGGTCGCCTGGCATCTCGCCAGCACACCTCAGGCCGGCGCCGGACGCGGGCGGCGCGGCGGTGCGCGCCGGCAGCCGGCATTCGAGTGCCTGCTCTACTACCACGCCTGCGGTGGCGACGTGCTGGCCCGCATCCGCACCCAGTACGTCGAGCCGCTGCTGCGCGGTGCCCGCCAGCAGGCCGACGACGCCCGCCGCGACAACGACGAGACGGCCGCCGCCATCGCCGGCGCGCGCATCGACGAGCTGGACGACTTCGCCGCCCGTCTGCGCCAGGTCGAGGCCGAGGGCTTCGCCTGCGCCGAGCTCGATGCGCTGTTGGCGACCGAGCCGCTCGACCGCTGGACCGGCGACGGCTACATGGCGCCACCCAGCCGCGAGGCGCTGCTGCACGACGAGCGCACCTGGCGGGTGGACATCAACGACGGCGTGCGCGTCAACATCGCCCCACTGCAACTGGCGGGTCTACTGGCGAACGACGTGCTCAAGGCCGCCGATGCGAAGAAGGCCATCGCCGACCGCGCCCGCTGGCGCAGCGACGAGCGGCGCTGGGTGCGCGAGGGCAAGCTGCCCCGCTGCGGCTGGCTGGAGGAGGCGGTGCCGGAGAGCCCGCGCTGGACAGAACTAACGCCACAGCGCGAGGCCGAGGCGCTCAAGTTGGAGCAGAAGCGGCAGGCAGCGCTGGCGCGGTTGGGCTCGGCCAGCACGCCATGAGCGACCCATGTGCGGCGGAGCCGGTGAGCCGGCTCGGTATAGTTGGTTGATCGTGAAGCGGGCGCGGTCTCACCGCGGCGCCAGTCGCTCCGGATGAGGTGATCGAGATGGCAGCGACGACCGAGACACTCCAGCAGGATCAGGAGCGCACCCTCACCGAACTGGTGCGCCGATTGGTCGCGGCCTACGCGCCGGAGCGCATCTACCTGTTCGGCTCGCAGGCGCGCGGCCAGGGTGGCCCGGACAGCGACTATGACCTGCTGGTGGTCGTCGCCGACGACGCGCCGCCCGAGCGCCAGCGCAGTCGTCTGGCCTATCAGGTGCTGCGCGGCACCGCCACCGCCGCCGACGTGCTGGTCTGGCCACGCCAGGCGTTTGACGAGCGCCTGCATCTGCCGGCCTCATTACCAGCCACCATCCTACGGGAGGGGAGGCTGGTGTATGCCGCCTGACCCGGTGCTGGTCGCCGATGCGCGCGCCTGGCTGGTGCGCGCCGCCGCCGATTTGCGCGCGGCAGACGTGGACCTGGCGGCACTCCCGCCCCTGCTCGAGGATGCGCTCTTTCATAGCCAGCAGGCGGTCGAGAAGGCATTCAAGGCGTTCCTGACCTTCCACCTTCAGCCCTTTCGCCGGACGCATAGCCTGGAAGAGATTGGCGCGGCCTGCCTGGCGCTGGATGCCAGCTTGCGGCCAACGGTTGGCGAGACCGCGCCCCTGAGTGAATACGCCTGGGCCTATCGCCATCCCGGTCCGGCGATGGCGCCTGACCGTGTCGAAGCCGAGCAGACGCGGGCGATCGCCCAGCGGTCGTACCAGGCGATCCTGGCTCGTCTCCCCGAGGTGGTGCACCCATGAGACCTCGGTGCTGGGTCAGGCAGCAGCGCAGCGCGCGCGACGAGCGGCGCTGGATGCGCGCGAGCACGCTGCCCCGCTGCTGCTGGCTAGAAGAGCCGGGGAGACGGCTGCACGATGAGCGATAAAGACGAAGCGCGATACGAGCCGGCCGCCGATACGGTCACCCCCCTCGAACGCGACTACCTCCTTCGTTCCGCGATTAACTCGCTGGCGCTGGCGGGTGTTTCCGTCACCGACGCTGAAGCATCCCGCATCCTCGACGAGGTCCTGCTCGAACCGCTGCCAGACATCGGTTGACCACCCTGCTGGCCACGCCAGCGCGACGGCGCATGCCATTGGCGCGGTCCGACCTGAATCAGTGAAGGGCAGCATGGCGATCTCTCTGCAACGGCGCATCGCGGCCCTCGTCCGCAGCGTGCTCGACACCTACCCCGGCGCCTGGCTGGTCTGGTGCGACCCACGCGACGACTGGGGGCCACTGCTCCAGCGCGTCGCCGGCGACGCCCGCCTGGGCGGCTTCTCGCTCATCTCGGTTCCTGACCGAACGTCGGGTGAGCTGGGCGGCCCCATCGCGCGCGCCGCGCTCCAGGCCCGGCTCGAGACCGGCGAGTCGTTCGTCCTGCACGTCCGCGCCGGGGCCGACGACCTGGGCTGGCTGTGGGCGTCGGCGCTGCTCGCCGAGCGCATCTACGCGCGTTCACTGCGCGACCAGTTGGTCGAGTGGGGCTGGCGACCGCACGACCTGACGCTGACCGATGACGCGGTGGCGATGCTGGCGCGCCGGGGCATGCAGCAGGATCCGGCCGACTGGGGCGCCGCCGGCCTCGCGCCCGAGCCGGACACGCTCCTCGAGGTGCTGGCCGGCGCCGCGCCTGACCCCGATCTGCAACTGATCGTGGACCTCACCCTCGAGGCCACCGACCTGCCTCCGCTCGACCTGGGCAACCTGCCGCGCTGGCGGACGCGATGCCTGGCGCGGCTGCTGGTCACCCAGGCGCACGCGGTCGCCCCCGGCCTGGTCGCCGACGCGCATGAGCTGCTCGTCCAGGGGGCGCCGCGGCGGGCGGCCGCCCTGGAGCTGCTCGACCGCTGGCGCGACAGCCGCCGGCTGAGCCAGCCGCTGCCCGAGGCCATCCTGGCGGCCGACCGTATCGCCGCGCTGGGCGCCGTCCTGACCGAGGTCAGCGCCGCGCACGGCCCCTTCGTGTCGCACGCTGCTGAGGCGGCGGCCTTCGCCGCCACCTGCCGGCGCCTGGGTCAGCTCGACGGGCGCGATCTGCTCCAGCAGCTGGCCGCCAGCGGCGATGCGGTCGAGCGCCACGTCCGCGGCTTCTGGGGTGACGACTGCCCGCACCGGCAGGCCGTCCCCTGGGGAGAGCTCCGGCGCCTCAGCCGTGCCGCCGCGACCGCGCTGGACGCCGCCGCTGGTGCGACATGGAACAACATGGGCGGCGCCTATCACTGGTATGCCGACGACGGCTGGCGCCTGGATGCCGCCGGTGAGGAGATCATGCGCGATCTGGCCGCTACGACGCCGGAGTTGCTCGCCATCATCGGGCCACTGCGCGCCGCCTACCGGGCGCTGTGGGAAGGCACGCTCATCGCCTGGTCCGAAGTCTCCGGCGCATCGGAGTACGTGCTGCCGTCATTGCCGACGGCTGGCGAGTGGCTGGCGGAGGCGGCCCTGCCACTGACCCGTCCGACAGCGGTGGTGTACGTTGATGCACTGCGCTATGACCTCGGCGCCGCGCTGGCCGAGGCGATCAACCAGCGCGAAGGCGCTGAGCGCGCCCAGGTGAGGTCTGCCCGGGCGCCCCTGCCATCGATCACGGCGCTGGGCATGGGCCTGGCCCTGCCCATCGCAGAGCGCACGGTCCGGGCCGACCTCGACGGCAAGACCTGGCGGCTGCTGGCCGATGATGGTCGGGACCTCAGCATCGCGGCTGAGCGCCGCGCCTGGTGGCGCGACAACCATGCCGTGGCCGAGGACGCCTTCCTGTCCATGGCGCAGGTTGAGGCAGGCCAGGTGGCCGGACCCACGGCCGACCGGCGGCTGCTGATCGTCACCGACGCCCTGCTGGACAAGCTCGGCCACGATGACGAACTGGAGTCCCTGGGCAGCGGCGCGGCCCGGGAGCGGTACCTGTCGGCTATCAGCCGGCTGCGCGACGCCGGCTGGACCCGCATCTTCGTCGTCACCGACCACGGCTTTCTGCACTGGGCGAGCGGCGAGGAGCGGGCCGTCCCACCACCGGCGCCCGACCCGGCCTATGCCTCGCGCCGGGCGCTGGCCTATCCACCGGGCGTTCGCTTCGACGGTCCGCAAGCGTTGGCGCCGGGCGGGCAGTGGCGTATCGCCGTCCCCCACGGCGCTGCCAGCTTCCGCGCCTACGGCGGGCTGGGCTTCTTTCACGGCGGCGCCAGCCTGCAGGAGTGGGTCATCCCCTGCCTCCAGATCGAGTGGCCGCTGGCGGCCCGGCCGGTGTCGGTCGGCATCCAGCCGCTAACCGCGATCCTGAGCCAACGTGCCAGGGTCACATTGCTGGTCGAGCGCGATACGCTCTTCCTGGAGGACTTCATTCCGCGCCAGGTCGAGGTCCTCGTCCGCCACGCCGAGACGCGCGCCATCCTCTTTCGTTCCGCCCCGACGGTCATCATGCCGAGCCAGACGCAGGTCGAGGTGCCCGTGCAGGCTGTGGACGGAGTGGCCGCCGAGCGTGGCAACGCCCTCAGCATCGATGTGCGCGATAGCAGCACCGACGAGATCATCGCCACGACCGACAGCCAGTTGCAGATCGAGCTGACGGGCTGGTAGGAGAGAAGCACGCCCATGACGACCGCGCTGGCCCCCTTCGTGGCCGATGACCTCGACCGCAAGCTCTTCGCCGCCTTTCCCGGCCTGGTGATGCGCAAAGACCTCACCCACGCCGTGCGCGGGACCAGCAAGGCGCCGTCCTACGTCATCGAGTTCATGCTCGGCAAGTACTGCGCCAACCTCTTCGACGACGCCGACATTCGCGCGGGCCTCGATCTGGTCCTGCAGGAGGTGGCCGCCTACATCCCCCGCGGCGACGAGACCGAGAAGATCAAGGCCGAGATCCGCGAGCGCCCGCCCCGCCGCCTGATCGACCAGGTCAAAGTCGAGCTCGACGAGCGGCTCGAGGAGGGCGTCTACTGGGCCTCGCTCACCAGCGCCAACCTCGATCACGTCAACATCTCGCCCGAGCTGGTCAAGCGCTACGAGCGCCTCCTCACCGCTGGCGTCTGGTGCAACCTGCTGCTGACCTACGACGACAGCATCCGCTACCGCAAGCGCACCTACCCCTTCGTCGTCCAACGGCTTGAGCCGGTCCAGGTCGGCCGCATCGACTTCGAGGACTACTGCCGCGGCCGCGAGCAGTTCAGCGCCGACGAGTGGGTCGATGTGCTCGTGCGCACGATGGGCTACGAGCCGACCCACCCGAGCCTGACGCCGCGCACCAAGCTCCTCTACCTGACGCGGATGCTCTCCCTCGTCGAGGCCAATTACCACCTGATCGAGCTCGGGCCGCGTCAGACGGGCAAGAGCTTCTGCTTCACCGAGTTCAGCCCCTACGGCACCCTCCTGGCCGGCGGCGCGGTGACCATCCCCAAGCTGTTCGTCAGCAACACCCAGCCACCGCAGCCAGGCCTGATCGCGCAGCGTGACGTGGTCGGCTTCGATGAGATCGCCGGCAGCGCCTTCAACCAGGAGAGCGACAAGAACTTCTACAAGTCCTACATGGAGAGCGGGCAGATCAACCGCGGCACGATCACGGTCGCGGGTGATGCCGGTTTCGTCTTCAATGGCAACATCAACTTCGATCCGAGAGAGGGGATGCTGGCCGAGCACCTGTTCAAGCCACTGCCACCGGCCATCAGCGATGACACCGCCTTCCACGATCGCTGGGCCGGCTACCTGCCCGGCTGGGAGCTGCCGAAGCTGACGCGCCAGCACCTGACTGAGCATGTCGGCTTCATCCTCGACTACACCAGCGAGCTCTTCCACCGCGACCTGCGGCGCATCGGCCACTATGGGTCGCTGTGGGAGCGCTGGTTCGAGGCGCCGCCCGGCCAGTGGAGCGCCCGCGACCTGCGCTCGATCAACCGGACCTTCTCCGGCCTGACCAAGCTGATCTTCCCAGCCGGCGACATGGGCAAGGAGGACGCCCGGCTGCTCCTGCAGTTGGCGGTGGAATTGCGGCTGCGCGTGCGCCTACAATTGCACACGATCAACCCAAACGAGTTCCCGCTGACGGAGTTCAGCGTCCGCGATCGCGCGAGCGGGACGACCGAACCGGTTCGGCTTGAAGTGTAGGATGGGCGGTACGGCGACGTCTTGCCAGACGCATCTTTCAGCATGCACCTGACGAGATCGCCGCAGCAGTAGGACCCGCGACCGCGTCAGGCGATCGCGCAGGCGCGCGCCTGGGCGCGTGGCGAGATCCCGATGTCCCAGGCGCGCACGGCGGCCGGCCATGCTAACGCCGCGGCCAGAGACCGGCGGGGGACAGCACGGTATGCCGCGTACGCGGCCGCCCAGGCCGCGGTCGTCGCCCCCGTCGCCGCGCACGAGCTTGGTGCGGCCGCCTATGCGATCAAGGCCGCCCGGGCAGCCGCGCCGGCCGGAGCGGGCGAGCGCGCCGGGCGACTGGAGTGCCGGTGGCAGCGCGACCAGCTGCCGGCGGCGATTCGCGCGCTCGTCCTGGACGACCAGCGGCTGCGCAACGCCATCTGCTGGTCGGTGTTCGACGGCTGAGCGCCTGCAGATGGCGCGTGTGCAGCCATGTGCTGCCCCCCTCCTCCGCTGTCTCAAGGTTTGGACCAGCTGGTCAAGGGAGCACGATACGCTTCCCGACCGAACCAGCGCTGGGTGAAGGCAGCCGGGCTTCCTCACGCACCCCGCCGCGCGACAGGTGTCTGGGTGGGTGAGTGCCGCATAGGCGCGAACTTAAGGGCAGTGAGCGGTGAGAACAACATCAAGCGGCGACCTCCTGGGGGAGAGCGACGCGGCCGGGATGGGCGGCGAGCCAATCGCGGACGGTGGCCGCCTGCTGGGGTCGCC